>JAGBAK010000135.1 GCA_017938985.1 Clostridia bacterium
CCCCTCAAGAGAATTCTTCCCCTTTGCAAGGAAATCGGCATGAAGAACGCCGTTATTCTCGGCTCATATTTCTCATATGCAGCAAAAGAATGGCCCGAAATGGAACTCACCAAAAAGCATCCTTACATCAGAAGCCGTATCGACCAGGAAGAAGTTGCATTCTCCTTTGCTGATGAAAACTTCGACGTAGCAGTTCTTGAGCTTCCCTACATCTTCGGCACACAGCCCGGCAGAAAGCCCGTTTGGGTTATCCTCATTGAACAGATCAAGATGATGGATAAGCTTCCCCTTACAATGTATCCCGGCGGCGGCACAGCTATGCTTACGGTTCGTCAGGTCGGCGAAGTTATTGTTGGCGCAGCTGAAAAGTCAAAGGGCGCAAAAGCTTGGCCCATCTCAATGTATAACCAGACCTGGAAGGAATTCCTCAAGATTGTTTATGCCGCAAGAGGCATGGGCGACAACAGAAAGATTCTCAGCATTCCCGCTTGGATGATGAGAATGGGTCTCGGCAAGGTTAAAAAGGAATATGCCGAAAAGGGCATCGAAAGCGGTATTGACGTTGACGGTCTTGCCGATATTATGGCACGTAACCTCTTCATCGATAACAAGTATGCAATTGAACTCGGTGCAACAGAAGATGACATCGCTGCAGCTATCACAGACTCAATCAAGGTAAGCCAGGCTGTTTATGACGGCACTGCAAAACTCCTTGAAATGAAGGGCGAATAATTAACAGAAAAATCAGGAGCTGTTTTTTTAACAGCTCCGTTTTTCCGTTTTTATATTTAATTTTTCCAAATAACAATAATCGATTACAAAAGGTGAAACACTATGGCACAGCTTAAAATGTACTGGCTCAAAGGCACTCCCGTCAGAGACCTTGAGCTCCCCGAAGGATATACAATCGTTAACTACAAAGATTGCATTGAGGACAAAGCCGCCTGGGTTGACTGCTGCAAAAACGGTCTGGTCGGCGACGACACCGCACCCGAATTTTTTGACGATTGCGTTGCTTCCGTCGACGATTGTGTTCCCGAAAAAGACGTCTTCTTCCTCGATTACAACGGCGAACACATCGGCACGGTTTCCGCCATTTACCACCCCGAAGAAAAAGAGGGTCAGGTTCATATGGTCGGCATCAAGACTGAATTCAGAGGCAAAGGTCTTGGCAAATATCTTAACAACACCGCTGTTAAAAAGCTTGCCGCACAGGATGCGGATTATATGTACCTCACAACCGATGAATGGCGCAAAGGCGCAGTCAAGAGCTATCTTTCAGAAGGCTTTATCCCCGTTGAATACGAAGAAGGCGAGGATATGAAGGGTCGCTGGGAGTGGATGCTCTGCGAACTCGGCGTTGACAGCGTTGATATGGTTTATGAAGACCGTTCATTCTGCAGAAAGCTTGAAAAGGCACCCGTTATTAAAATAGGTGTTGTCGGCGTTGGCAGAGGCAGAACAATGATCAACCACTGCGACACCGTCAGAGGCTGCAAAACGGTTGCAATCTGCGATAATTACGATATTCTTCTTGACAAGGCAAAAAAAGACTATGCTGACAGAGATATCACCTTCTACGATAATTACGAGGATTTCCTCAATCACGATATGGACGTTGTTGTTCTTGCAAACTTTGCAACCGAACACGCTCCTTTTGCCATAAAGGCTCTTGAAAAAGGCTTCCACGTTCTCAGCGAAGTTCTGCCCGTTCAGACAATGAAAGAGGCAGTTGAACTCATTGAAGCCGTTGAAAGAACAGGCAAAAAATATTTCTACGCAGAAAACTACTGCTATATGGGCGCTCCCAAAAAGATGAGAGAGCTCTACCGTGACGGTGAGCTGGGTGAATTTGAATACGGTGAAGGCGAATACCTCCACAACTGCGAAAGCATCTGGCACAACATCACTTTCGGTGATCCCGACCATTGGAGAAATACCATGCATGCGTGCTATTACTGCACACATTCAATCGGTCCGCTTATCCACATCACGGGTCTTAAGCCTGTCAAGGTAACAGGTTTTGAGCTTCCTTTCAACGCCAGAATGGCAAGAATGGGCGCAAAGGCAGGTCATACGGGTATTGAAATGATCACTCTTGAAAACGGTGCAGTTCTTAAGAGCATTCACGGCGTAGGTCCCTCAAGAAACTCCGTCTGGTACAGCATCTACGGCTCAAAGGGCAGAATGGAATGCGCCCGTGAGGATGCCTGCGAGGAAGGTCACGTTAACGTTCTTTACGTAAACCTTGACGAATACGAAGGTCAGAACGAAAACGAGCCCGTTCTCAGATCAACAGGGGACTGTTTCACACGCCTTGCCGCACCTTCAGGTCACGGCGGTTCCGACTGGTACGTTATGCACAACGTTGTTGAAACCGTAAGAGGCAGAGAAAACATGGACGTTATCGACGTTTATGAGGCAATGGATATGTTCCTGCCCGGTATGTTTGCTTACCGCTCGGTTCTTCAGGGCGGAGTTCCTCTTGATATTCCCGACCTTCGCAACCCCGAAGAAAGAGAAAAATGGAGAAACGACACCGAGTGCACCGTTGCCAGAGTTGCAGGCGATATGCTTGTACCCAGCTACTCAAAGGGTAATCCCGAAGTTCCTGCCGAAATCTATGAAGGCATCAAAGTCAAATTTGAAGAAGAATGGGCAAAAAAGATTGCCGAAGATAAATAAAGGGAGGATTTTTTATGCAGGATAAAAAATACGTCAGCAAAAAAGAGCTGTGGATGTACGCTCTCGGCGCAGGCGGTCAAGGCATGATTTATGCTTCAATGTCAGGCAAAATCAGTGACTATTACACCAACGTTCTTCAGCTTGACCTCATGTTCGTTCTCATTCTTATGCTTGCAGCAAGAATCTGGGATGCAATCAACGACCCTCTTATGGGTATGCTTGTTGACAGACGCTCGCTCAAAACAGGCAGAATGAGACCCTATATCATCATTGCAACCCCCATCATCTCCGTTCTGACTATCCTTATGTTCCTGAGCCCCAACCTTAAACCCGTTCCGCTTATGATTTTCACTGCGGTTGTTTACGTTCTCTGGGGTATGGCTTACACACTTGCAGACGTTCCGTTCTGGACTCTGCCAAACGTTCTCACTCCCAACTCAAAGGAGCGCAGTGACGTTATTTCATTCACAAAGATTATCAACAGCATCGGCTCCGCTTTCCCCGAAATTTTCTTTGCGGTTGTTCCCATCGTTGTTGGTCTTTTCATCAGCCAGGATACAGACCCCATCGCATTCGGCAAGATAAAATATCTTGTTATCGCGATTCTGACTGTTGTTATCGGCGGTGTTCTTTATATCAACAGCTATTTCCACATCAAGGAAAAAGTTGTTTTGCCCGATAAGAAAAAGATTCCCGGTCAGCCCGGCAGCCTTTCAAGAATCTTCCATTGCAAGCCCCTTATGCTTGTTGTTATTATGGGTGTTCTTTCAAGCGGCAGATACCTCGTTCAGGCTGCAGCCGCTCACGTTGCCCGTTATTCATTCTATATCGGACCCGAAATCACCAATGCAATGTCACTTGCCGAAAAAACTGCTGCTTACGAAAAAAGCATTGGTCTTGTTAACACAATCTTCCTTGTCTGCACAGTTGTCGGTATGTTCGGCACAACAATGGTTATGCCCAAACTGATGAGAAAGTTTGACTATAAGAAGCTTGTTATCGTAACCTGCCTTGCAGGATTTGCAGCAAGCATTCTCACAACCGTTATCGGTTATTTCACAGAGCTTTCAAGCATCTATATTCTTGCTCCGTTCATCATCGTTCAGTCAATTCCTCTCGGTGTTATCAACGTTGTTTCTTACGCTATGATTTGTGACAGCCTTGACTATATGGAACTCACAACAGGCCACAGAGAAAACGGTCTCGGCTCCGCTTGCCAGGGCTTCATCAACAAAATCGGCAACGCTTTTGCGACCTCGGGCATCATCGTTCTCTATATGGTTATCGGTATGGACCCCAAGAATATGCTTTCATCAGAAGCAGTTAAGTTTGCTTTTGAGGTTCCCATGGACCAGAGGTTCTCAATGTTCCTTCTCGTTTCTCTTATCCCCGGCATCAGTATGCTCCTTTGCTCAATTCCTATGTTCTTCTATAAAATCGCAGGCAAAGAAAAAGAAAAAATGCTTGCTGACCTTAAGGCGAAGCGTGAAAAAGAAGGCTTCACCGTTGCAGAATAATTTCTTCTATCCGTCGGGGCAGGTTACGGCACCTGCCCCGATATTCGGGGAACAGTGAATAATAAATAACGAATAGTGAACAGTTAAGGATAGGCTCCGCCTATGACCGATTATATTTCCCCCGTACCATAACTTTGAAAACAATAATCATTTTTACATAAATTAATTCCATGGAGGCGATTCCCTTGTCGCAGAAAAAAGATTTAAGAAACGTTGCCATCATCGCTCACGTTGACCACGGCAAAACCACTCTTGTTGACGAAATGCTCAAGCAGAGCGGCACTTTCCGCGATAACGAGCAGGTTGCGGACCGTGTTATGGACTCCAACGACCTTGAGCGTGAAAGAGGCATCACAATTCTTTCCAAAAACACATCAATTCACTATAAAAACACAAAAATCAACATTGTTGACACTCCCGGTCACGCAGATTTCGGCGGCGAGGTTGAGCGCATTCTGATGATGGTTGACGGCGTTTTGCTGCTTGTTGATGCTTTTGAAGGCTGTATGCCCCAGACAAGATTCGTTCTCAAAAAGGCTCTCGGCCTCAAAAAGAAGGTTCTTGTTGTTATCAACAAGGTTGACCGCCCCAACGCCAGACCCTATGAGGTTGTTGACGAGGTGCTTGACCTGTTCATCGACCTTGGTGCAGACGAAGACCAGCTTGAATTCCCCGTTGTTTATGCCAGCGGCAGAGACGGATATTCAAGCCTCGACCCCAACAGCAGAGACGGCAATATGCAGCCGCTTTTTGATGCTATTCTTGAAAATATCGATCCCCCCACAGGTAACCCCGAAGAGCCTCTTCAGGTTCTTTTCTCCAGCCTTGATTATGACGATTACGTTGGCAGAATCGGCGTTGGCAGAGTCGAGAGGGGACGCATCAGAAAGAATCAGCAGGTTACTCTCTGCAAGGACGACGGCAGCCGCCAGAACGTTAAGGTTTCACGTCTTTATCAGTTTGAGGGTCTCGCAAGAGTTGAGTGCGAAGAAGCCGAAGCCGGCGATATCATCTGCGTTTCGGGCATTGAGGGTATCAACATCGGCGAAACCGCCTGTGACCCCGAACACGTTGAGGCTCTGCCTTTCATAAAAATAGACGAGCCCACAATTTCAATGAACTTTATCGTTAACGACAGCCCCTTTGCAGGCAAAGAAGGCAAGTTCGTAACGTCAAGAAACGTTCGTGACCGCCTTTTCAAAGAGGTTGAAACAAACGTAAGTATGAGAGTTGAAGAAACCGACAGCACCGATACCTTCAAGGTTTCGGGCAGGGGAGAGCTTCACCTTTCGATTCTTATTGAAACAATGCGTCGCCAGGGTTACGAATTCCAGGTTTCCAGACCCAAGGTTATCTTCAAGGAGCAGAACGGTCAGCTTCTTGAGCCGATGGAGCTTCTTATTGTTGAGGTTCCCGAGCAGTACGTTGGCGCAGTTATAGAAAAACTCGGTTCACGCAAGGGTGAACTTGAAAATATGGGTACCCGTGACGGCGGTTCAACACACCTTGAATTCAAAATTCCGTCAAGAGGTCTTATCGGTTACAGAGCCGAATTCCTTACCGACACAAACGGCAACGGTATTATGAACCAGCTCTTTGACGGCTATGCTCCCTATAAGGGCGATATTCAGACCCGTGAAAGAGGCTCAATCGTTGTTCACGAAACAGGCGTAAGCACGGCTTACGGTCTTTTCAACACCCAGGACAGAGGCAGACTCTTTATTCCTGCAGGCGTCGACGTTTATGAAGGTATGATTGTCGGCGAATGTGCAAAAAATGAAGATATTGTTTGCAACGTCTGCAAAACAAAGCACCTCACAAACACCCGTGCATCAGGCTCAGACGATGCTCTGCGCCTTGTGCCCCACAGCACACTCAGCCTTGAGCAGTGCATGGAATTTATAAAAGATGATGAGCTTCTTGAGGTTACTCCCGAATCTCTCCGTCTGCGTAAACGTATTCTCTCAAAAGAGCTTCGTATGAAGCAGCAGTTCAGAAAAAAATAATTCCAAAGGACTTTTCCGATGCTGTTTGAAAACAAAACGGCTGTCGCTCTGGGCAGCTTTGACGGTCTCCACACAGGTCATATGTCAGTCATCGCCTGCGCTCTTTCTTTCAAAGAGCGTGGGCTTCTGCCGCTTGTTATGCTCTTTGATTCCCATCCGCTTCAGACGCTTTCAGGCAAGGCTCCTGCTGAGATTCTTCAGCCTGAATTAAGAGCCGAAATCCTTGAAAGCAGGGGAGTTGACAGTATATATATTTCTTTTTCCGAAATAAAAGATTTTTCATGCCGTGAATTTTTTACCGAAATCCTGCTAAAAAAGCTCAATGCAGGCGCAGTATGCTGCGGAATGAATTACCGTTTCGGCAAAAACGGCTCTGGCGGTACGGCTGAATTGAAGGCTCTTTGTGACGAGTTCGGCGTTGAACTGAAAATCAGTCCCGAGGTATCGTATGACGGCGTACCCGTCAGCTCAACACGTATAAGGCAGGCAATCGAAAGCGGTGATATTCCCCTTGCAAACGCAATGCTTGGCAGAGATTTCCGCTACAAATATACGGTTGTAAGCGGCGATAAGCGAGGCAGACTTATGGGTGCCCCGACAATCAACCAGCATTTCGGCAAACATTTTGTTATACCTAAAAACGGAGTTTACGCCTCTGTCACGGTAGTCGGGAACGACGAATATCCGTCAGTAACAAACGTTGGTCTGCGTCCGTCTTTTGAAAATACGGACTTGCGCAGCGAAACCTGTATTCTCGGCTTCAGCGGCGACCTTTACGGCAAAGTGATTGAGGTCAGGCTCTTAAAGTATCTCCGTGGTGAAATGAAATTTGATTCAATGGAGGCTCTCGGCAAACAAATCAGAAACGATGCCGAAGCTTCAAAGGAAATATATAAAAACCGAGGTGGAAACAGCAATGTATGAAAATTGGGAACAGCTTAAAAACGACTGTATGCAGTGCCAAAAATGTGACCTTTGCAAAACACGAACAAATCTTGTTTTCGGTGTAGGTAACGAAAACGCCGAGGTGCTTTTCGTTGGCGAGGGTCCCGGCGAAAACGAAGATTTGCAGGGCGAACCTTTTGTTGGCAGAGGCGGCAAGCTGCTTGACAAATATCTTGAAGCGGTTGACCTTGACCGCAAAAAGAACATATACATTGCCAATATGGTCAAATGCCGTCCACCCCAGAACAGAGACCCTAAACCTGAAGAGCAGGATGCCTGCATTCAGTGGTTACGTGAACAGACAAAACTTATCAGGCCAAAAATAATAGTGTGTCTCGGCAGAATTTCGGCACAGAGACTTATTGACAAAGATTTCAGGGTAACCAAGCAACACGGTCAGTTCATTGAAAAGGGAGGTATCCTTTTTATGGGTACGTTCCACCCTGCCGCACTGCTTCGTAACCCCAACCAGAAACCCGATGCTCTCGAGGACTTTCTCGCTTTACAGCGTAAAATCAAAGAAATCTGCGACCATACCTATTGAGCAGTGAAAAGCTGATAGCAAATAATGAATGGTTGAGGGTGGGCTTCGCCCTTACCCATTTTATAAAAGCACCCTTATTTTGACCTCTCGAATACAGCCGATTGCGTTGCTTTGATTTAACCCTGCATCGTTTTAAAAATTTCTATCGGCTGTAAACGGGAATTGGTGTTTTTAGTTCTTTTTCAGAATAATAACAACGTATTTTTACACTTTATTTTTCTTTGGTGACAATATGGAGTACATTTCCGAAAACTATGACGTTGCCGTTATCGGTGCAGGCCATGCAGGCATTGAGGCAGGTCTTGCCGCTGCAAGGCTCGGCTGCAAAACGGCAGTTTTTACAATCAACCTTGACTGGGTGGGCAATATGCCCTGCAACCCGTCAATCGGCGGCACATCAAAAGGCCACCTTGTGCGTGAGATAGATGCGCTTGGCGGCGAAATGGGAATTGCCGCTGACCACAACACACTGCAGAGCCGTATGCTGAATCTCGGCAAAGGTCCTGCGGTGCACAGTTTGCGCGCTCAGATTGACCGACGCCTCTATTCCGATTATATGAAGGCGGTTATGGAAAGACAGGATAACCTTTATCTTCGTCAAGCGGAAATCATTGATTTGCGCAAAGACGGCGATGAATGGATTCTTAAAACACGTCTTGAAGCTCTTCACAGAGCAAAAGCAGTTATCATTGCAACCGGCACATTCCTTGCAGGTAAGGTTTATATCGGCGATATTGTTTATGACAGCGGTCCCGACGGTATGTTCCCTGCAAACGAACTTGCCGTTGCGCTCAAAAATCTTGGCGTTGCAACGAGACGCTTCAAAACAGGCACACCGCCGAGAATCAATCGCCGCAGTGTTGATATTCAATCGCTTGAGCCGCAATACGGCGACGAAAGAATAGTTAAATTTTCTTATGTGAGCGATGTCGAAGTCAAAAACACCGAACCTTGCTACATAACGTATACGGGTGCTGAAACAAAACAGGTTATTCTTGATAATCTGCACCGTTCTCCGCTATATTCGGGCAAAATTGACGGCGTTGGTCCCCGTTACTGCCCAAGTATTGAAGATAAAATCGTGCGCTTTTCCGAAAAAGAACGCCATCAGATATTTGTTGAGCCCTGCGGCGCAAACACAGATGAAATGTATCTTCAGGGTCTTTCATCATCGCTGCCCGAGGACGTTCAGCTCAAAATCGTCAGAAGCATACCCGGTCTTGAAAAAGCCGAGTTTCTGCGCACCGCATATGCAATAGAATATGACTGCGTTGACCCTCTTTCACTTAAACAGACCCTTGAATTCAAGGATTTCAGCGGTCTTTACGGTGCAGGTCAGTTCAATGGCTCCAGCGGATACGAGGAAGCCGCCGCACAGGGACTTGTTGCAGGTCTGAATGCCGCCCTTAAAATTCAGGGCAAAGAACCCGTTATTCTTGACCGCACAACCTCATATATCGGCACACTGATTGACGACCTTGTAACAAAAGGCTGCTCCGACCCTTACAGAATGATGACCTCTCGCTCCGAATACCGCCTTGTTTTGCGTCAGGATAACGCAGACCGCCGACTGACAGAAATCGGCTACAGAGCAGGTCTTGTTTCACAGGAGAGATATGACTGTTTCTGCGAAAAGCTCAAGCTCATTGAGCAGGAGAGGGAAAGGATTGCAAACCTTTCCGTTCCCAAAACGCCTGAACTTGATGCAATGCTTGTTTCACGTGAAACATCTCCGCTTGAAAAGGGCGTTAAAATGATTGAGATTCTGCGCAGACCGCAGATTAACTATGACGCACTTACACCGTTTGATAAGACCAGACCCGACCTGCCTTATGAAGTTTTTGAACAGGTTGAGATTGATATTAAGTATGAAGGTTATATTAAACGCCAGCAACAGCAGATTAATGAATTGCACCGTCTTGAAGTCAAGCGTCTGCCTGAAGACCTCGATTATAACGCAATAACAGGCTTACGCCTTGAAGCAATCGAAAAGCTTGCAAAAATCCGACCCGAAACCGTAGGTCAAGCGTCCCGTATCTCGGGCGTTTCGCCTGCAGATATCTCTGTGTTACTGATTTACCTTGAGAGGAACGGTATTAATGTTAATTAAAAAAGAACTGCTTAAATCAAACGCCGCTTCTCTGGGCGTTGAACTGGGCGAAGATGCCCTTGAAAAGTTTGATATGCTTGCGGAGCTTCTTATTGAACAGAATAAAACAATGAACCTCACCGCCATAACCGACCCCGACGAGGTGGTTATCAAGCATTTCGCAGACAGCATATCTCTGTTATCGGCGATTAATCCCGAACAAAACGCAAAAATACTTGACCTTGGCACGGGCGCAGGCTTTCCCGGAATACCGTTGCTTATAACCCGACCCGATATACGCCTTACTATGGTTGACAGCACGGCAAAAAAGCTCCGTTACGTGGCTGATACGGTTGAAAAGCTTGGTCTTGAAGCTGAAACCCTGCACGCAAGGGCGGAAGAAGCAGGCAAAAATGCCGATTACAGAGAGCAATACGATATAGTTTGCTCCCGAGCCGTTGCCGCTCTTAACGTTCTGAGCGAATACTGTCTGCCTTTTGTAAAAGTCGGCGGCGTGTTTGTTGCAATGAAAAGTGCAAAGGCTGAGGAAGAAATCGCTGATGCCAAAAAAGCAATCGGCATCCTTGGCGGCAAAATCATTGATAAAAAGACCTTTACGCTTTCAGACGGCGGAGAAAGAACGCTTATTATCATCAAAAAGATATCGCAAACTTCGCCAAAATATCCCAGAGTTTCCGCTCAGATTTCAAAAAAGCCGCTTTAATTTAATATTATTTGTCATTTAACAGCGGTTTTTATCAACCGAAATGATTGGACAATCCCTCCGAACGGTGTTATGCTTAAGTCAACGAAGCACCGAACGGGGGGATTTTTTGAAGAACGGCAAATACAAAATAGGCGGTCAGATAATTCTGATACCGCAGGAAGATATATATCCAAACCCTAACCAACCACGCAGACGGTTTGACTTTGACGAGTTGGAGGGTCTGGCGCAAAGCATAAGGCAAAACGGAATCATACAGCCCATAGCCGTCAGAATAAACGGCAAGGGAAAATATGAGCTGATTTCAGGCGAAAGGCGGCTTCGTGCATCAAGGCTTGTGGGTATAACACGCCTGCCATGCATTATAATGGAAGCTGACGATGAAAAATCCGCTCTGTTTGCTCTGATTGAAAACGTGCAGCGGTGCGACCTTGAATTCTTTGAGGAAGCTTGTGCCATAGAAAAACTTCTTACAGATTACGGTATGACCCGTGAGGATATCTGCAAAAAGCTCGGAAAGGCTCCGTCAACAGTTTCAAACAAGCTCCGGCTGCTGCGTATTCCCGAAGATATTCGCCATAAGATTACTCAGGAAAACCTGACAGAGCGCCACGCAAGAGCGCTTTTACGCCTGACAAGCTTCAGCCAGATGGAAAGAGCCATATCAATTATTGCCGAAAAGCGGCTCACCGTTGCCGAAAGCGAAAGGCTTGTAAGTCAGATTCTGACAAACGATTCGGGCAAAAGGCAACCTGCTGTCAAGCTTTTCAAAGACGTCAGGATATTTGTCAACACCCTTAACCACGCCGTTGACACCATGAGGCGCGCAGGAATTGAGGCTGATTCAGCCAAAAGCGAAACCGAAGAGTACATTGAATATGTTGTCCGTATTCCCAAAAGCAAAGGCTGCGTTATAAAGGCAAAGAAAAACTCAGCCTGATTTTTTGGACTTATTTTAATCTGAGTTCTTCCAATTACCATATCTTTCTCTTTCACACCCACATCCACAGCGGAGGGAGCAGGCTTTTATGCCTGCTCTTTTCGCTTTTTGGGGTTTGTTTCACGTGAAACATAAAAATTTACAAAAATGTGTTCCATTTCAGCTTCCGATATGCTATACTTATGATACCGTTTATTATAATGTAATAAATATACAACAGTTTTAGGAGAGATAAATTTGGGAAAAACCGTTGCTATAGTTAACCAGAAAGGCGGAGTCGGCAAAACCACCTCTGCCGTTAACCTAACCGCTGCACTCGGCAGCAAGGGATATAAAATTCTGCTTGTTGATATTGACCCTCAAGGCAACTCCACAAGCGGTCTCGGCATAAACAAAAGGGGACTCACCGTTTCATCATACAGCGTTCTTATCGGTTCCTGCCCCGCAAGTCAGGCTATTGTTGAGACACCGTATAAAAACGTTTCTGTTATGCCCTCAAGTATGGACCTTGCAGGCGCCGAACTTGAGCTTGTTGAAATTCAGAAAAGAGAATCCCGACTGCGCAACGCGCTTGCAACTGTCAAGGACAATTTCGATTTCATCTTTCTTGATTGCCCTCCGTCGCTCGGTCTTATTACTCTCAACGGACTTTGCGCCGCAGACACTCTTATAGTTCCCATTCAGTGCGAATTCTATGCGCTTGAAGGTCTGTCACAGCTTATCTCAACGGTAAGAACGGTTAAACGCCTTTATAACCCATACATAGATATTGAAGGCGTTCTTCTTACAATGTATGACGGCAGGCTCAACCTTACTCAGCAGGTTGTTGAGGAAGTTAAAAAATGCTTCCCCAAAAAGGTTTATTCAACCGTTATCCCCAGAAACGTTCGTCTTTCAGAGGCGCCCAGCTACGGCCAGCCCGTTTTATATTATGATAAATCATCAAAGGGCAGCCACGCATACCTCGATTTGGCAGACGAATTTCTTAAATTAAACGGCAGATAAGGAGAAACAGATATGGCACCCAAAAAAGGCGGTCTCGGCAGAGGCATCAATTCTCTGCTTTCCGATAATTCTTTAGAAGAAAATATGTCCTCGCAGGCAATCAAGCTGAATATCCTTGACATTGAGCCTAACAAAGAGCAGGCAAGAAAACAGTTCGATGAAGCGGCTCTTTCAGAGCTTGCCGACTCAATTGCTCAGCACGGCGTTTTGCAGCCGCTCCTTGTCCGCCCGATTTTCGGCGGCGGATATCAGCTTATTGCAGGCGAAAGAAGATGGCGTGCAAGCCGCATTGCAGGTCTGACTCAGGTCCCCGTTATCATAAAGGAGCTTTCTGACGACGAAGCCGCCGTAATTTCTTTAATAGAAAATTTGCAGCGTGAAGACCTGAACCCTGTTGAGGAAGCCCTCGGATTTGCAAGTCTTATTAAGGATTTTGACTTGACACAGGAAGAAGCGGCAAAACGTGTCGGCAAATCACGCCCCGTTGTTGCAAACGCTCTGCGTCTGCTCAAGCTCCCCGAAAAGGTGCTTGACTACGTGCGTGAAAACAAGCTTTCTGCAGGTCACGCAAGAGCGATTGCCGCTATCGATGACGAAAAAACCGCCCTGCTTGCGGCAGAAGCGGTAATTGAAAAAGGTCTCTCCGTAAGAGAAACCGAAAGAATGGTCAAGGCTCTCACTGCAGAGAAAAAGGCAAAGAAGCCTTCAAAATCAAGACATTCTTTCTTTGATGAGGTTGAGCTTTCTCTCAATAACAGCCTCGGCAGAAAAGCAAAGGTTATAACAAAAGACGGCAAAGAAGGCGGCACGCTTGAAATCGCATTCTTTGATAAAGAAGACCTTGCAAGAATTGCAAATATACTTTCAGCTTTAGAATAATATTTCAACGGGTGTTTCTCTGCACCCGTTTTCTTTATTCTGACCTGACTTTGTTAAGCGCCTCAAGCGGATCAACGGTTTTGCCGTCAACCTTGACTTCAAGGTGAAGGTGATCACCGTCTGCCGATTCAACGGGAACACTGCCGAGTGAGCCGATTTTATCTCCGCCTTTCACAAACGTTCCCTCGACAAGAGTTGATCCTTTCTTAAGGCCGCAGTAGCTTACCGTCATTCCGTTACCGTGATCAATCTCTATAACCGTACCCAAAAAGCTGTCCTCATAAACCGCAATTATTTCTCCGTCTGCAACCGCATCAACTCTGTTGCCTGCCGCTCCGCCAAAATCAACGCCGTTATGCACACGCCAGTCACCCATCGTCTGACTGAAAACCATTTCGCCGTTGCTGAAATCCTTGATGATATCCGTACCCATAGGCAAAGCAAAGGTGCCCGTGAAAGGTTTGTTTTCTTCTGTGGAAGGCTCGGTTTCGCGTGTGCGGTCATCCGCAATGCCCGTCACGTCAACGTCAACCGCATCCGTTTCAGGCACGGTGTATTCCCTGACTTTCTCGCTCCATTTTACGCTGACTCTTGTAAATTCGATTTCCTCTGTATCATCGTTTTTGCCCGGAACAATGCTGATAACCGATGCAACGGCAAGAGCGATAATGCATATGCCCAATGCGGTATATATATTGGCGTTCTTGATTTTCTTTTTCATCATAACAACTCCTTTGAAAGTTTACACCGATATTTTTGCCTTGCTTTGCCGAATTTATACTTTTGTATGCAAAAACTACGGTTTTCAAAGGAAAAAATTAAAAATTTCTCTTGATACTTGTTCGATTTTCTGTCATAATAATAAGGTATATTTATAAATAGACTGGAAGTGTTTTTTTGGATAACAAAAAACTTGCTCAGCTTTTGTTCCCTCACATTGATAAAACTCCCGATTACTATGAGGAGCTTTACCCCGAAAGAGGTCTTGCAGAGGGCGCAAGAGTAACAAGATTCGCTCCCTCACCCACAGGTTATCTCCACATCGGCGGTCTTTTCGGCGCTCTTGTTGACGTTCTTACTGCGCAGTCAACAGGCGGCGTATCATACCTGCGAATTGAGGATACAGACAAGAAGCGCGAAATTGACGACGGTGTTTCCGCCATCATCAACGGTTTCGATTATTTCGGCGTGGAATTCACCGAAGGCGTTACGGGATTCGGCACGGAAAAAGGTGCCTACGGACCCTATACGCAGAGCCAACGTGCCGAAATATATCAGACAATTGCAAAGAGCCTTGTTGAAAAGGGTCTTGCCTATCCCTGCTTTTGCACCGCAGAAGAAATAAGCCAAATCCGCGAACAACAGGAAAACGGCGGCGCTCTTATCAGAGGTTACTTCGGCAAATGGGCAAAATGCCGTGAGCTTACTCTTGAAGATATCGAAAAGAATCTTGCCGAGGGCAAGCAGTGGGTGCTTCGCCTGCGCTCCGGCGGAAGCGAAGATAAAAAGATTATCTTTGATGACGTTATCAGAGGCAAAATCGAAATGCCCGAAAACATAATTGACGAGGTTCTTCTTAAATCAGACGGAATTCCCACCTATCACTTTGCACACGCCTGCGACGACCACTTTATGAGAACAACTCACGTTATCAGAGGCGAGGAGTGGATTTCTTCCGTACCCAAGCACATTGAGCTTTTCAAAGCTTGCGGATATAAAGTTCCCAAATACGCTCACACTCCTCAGGTTCTCAAAACCGATGAGGAAACAGGCGACAAGCGTAAGCTTTCAAAGAGAAAAGACCCCGAAGCAGCAGTCGGCTATTTCGTAGAGGGCGGCTTCCCCAAGGAGAGCGTACTTGAATACCTGCTCACTCTTATCAACTCCAACTTCGAAGATTGGCGCAGAGCTAACCCCAAAGAGGATATTTCAAAATTCCCCTTTAACCTTAAAAAGATGAGCTCCAGCGGCTGTTTGTTTGACCTTGTAAAGCTCAACGACGTGAGCAAAAACGTTATCTCCGTTATGAGCGCAGAAGAGGTTTATGAGAATATTGCCGCCTGGGCAAAGGTTTATGACCCCGAGTTTTATGATATTTTCACCGCAGACCCCGAATTCTCAACTGCGGTTATGAATATTGACCGTGAAAATCCCAAACCCCGTAAGGACATTGCAAGATGGAGCGAAGTTAAGGACTACGTTGCATATTTCTTCAAGCCCTTCTATCAACCTGATTACACTCTGCCCGAAAATATTTCGGCAGCTGATGCAAAGGCAATTGCAGAAAAATATCTTACAGAGTTTGACCTTGCAGACGACAAAGATCAATGGTTTGCAAGAATCAAAGATATGTGCGAGCCTCTCGGTTTCACTCCCAACGTCAAGGAATACAAGAAAAATCCCGATGCTTTCAAGGGTCATGTCGGCGACGTTTCAACGGTTATCAGAATCGCTCTGACCTCACGCAGAAACACGCCCGACCTTTATTCGATTATGCAGCTTCTCGGCGAGGATGAAATCAAGGCAAGACTTGCCGAAGCAATCGAAAGCTTCAGATAAACCCGAGTTACCCTGTTTCAAGCGAATTTCAGGGCAGGGGCGGGCTATCAGCCGCCCGCAAAACCAAGAAAAGTTCTTAACGGGCGGATAAAATATGCCCCTACATTAAAAGCAGGGTGTGATTAACATCACCCCTGACTATTCACCAAAAAGGATGTGTGACAATGGACGAAATCAACACCACTTCTAATTTTATATACGACTTCATTGACGAAGACCTTGCAAACGGAGTCAACACCAGAATCCAGACCCGTTTTCCTCCCGAACCCAACGGTTATCTGCACATCGGCCATGCAAAGGCTATCTGCATTGACTTCAGCACCGCCGAAAAATACGGCGGCGAATGCAACCTGAGACTTGACGATACCAACCCCTCAAAAGAGGACGTTGAATACGTTGACGCTATCAAAGAAGATATCGAATGGCTCGGCTACAAATGGAACAAGGTTCTTTATGCTTCAAGCTACTTTGATTTTATCTATGAATGCGCTATCAAGCTCATCAAAAACGGCAAGGCTTACGTCTGCGACCTTTCGGCAGATGAAATCAGAGAATACAGAGGTACTCTCACAGAACC
>JAGBAK010000136.1 GCA_017938985.1 Clostridia bacterium
GGGTTCCTCCTTTTATTTTGTGGACTCTTTTTTCCTTGATGTGTTTTTTATATACATACAGCTCAGACCTTCAATATCAAGCTCAATGCTGTAATCATAACCGTGCATGGGAATTTTTTTGGCTTTGACCGAACCGACGGTGCTTTCGTTTCTGCCGCCGAATTCGGGTTTGGCAGAGCTGAACACAACTCTGTATGTGCCCTCTTTTGAAACACCGATGCGGTATTTCTGCCTTGTGACACCCGTGAAGTTGCAAACGGCAATAATCTCGTTTCCGCTTTTGTCTCTGCGAAGATAGGACAAAACAGAGTTATCCGCATCGTCGCCGATTATCCAGCCGAAGCCTTCGTTATCATAATCCGCTTCCCACAGGGGTGCGTTTGCGGTGTAGAATTTGTTAAGCTGCGCAACGTAATCTTTAAGCTGCCTGTGAGCATCGTAATCAAGCAGAAGCCAGTCGAGCTGCTGCTTGTAATTCCACTCAATGAACTGACCGAATTCGCTGCCCATAAACAGAAGCTTTTTGCCGGGGTAAGAAATCATAAAGCCGAGGAATGAGCGCACACCTGCAAACTTTTCTTCATAAGTGCCGGGCATTTTGTTGATGAGCGAGCATTTGCCGTGAACAACCTCATCGTGCGAAATGGGCAGCACGTAGTTTTCTGCCGATGAATACGCAAAAGTATATGTCAGCTTGCTGTGGTTGAATTTTCTGTAAATCGGGTCAAGTGAAAAATACTTCAGGCAGTCGTTCATCCAGCCCATATTCCACTTGAAATTGAAGCCGAGGCCGCCCATAAAAGTCGGTTTTGAGACCATTGGCCACATTGTGCTTTCTTCCGCAAGCATCATAACGTCGCCGTACTCTCTGAACACCGATTCATTGAGCTTTTTGAGAAAAGCAACCGCTTCAAGGTGTTCGATACCGCCATATGAGTTTGTAACAAAATCGTCTCTGCCGTAATCAAGATAGAGCATCGAAGCAACGGCATCAACACGCAGACCGTCAACGTGGAATTTGTCAAGCCAGAACATTGCGCTTGAAACAAGGAAGCTCTGCACCTCAGGCTTGCCGTAATCAAACACCTTTGTTCCCCATTCAAGGTGCTCGCCCTTTCGTTTGTCGGAATATTCATAGCAGGGAGTACCGTCAAAATCAGCAAGAGCAAAATCGTCTTTAGGGAAATGCGCAGGCACCCAGTCAAGAATAACGCCGATGCCTTCGCTGTGAGCCTTGTTGACAAAATATGCAAAATCTTCGGGCGTTCCGAAGCGTGAGGTAGGCGCAAAATATCCCGTTACCTGATATCCCCACGAGCCGTCAAACGGATGCTCGGTTATGGGCAACAGCTCAATGTGGGTGTAACCCATTTCTTTGACGTAAGGCACAAGTCTGTCCGCAAGCTCTCTGTAAGGCAGAGGGTTGCCGTCATCATAAAGCTGCCACGAGCCGGCGTGTACCTCATAGATATTGACGGGCGACTCATAAACGTTTGTCTTTTTACGTTTGTTGAGCCATTTTTTATCTGTCCATTCAAAATTGTGAATGCCGTAAATCTTTGAAGCGTTTGAAGGTCTTGTTTCCGTGTGAAAAGCAAACGGGTCGCATTTGTAAAGCGTTCTGCCGTCAGCCGTTTCAATCACAAATCTGTATGAGTCATAGCGCTGAACACCGTCAATGCGGCATTCCCACACGCCGTGGCTGATTTTTTTCATCGGGCTGTTATGAGCCTGCCAACCGTTGAAGCTTCCGCTGACGTAAACCCTTGCCGCATTCGGAGCCCATACCCTGAACACAGCACCGTTTTCGCAAAGATGCGCCCCGAAAAATTCGTATGATTTTGCGTTTGTTCCCTCGTGGAACAAATAAAGCGGAATGTTGGGGTCATAAGTGCCTTTTTTTGTTTTCGCCGCCACAGCGTACACCTCCCTCAATTATATTTATTTAATTATAACAATTGTAAGTGTTATTTTCAAGAGTATTTTAGTCAATATTAGTAACAAAATCTATTACTTATTATTAAGCATTTTGACAATAAAAATTACAATAATGTTAACTTCATTGACAAAAACAAAGATATTTGATATGATTACAATGATTTACTGCATTTTTATGCACTATTTGACTTTACAAGGAGAACCCGTATGATTAGTTCAGATAAGCTGTGTATGAGCTGTATGCGCGAAATCGGCGACGCAAGAAAATGTCCGCATTGCGGATATTATGCCGACTCAACCCAGATTTCGCCCTATCTGCCGGTCAGAACAGTTGTTGCAAATCGCTATATGGTGGGCAAAATGCTCGAATATAACGGCGAAGGTGCAACCTACATCGGCTGGGATCTTGTTGAGAAAAAAGCAATCAAGATCCGTGAATTTATCCCCGACTCATTCACAATCCGCTCATCCTCCAACCTGACTCTTCAGGTAATGAGAGGCAGCGAAGCAATCTTCAAAGACCTTCGCAGAAGCTTTGAAGAAATGTGGACAAAATTAGCACGTTTAAAGGGTCTTTCCGCCCTGATAAGCGTTAACGACGTTGTTGAGGATTTCGGCACGTCGTATGCGGTTTATGACCACTTTGAAGGTATAACTCTGCGCGATTTTCTGCTCAGAAGCAATACCGGATACATCACCTGGGAAAGAGCAAGGCAGCTCCTTATGCCCGTTCTTTCGGCGCTCGGCACTCTGCACTCTGCAGCAATAATCCACAGAGGAATTTCGCCCTCAACGCTTGTTATCGGCACAGACGGAAAAATCAAAATAACAGGCTTCTGCGTCGGTGCTGCAAGAACCTCACGCAGCGACCTCAACAGCCAGCTTTATGACGGTTACGCCGCCATCGAGCAGTACGGTTTTGACGGTCAGCAGGGCACGTGGACAGATATTTATGCTTTTGCGGCGGTTCTTTACAGAACCCTTATCGGCAGCGACCCGATTTCTTCAAAAGAAAGAATGACAAACGACAGGCTTATGGTTCCCGGCAAGTTTGCCGAAGCTCTGCCTGCTTACGTTATAAACGGTCTTATCAACGCTCTGCAGATTCTGCCCGATGACAGAACAAGAACCGTTGAACAGCTTCGCGCCGAGCTTTCCGCTTCACCCGTTGCAACAGCGGTCAGCGGTCAGCATCAGCGTCCCGCAAAGCCGCCCGTTCAGCATAAGGTTCAGCAAAAGCCGGCTCCTGCCCCTGCGCCCGTTGACCCCAAAAAGCCAAAGAAAAAAATGAGCAACATCGCAATGATGTTCCTCAGCTTTGCAATAACTCTTGCCGTCGGTCTTTCCGCGCTTACGATTTATATGCTTGTTTCGGATGATCCCGCACCGCCCAAGTCAAGCAATTCCAACAACAGCGACGAAATGATTTCGGTTGACAGCTTGTATTTCATAGGCCGTCAGAAAGCGGAATTCCAGCAGCAGTTCGGCGATAAGTTCGACGTTGAATACATCGAACAGCCTCACGATACCGCAAAGAAAGGCGAAATTCTTGCAATTTCTCCTGCCTCAGGCAGCTATGCCAAGGGCACAAAATTCACCGTCACGGTAAGCTCGGGTAAAGAGAGAAATCCTCTGCCCGATAACCTTGAAGGACTTAAATACCACGAGGTTGAAGCTTATCTCACAGACAAAGGCTTCGTCTGCAACAGACAGGAAACTGAAACTTCAAGTCTGAGTAAAGACGAAATTGTTTACGGAATTGAGCCGATGGCTCAGCCCGACAAGAACGACCTTTACGAAAAAGGCACCGAAGTTATTATCAAGGTTTATTCCTATGACGGCGAGCATCTGCTTGACGAAAACGGCGAGCGTGTAACCGATGCCGACGGCAACTTCGTTTATAAAGACGATGAGGAAGACAATCCTCCCGCTTTCGAAGAAGACCCCTCCGATGACACAACCGAGCCTGTTACCGAAGAAGATGCAGGCAACGACGAACCTGTCGGAGACAGCGGCGAAGACGTTACCGAAGAATACATCGAAGAATAATAATTAATTGCACCGCGGCACGGTTTTTAACGGACTGTGCCGCTTTTTTTATTGACTTTATCGCCGTTTTGCTTTATATTCAAATTATAAATCTTCAAAAGAGATGAAACAATGAAAAACACTTATCCGTACTATTATAAAGACTTCACCTGCATTGCAGATAAATGCCCCGATACCTGTTGCGCAGGCTGGCAAATAGTTGTCGATTCCGAAAGTGCCGGAAAATATTCGTGCGCAGGCGGTGAAATCGGCAACAAGCTACGCCGTTCAATGGCGGTTGACAGCGACGGCGACACGGTTTTTGTTTCGCAGAACGGACGTTGCCCGTTTTTGCTTGAAAGCAACCTGTGTGAGATTTACACGGAGCTGGGCAAAGAAAGCCTTTGCAAAACCTGCACCCTTTTCCCGAGGCATATAACGCACCTCGGCTCACGCAAAGAAACAGGTCTTTCGCTCTCCTGCCCCGAAGCGGCAAGGCTGATTTTTTCTTCATCCGAACCGATAAGTTTTGAGACGGCAGAAGACGGAGCAATGCCCGAGCCTAACAGCATCGACCCGACGCTCTATTTTACACTTGTAAAAGCGCAAAAAACAGCGATAAATATACTGCAAAACAGAGATTTTGCAATTGCGCAAAGGCTGATTGCTTTTGTGCGTTTTTGCGACAGGGTTCAGCAAGAAATAAGAGCAAAAAAGATTGCCGACGTTGCCGTTGCGGCAGAATTTTTTGCGCCTGTTCCGTTCAGCAAGGTGAAAGCCGAAAACACGTTGAAAAAATGTTTTGAAACGCTTGAATGCCTTGAAAAGCTTGACGTTCGGTGGAACGCGGAGCTTGAGTCGGCAAAGAATATCACGCCCGAAAAATCAAAAGAATTCAGAAAAATTCTTTCCGAAAGCGAATGGGAAGCCGAACACCTTGCGGTTTATTTCACTTTTCGCTATTTTATGACCGCCGCATTCGACGGCAAGCTTGCCGAAAAGGCAAAATTCACCGTGTTATCCGTTATCGCCTGCCTTATTCTCCAGGCTGCCCTGCCCGATTTCTCACAAAAATCCGCACGCATCGAAGCGGCTCGCCGCTATTCAAAAGAGGTTGAGCATTCCGCAGAAAATATGGCGGCTGTGACTTTGGCAATAAAAAAGAGCCGTTGCTTCGGCTCCGATAATCTTATAAATATTTTGAGCCGTTGACGGCTTGAATCAGGAGAAACAATTATGAAATATTGCGAACTCGTCAACACAAAGCAAGGCAGCAAATCCACTCACCGTTATTCAAACGGCAACACCCTGCCGCTTGTTCAGCGTCCTTTCGGTATGACGGCATTTGCACCGCAGACAGAAGAACACAGCATCCGCTGGTACTATCACCCCGACAGCCGCAGCCTTGAGGGTATCCGCCTTACACATCAGCCCTCACCCTGGATTGCCGATTACGGCGCATTCGTTTTCATTCCCCAGAATGACAGAATGGGCGGTATGGGCGAAGAACGCTGGTCAGGCTTCAGACCCGAAGAAGCAATTCTCACTCCTTATTATCTCAAAACACGTTTTCTGCGTTCGAGATGCGATTTTGAGCTGACTCCCACGGAAAGAGGCGCTTCGGCTCTTATCAGCTTTTCCGACGAGGGCAAAAACTATCTTTCGGTTCTGCCCGTAACAGGCAACTATACTTTCCGTTTTGACGAAAAGAAAAATATCCTCTACGCTTCAACCGATATGCATATGAGCGGCGAAGCTGTCAGATTCAAAACATACCTTGTTGTTGAATTTCCCGAAGGCTCGGTTGACGCCGCCGAAACTCTTATCAGCAGCGAAAACAAATTCCGCAGCGGCTCAAAAACAAGGGGCAAAAAAGCGGGTATTCACGTCTGCCTGAAAAACAAAGTTACCGAAATCAAGCTTGCAATTTCATATATCAGCTATGAACAGGCTCTTTATAACCTCAAGTCCGAGCTTGAGGGCAGGGATTTTGCTTCGCTCAAAGCCGAAGCGGAAGAAATCTGGGAAGGATATCTTTCCAGAATCAAAATTGAAGCCGCAGACGAAAAACAGCTCCGCACCTTCTATTCCTGTATGTACAGAGCTTTCCTTTATCCCCACAAGTGCTATGAATACGATAAATCGGGCAAAGCTATCCACTATTGCCCACACGACGGCAAGGTCTATGACGGCGTAAGATACACCGACAACGGCTTCTGGGATACCTACAGAACGGTTTATCCTTTCTTTGCTCTTGTTGCAAAAGAGGAACTTCGTGAAATGCTCACTGCATTCATTTATGAATACAAAGAAAGCGGCTGGCTTCCCAGATGGCTTTCAATCGGCGAATGCGGATGTATGCCCAGCACGCTTATCGATGCCGTTATTGCGGACGGCGCAGTCAAAGGCTTCATTGACGATCCCACTCTGCGAGTGGCTCTTGAGGGTATGATAAAGCATTCCGTAACCAATCCGCCCGAAAGACGCTTCGGCAGAAACGGCGCAGAAAGCTACTGCAAATACGGTTACGTGCCCTATGACGAACAAAAAGAATCCGTCAACCTTACCCTTGACGCCGCTTACGGAGACTGGTGCATTGCCGAGATTGCAAAAATCCTCGGCGAAACAAAAATCGAAGCCGAATACCGCAAGCGTGCAACTTACTATAAAAATATCTTCGACCCCGAAACAGGCTTTATGCGCCCCAAAGATAAAAGCGGCAATTTCCGCCCCGAATTCTCTCCCATTATGTGGGGCAGAGATTATACGGAGGGCAGCGCGTGGCAGAATTCCTTTGCCGTGCCGCACGACATTGAAGGTCTTGCCGAGCTCTACGGCGGCAAGGATAAGCTGATAGCAAAAATAGACGAGCTTTTCGCAACCGAACCCGATTACCTCATCAGAGGCTATGACTGCGAAATCCACGAAATCACCGAGCTTGCCGCCATCGACTTCGGCCAGTGCGCAATCTCAAACCAGCCCAGCTTCCATATTCCCTATATCTATTCGGCTCTCGGCTGTGTTGAAAAATCGGCATACTGGGTTGAAAGACTCTGCAAAGAGGCGTTCTCCTATGAAAACGACGGCTTCCCCGGCGACGAGGATAACGGCACAACCGCTATCTGGTACATCTTCGGTGTTCTCGGCTTTTATCCCTTCTGCCCCGGCAAACCCGAATACGTAAAGGGCAAGAAGCAGGTTATCAAGGCATTCATCGGCGACAAAGAAATTGATGCCGATAAATTTGACGGACACATTATAAACTACAAAGACCTTATATAAATCAACGGAAAAGAGGTAAAAATATGGACAGATATCTTATCATCAACGCAGACGACTTCGGTATGTGCAGAGGCGCAAACCTTGCGGTTTTTGACCTTTTCAAAGACCCCAAAAGCGCCCTCACTTCATCAACAATTATGGCTCCCTGTGCCTGGGCGCCCGAGGCATGCCGTTTTGCGGCTGAAAATCCGCAGTATGCAATCGGCGTTCATCTCACACTCACAAGCGAATGGGGCAACTACCGCTGGGCACCCGTAAACTCCAAAAATACCGACTCTCTTCGTGATGAAGAAGGCTTTATGTGGCACGAGAGTGACCAGGTTGAAAAGAACGTTGACCTTGAAGAAGCAAGAGCGGAAATCAAGGCTCAGATTGAGCGCTGCAAAAAGCTCGGCTTCGTAACGCCCTCACACCTTGACAACCATATGGGTTCGCTCTACGGCATTGAAACAGGCAGGTTCGAACTGCTTCAGATGACTCTTGAAACCGCCGCCGAATACGGTCTGCCCTTCCGTTTCCCCGCATCGTTCTCAGATGAACAGCTTTCAAACACAATGCTCGATATCAACATCGATAAGGAAATGATTCACGCAATGCTCGGTCAGCTTGTCGGATTCATTCATCAGCTCGGCGTTGCAGTGCCCGACCATCTTATTCCCAACGAATGGAACGAGCCGCAGACAGAAAGCTATGAAAAATTTCAGGAATATATCTATGACCTTTATGCAAATATGCCCGAAGGTATCACGGAAACCTATATGCACCCCTCGCTTGAAACCGATGACCTCAAGGGCACAACGGGCTGCTGGGAGCGCAGAGTCTGGGAATACAGAATTCTTAAAGACCCCAAAACAAGACAGCACATTGAAGCTCACGGCATAAAGCTTATCAACTACCGCGACCTTGCCGAAATGAGGAAATAATATGACCCTGCTTGAAGCTGCAAAAATCAGAATATCAAGAAGAGCATATATCCCCGTATTCATAGACGCCGATAAAAAAGCGGCTCTGCAAAAGATAATCGACGGCATCTGCGAGCGCTCGGGTCTTAACATAAAGCTTATGGAAAACGGCGAAGAATGCTTCAGCCTTTTCAAAAGCTACGGTATGTTCAGCGGAGTCAAAAGCTATTTTGCTCTTGCAGGCAAAGCCAATGACCCTCTTATGCACGAAAAGGTCGGCTACTACGGCGAAGAGCTTGTGCTCGAAGCAACCCGTCTGGGTCTGGGCACCTGCTGGGTTGCAGGCAGCTACGATAAAGCCTCAACCGCATTTGAGCTTGGCGAAGGCGAAGCTCTTTCCTGCGTAATTTCCGTCGGCGAAATAAAAGAAACCGAGAATTTCAAAGAGAAATTCATTGCGGGAATTATCAAAACCAAAAGAAAAACCGCCGCCGAAATGAGCAAAAACTATGACTGCGCGCCCGACTGGTTCAAAAACGGAATGGAATGCGTCACAAACGCACCTTCCGCCAAAAACGTTCAGCCGATTGTTTTTGAATACACTCCCGACGGAGTTGTGACCGAAAACACAGGCACCTGGACAAGCAACAGGATTGACCACGGCATTGCGCAATACCATTTTGAGCTTGGCAGCGGCAGAAAAATAACGGATTACGATTAACTGAACATCAAGGCTTGCAAAGGAGAAATCCTCTGCAAGCCCTTTTGTTTTTCAAGATAATTACTCTGTTATCTGAATGCCACGTATCTGTACGGAGAACCGAGGTTGTTCAGCTTCGGGTAGCTGTCCTGCGAGATGGTTGACGTGTGGTTATAAACCGTGAAGCCGTTGTCGTTTATCGTTACACCGTATGTGTTTCCGTTGCGGAATGCAATACCTGCAAGCATATAGTTCACCTGGTTTTCGGCATCGTATTTCATAAACGGATAGTTATTACCGACCACTATGACCAGTTTCGGCTTGAACCCCAACTCAATATTCATCGACGTTTGACCTCTGCCCATATACTGACCCGTCACAAACGGTTCTTCCAGATAATCAATCTGATCCTGAGAAAGGTGAATATCCCCGTTGTTTATGTGCGAAGCGCAAAACAGCTCTTTGCCCAAAAAAGACGGCAAATCAACCGATGAGCTGTCTGCCGGGCACAACGACGCAATGACCGTTGCCCACGCAGTGAGCACGAAAGCATCCGTATCCCTGTCTGAAATAATTCTGTCACAGCCTGATGAATCGATGTTCAGAGCGGAATCAAAGGTCAGGCAATCGATGATATCCGTAAACGCATCGTGGCAAGCCGCACCGCCCGAAGAAAACGGGGCGTGAATTGAAAAACGCAGTTTTATGTTTACCTGTCTGCAGTTTTCGTTTTCAACAAGAACACCCTCATCGTTTTCAACAAAGGAATCAACAATGTTCATTCCGTCAATGCCGACTGCAACCGTTGTGTTGCGCAGCGGCACTTCTTTTTTTATTGCAGGGTATTCCGTAATAAATTTTATGTATCTGAGTTCTTCTCTCTCTTTGAGCCATGCCACAATGTTGGCAGGCATTGAGCTGATTGCACTCATTGGTTTGTCACCTCTTATTTAACAAATTAATCGTTTTCAACAATAACTCTGATTATTGCCCAGATATAAAACACGCCGTTGCCTTTATATACCTTTTCGGCTCTGTCAACTCTGTAGCGCTCACCCATACAGCTCACGTATTCGCCGTTTTGCGCAAGGGTCAGGTCAGGGTCGGGCGGCCCGATATAGAGGTAATGACCCTGTGAGTTAAAACCGATTTCGGTGTTAACGCCGTTGAGGTACATTTTGTTTTTATATCTGAGCGGACTTATAAATGCGCTCATTTCGGCAAGCGTTTCGCCGTCTTTTGAAACAAGCGAAGCAGGTCTGCCGTAAGCTTTGAGCATAGGCTGCAAATTCATATGCTCACCTGCCTGAACAGAAATTCATCGTCACGCAACAGAGGAAGTGCGGCAAGAATTGCCTGCGTTTTTTCTTTTTCTGCATTTTCAACAAGCGCATTCGGAGAAATGCTTACGGTAACGTCGCCCGCCTTGAACGAAGTCACGCCCTCGTCTGCATAGGCTTTTTTCGTGCAAAGCCTGTGGTTTGCCATTGCGGCGGCGGCGTTGATAAGCCTTATGTCGGAGCAATCGGCATTTGTCCTGACTCTTGCCGAAAGCTCTCTTGCCGCCGATTCGCAAATCGGTATAAGCTCGGCATCCGTTTCCGCATAAGAATAATATTCTCTCAGTACCGAAAGAACTCTCCAACAATCAATCAAAAACATCTCTCCTTTAAACGGAAAGCACCTTTGATGCTCCGTCAAAAATCTTTGCAAAGCCTGCGGTGCAGCTGATAACGGCTCTTTCAAGCTGGCGGTCAATGAGCTTGTCATATTCTGTCATAATGTCGCCTGTCTTGACCATTTCAAGGGCGGCACTCTTGTCAAGACCGATGATCGTGCCTGTGTTGACGGCAGACGACTTGAGAAGCTTTGCACCCAGAGGAGTAATTTCCTTGCCCGTGCCGTGGAAATTAAGACCTGCCGAAGCATCTCTGAATTCTTCCATCTTAAGAAGCTTTGCCATAACTGCAGGCTCCGCAATAATAGTGTTGAGCTCATAGGGGTCAAAGCCGTTCCAGAAATCAACAAGGTCTGCGTATGAAAGTGTGCCTGCGGAAGCGCAGTTCACAACCTCGGCAGGGTTACCGTTGCCGTCGCCGTTTTCAATAACCTCAATTGCATCCTTGAGAAGGGTTCTTGCAATGTAAGCACCGATCTGGCGCAGTGTTACGGTAAAAAGGTCAAGGCGCTGATATCTGATAGCCTCGTAAGAAGCAACAAGTGAACGGCCTCTTTTGCGGAGCTTTACAAGGTTTTCCTTTGTTCTGATGTTTGTTTCGGGAATAAAAGCACCCTCGCTTACAATCTTAAGCTCCTTCTCCTCGTCTGTGGGAAGAGAAGTGATTGAACGGTAATCAAGACCGTCAAATACGGTTGTTGAAGCAACAACTCCGGGCAGAATATCCGCCTGTTCAAGACCCTGTCTGACAGCTCTTGAAACGTATTCGGGGAAAAGCACTGCGCTGTCGGAAGTTCTGAAGAACTTGTCAACAACGTCGCTGCCTGCGCCGCCCACTTTGATGCCGAAGCGCTTGAGCTGACGCTGATAAGCGTCAAGACCTTCAAGAGAAGTACCCTTATAGTTTTCGCTGGGGTCAAGGCTTTCAAGAGCCTTTGTGAAGTTGCCTGTGGAATAAAGACCCTTTTCGAGTCTGATGTTATCAAAGTTTGACATTAATTTTCTCTCCTTTCTTACATAAGAAACGTTACGGTGCCTGCCGCTTCGTCAATTGCAACAACAAGGTATTCCCTGCTGCCGCCTGCCTTGACGCCGTCTGCACCTGCAACAAGTGCAGTGTAACCGAGTTCGGGAGCCGTGCCGCTGAATTTTGCGGTTACCTCGCCGTAAATCTGAACTGCCGCATAAGCGTTATCGCCGCCTGCGATAATGCCGCAGAATTCATCTCCTTCGCCGCAAGCTGCAACCGTTGCGTTATCGCTGATTTTAACGGGTGTACCCTTGCTGATTTCTTCTGTTACCTTGAACGTTGCGGTTTCGTTGTGAAAGCCGCCGAATGCTACTGACATAATTTATCCTCCTTAAATTTTATATTCGGAATTTGATTCCGTTTCGGTGTCGCAATTTGCGTCAAGCTGTCTGATAAACGACAGCTTTTTTTCTGCCTTTTTTCTGAACGCGTCACGCATATCCTTGAGTCTTTCGATGCTCAGCTCCCTGCAGATTGCCTCAAGAGTCTCGCCTCTCATTTCAGGCATAACCGTTGCGGCGTCCCTGATAAGAGCCGACTTGAGCTCCGTTCTGTATTCCTCTGCCCAGCTTTCGTTTGCGGCAGTGTGCGCTTCGGGGCTGAAAGATTTTATTACGCCTGCGTTTTTCTGCGCAGGAACAGCCACAAAAGACCATTCGTAAGCATCTGCAGGCTCTTCAAGCAGATGACAACAGATTTTGCCGCCGTACTGCTTGCCCTTCTGATGTTCACAGCCTCTGCTTCTCACGTTTTCGCCGCAAACGGAGCATCTTGTGACCTTGACCGCACAACCGACGCTGGTTTCCTTTTTGATTCCCGCATCAATTTCCGCAATAAGGTCCTTGTTCTTTTCTGTTCTGACCATATAAGCCTTTGCCTCAATGTAAGTATAAGGTTCGCCGTCGCTTGTTTTACGTGTTTCGTCGGTCACAACACGTGTTGCATAAACTCTTGCCGTCTGGTCCTTGCTGCTCATATTGTGGTCAAAAATTCCTGTTTTGCCCACAAAAAGCTCTGCCAGCGTTTTGAGCGATGCAACGGTGAATTTTTCGTTATCCCTGTCAATCTCGTTGTCGCAGAGAATAACGCTGAACGTATAAACCTCCTCCTGCGTGAGCGCTTTTCTGGCATATTTGCCGATAAGCTCAAGCTCCTGTGCAGGAACGGAGTTGTTCTTTTCGCTGTCCATAATCATTTTCCCTCCTTTTTGTTTTCCGCCTCAAGCTTTGCCGCCTGTGCGTTATAAAGCCTTGCTCTGCTGAGTTCCACCTCATCCTGAAGTGTTATGTTGTTCCAGATAATTGCAGGCGAACAGCCGTAGCCTCTGCTGCGCAGGAATTCCGTGCAGATTTTTCTGATAACGGGTGTAAGCACCTGCCTGTAGGCTTCAAGCTCGCTTGTGAGAACATCCGCCTGCTGTGAGCTCATTCTCTCCGTGCTTGACCACGAAAGTCCGAGCATAAAGGGCGGCAGACCCGTTTTTGCAACAATCTGCTCAAGCATATGGCGAACAGGCACCTCGCTGTCCAGAATCTGATTATCTGCACCGATAACCTTTATCTGAACGTCGCCCACGGCAACAAAATCCTTGATTTCACTGCCGCTTTGCATCGCTTCGCCCCATTCCTTCGCCACCTGCAAGGCTCTGTCCTTTGCGTACGCCCTGTCCACGGCATCGTTTCGGGGATTATAGGTGACGGCAAAACGAAGGTTGCCCACTCTTTCCCAGTTTGCGCCGATGCTTTCAAATATTTTAAGCAATATACCGCTCACAAAAGGCATACCCTTGAGCAGTGAGTTTCCCGTCAGCGCACCGGGTTCGGGATTGAGCACGCTGAGCAGACAAAGCTCCTGCCTTGGAGCCTTTTTAAGCTCGCCGCCCTTGCGCACAAAAATGTCAATGTCAAAGCCGTTTTGTGCTCTGCGCAGTTCAATTCCGTCAAGCGGCACGTTAAAAAGCGCACAGGGCAGACCGTCTGTATCCGTCACAATCTCGCCAAGAGCCGTGCCGTAGGTAAGAAGCTGTTCAAAATAAGCCGAAACAAAAGCGGCAACGCCCTGTCTGTTTCCTCCGACGGGCACGCTTGCGATAAACTCTTCAAGCTCTCTCTGCGCCTGTTTGTCGGAGCATTCAACCCCGAAGCCGCCCGTAAGACGCACAAGCTTGAAGATTGCCGCATCAATAACAGGCACAGCCTCGCGCAAAGCTTTATAAAGCCTGTGCTGCGGCGCACCCAAAGGCACGTAGCTGTCAATCATTCCGAACGGGTGTCTGTTTGCCGCCTGCATAACAGGGATTGAAACCCTTGAGGGTTTTCTGTTTTTAAATAAGCCCATCACATTCCTCCTTTCTGTCTTCTGGTTGCCGCCACGGCAAAAAATCCGTCGTCATCTTCGTTCGCAACAACCGTTGAAACAAAATAGCGGATATCGTCCATGGCGTGGTCGTTTTCTTTTTTAACCGCATCCTTTGCCGAGTTTTCTTCCCAGCGGTAAAGCCCGAATTCTCTTATGGTGTCCCTGCACACGGGCGCAAACATCAGCGTGCCGTTTTTAAGACAGTCGGAAACTCTGCGTATGCCGTCGATAACGTCGTTTTTCGCAGGAATAACCGTAAATCTGCCGTCACGCCTTATGCACTCAATGAAGCTTGCCGCCGACGGGTCAATGACAACAGACCTTATCTTTTTGCCGTCTGCAAGCTCGCACAATGCTTCAAAATGCTCGCTGTCCGTTTTCTGCCTGCCCTCGGTGCGTGAATCAAAATAGTATTCGTTCACCCTGTACCACACGCCGCCTTTTTTGCCCCAGAGACCGAAAGACGAAGGGTTCACCGTTCCGTAGTCGCAGGAAATGCGGTATTCCTCCATATTTTCGGGCGGTTCGCAGACGTGCTTTTGCTGCGAAAACATCGGGTAAACGCACCCCTGGGCGGCAACCCATTTGCCGAGCACGAATCTTTCATAAAACGCCCCCGAATACAGCCGCTCATACCTGCGGATTATGCTTGGCGTAAGCGAGGGGTTATCCTTCATTGTGAAGTGCAGATAAAGGCAGTTTTTCTCGCCGTGCTTCTTTATCCATTCTTCGTGAAACCAGTGCATCGGGTGCTCGGGGTTGCAGTTGAACCAGAGCTTTGAGCCGTCAACGGAGCATCGGGCAAGCGCCTGCTCCACAAACGAACGGGGCATCAGCGTAACCTCATCAAGCAGAACACCTGCAAGGGTCATTCCCTGAATGAGTGCCGCCGAGCCTTCATCCTTGCCGCCGAAAAGATAAAACCTGTTTGTTCTGCCCGAGTGAGTTATTTCAATAAGGTTGCGCGAATATTTTTCGTTGCATTCGAAACCGAGGTCACGCAAAACGGGCAGAATAACAGTAACAACGTTTCTGCGCAGGGATGCGATTGTTTTGCCGCAAAGAGCAAAGGAAGAATCGGCAAACGCCGAAAAAGCCCACGTCACAAATGACACCGACATACAAAGAGTTTTGCCGGAGCGCACTGCGCCGTCGCAGATAACGGCGTCGCAGGTGCTGAAAGGGCTTTCGGGCAACCACCAGCACAAAGCCTGCATCTGCTTTTTTGAAAACGGAGAAAAAGCAGGCTTTTTTGTTGTCTGACTCAAACGTCTTCCTCCTCCGAGAGAAGTTTTGCCCCCTCGGAAAGCGCCCTGATGAAGCTGCTCTCGGTGTTTTCCCTGCCGCCCGTAAGCTGCGCAAGCTTTTCAAGAGCCTTTAGCCTGTCAAAAAACTTGATTTCCATTCCGCCGCCCTTGGGACGCTTTATTTCGGAAACGTTGAACAAATCAAGCCGCTCGATTTCCTGAGCCGTCAGTGTTTCCTCGCAGAGCATCAGCCTGAGTGCGTCTGAAACGGAGCCGAAAGCGAGTCTGTAAAGACCTTTTTCCGCCTGAGCCGGAAATCCGCTTCGCTCTTTTTCGAGCCGCTCAATCTCTGCTTCGATATCCGCCCTTGCAAGCAGCTTTGCGGCACTTTTAGAGGGTGCAATGCCGTAGCCTGCCCTTGCGGCGCTGCCTCTTGCGTCGCCCGAAGCGGAATAATAAACGCAGAAAAGCTTTTCTTTTTCGTTCAGTCCTTTTTTCATACAGTCGTCCTTTCCGGGAGTGTTTTGTGTTTTCTTCTCCCAACCTAAGAGCAAAACGGGGGTTTTGTTAACGCAAACGTGTTAATGCTTTTCAGCTTTCCGAATCAATTCTTCTCCTGTTTTTGCCCGATTTCTGCCGTTTCAGCCTATAAATCTCCGTTTTTCGCCGTTTTTGTTGAATATTTCATTCTTTTGAATTTTTTTGCATTTTTGCTTGACTTGACAGTTCAAAAGGTGTAACATTAAGGGGTAGCAAAAAATTTTTTTACAGAAATGTGTGGTGAGATTTTTGGGCAGTTCCGATATACCTAACCCCCGAAGTAGATTTTTAACTGAATCAGCCGCAATGGCGGAGCTGTCTGTCAGCCACCGAAGTGAGCCGCATTCCTGATTGATGTCGGTTTCGCTCTTATTTTGTTTTGACTGCATCGCCTTTGCGCCGGTAAATCACTACCGATGGAAGGAGATGCTTTTTTTATGGACGAACTTGAAATGCTTATCGAAAAAGTACCCGAGCTTATTGCCAACGGAGAAATTTCGTCTTTGCGTGAACTCTTCTCGGATATGAACGCCGTTGACACCGCTCTGCTTATGGATGAGCTTGAGGCAAAGGAAAGACTTTTTGTTTTCCGTGTGCTTCCCAAGGATATTTCGGCGGACGTTTTCGCTTACCTTGAAACCGAATCGCAGGAAGAACTTGTGCGTATGATTAACGACGCCGAGCTTGAAAGACTGCTTGACGAAATGTTTCTTGACGACGTTGTTGACTTTCTTGAAGAGGTGCCCGCAAACGTTGTTACCAGAGTGCTTGCTCACTCCGACGCAGAAACACGCAAGCTAATTAACCGTTTTCTCAAATACCCCGAGGACAGCGCAGGCAGCATAATGACAATCGAAATGGTGCAGCTTCACACAAGCTTCACCGCCGCACAGGCAATTGACCAGATAAGAAAAACAGGCGTTGACAAAGAAACCGTCTACACCTGCTACTGTACGGACAGACACCGCCGTCTGCTGGGCAGCATTCCGCTGCTTTCGCTTCTGCTTTGCGACAAAGACACGCTTGTGGGCGATATTATGGAGGAAGAGCCTCAGCTCATTTCCGTAAACACGCTTGACGACCGTGAATATGTTGCCGATATCGTAAGCAAATACGACCTTCTGAGCGTACCCGTTGTTGATAACGAAAACCGCCTTGTCGGCATCATCACCATCGACGACGTTGTTGACGTTATCGAAGAAGAGGTTACAGAGGACTTTGAAAAGATGGCGGCTATGACCCCGTCAGACGAAGAATACCTCAAAACAGGCGTTTTCAAGCTTGCAAGCAACAGAATAATCTGGCTTCTCATCCTCATGATTTCGGGCACGTTTACGGGTATGATTATCGAGGGCTATGAGGCGCTGCTTTCGGGTTTTGTTGCATTGACCGCTTCAATGCCCATGCTTATGGGTACGGGCGGTAACGCAGGCAGCCAGGTTTCAACCCTTATCATCCGCGGTCTTGCCGTCGGTGAAATCGAAATCAAAGATTATTTCAAAATCGTTTTCAAAGAACTGCGTGTTGCAACCGTGTGCGGACTTGTACTCGGTGCGGCAAACGTTGCGCGAATGTTCCTTTTCAGCGGCGAAAGCTCTTGGGCGGTTGTTCTGGTTGTTTCGCTTGCAATGTTCATAGCGATTATCGTTGCAAAGCTCATCGGCTGCTCGCTCCCGATATTTGCAAAAATCGTGAAGCTTGACCCTGCACTTATGGCAGGTCCGATGATTGCAACGCTGGTTGATATCGTTACGCTTGTTATCTATTTCGCCCTTGCAAAGGCATTTTTGCTTTAAAAATCAGCACCCGACAAACCGTCGGGTGCTTTAGCTTGTCGAAAAACTTGTTTTTCGGCAAGGTGTGGCTGTTGAGAAAGGAAGCTGAATGACGTTTTCTTCGCTTGAAGGTGTATAAAGATACATCGAAAAGCGAAAAAACGGCAAATAAACGAAATGTCATCGTTTTATTCGGGACGTCGGGTCGCCGTCCCCTACAATAAATAACGGCGGGATGAAGGCATCCCGCCCTACTCTGTTTTCGTTTATGTTTCAGCGACTTTATCGACAGTCAGAAGCA
>JAGBAK010000137.1 GCA_017938985.1 Clostridia bacterium
TAACGTATGGCTTGAGCAAAGGGTCAGCTATACGCAGGCAGCTCTCGGTGACAGCTTAAGAATCAAAACTCTTGACGGCGACGTTAAATTCGATTTGCCCGCAGGCACACAGTCGGGCACCGTTTTCAGCCTTAAGGGCAAGGGTATTCAGATACTTAACGGCAGAGGCAGAGGCGACCAGCTTGTTAAAATCATAGTTGACGTGCCCAAAAACCTTACACAGCGCCAGAAAGAGCTTTTGCTTGAACTCGAAAAAGAACTCGGCATAAAAAGGGGAGCGCCTTTAAGTAACAAAAAGGGCGGCTTCTTTGATAAATTCAAGAATTAAAAATATGCCGTGTCGTTTAATATGACACGGCTTTTTAAGGTGATATGATGAAATACGAAGCAATAGTTTTTGACCTTGACGGCACGTTGATTGATACGCTTGAGGATTTGATGGACAGCGTGAATTTTGCGCTTGAAAAGTTCGGATTTCCCTCAAGAAATCTTGACGAAATCCGTTCGTTTGTAGGCAACGGCGTCAAAAGACTTGTTTATTTAAGCGTGCCCGACGGCACAGACGAAGCAACAAGCGAAAAATGCCTTGAAATCTTCAAGGAGCATTATAAGGGCAATTCGCAGAATAAAACCGCACCCTATGCAGGCATTCAGGAAATGCTTTCGGCGGTCAAGGCGGCAGGCTTCAAAACTGCCGTTGTTACCAACAAAATTCAGGATGCGGCAATTGAAATTATCCGCAATTTCTTCGGCGATAAGATTGATGTTATCATCGGTCAGATTGACGGCGTTGCCCAGAAACCTGAGCCTGACGGCGTGTGGTTTGCACTTGAAAAACTCGGCGCAGACAGAGCAAATGCCGTTTACATCGGCGATTCCGAGGTTGACTGTATGACGGCGCATAACGCAGGTTTGCCCTGCATCGGCGTAACGTGGGGATTCCGCAGCAGAGCCGTGCTTGAGGAAAATAATGCCGAATTTATTGTTGATTTGCCCGAAAAAATATTGGATATCATATAAAGATGAAAAGCACCGTTCAACCGGAACGGTGCTTTTTGTTTTAACCATAAAACTGATCGGCTACGTAGTATACGTCCCTGTCGTATTGTTCTCCGTGACCAAATTTTCCGCCACGATCGCTGTCGTTGTTGCTGCTACTGCTGCTGCCGCCTGAACTGCAACTGCCGATGATACCGAGTATAACTGCAACAAGCACAAAAATAGCAAAACCTTTCATTTTTTCACACCTCCTTGGATATATTGTACTCAATCTTTGAGTTAAAGTCAATACTCAATATTGGAGTATAATATAATTTTTTTGAGGTGAGATACAGAATGGATTATCTCGACAGATTAATTGCAATGAGGATTGACAGGGATTTCACGCAAAAAGAAATTGCATCGGTGCTGAATAAATCGCAACAGGGTTATGACCATATTGAAAAGCGCCGTGCCAAGCTGAGCATCGAAGATTTTATGAAGCTTTGCGAATTTTATAATGTATTACCTGATTATTTTTTGGGATATTCGGAAAAAATAACCAATATCAGGTGAAAAAAACGTCAATTTATCAAATGTTTTGCTGTTGACAAAATTCACACAGCATTATATAATTTTAGTGTCAATAGAATATGTCCTTATTAAGAGTGGCTGAGGGACAGGCCCTTTGAAGCCCGGCAACCTGTGTTAAGCAAGGTGCTAATTCCTGCGGAGTTTACTCCGGAAAATAAGGTGTTTTCAACCGCTGAAGATACCTTCGGCGGTTTTTGTTTGCAACTGTTTTCGGCAATTGGCTTGCGGCTGTAATATTGCCTGCTGTTTGGGCTCCTTTTGAAAGGAGCCGGCGGTACGCCTGAGGATTGCAAAAATTGAAATACAGAGGATTGTTTTTATTGAACAAATCGTAGTTAAAAAGAGAAAGGTAAATCATTATGGCAAATTATTTCTTCACATCCGAGTCCGTAACAGGCGGACATCCCGATAAGATCTGCGACCAGATTTCCGACGCAGTTCTTGACGCTATTCTTGCAAAGGACCCCATGGGCAGAGTTGCCTGCGAAACCTGCTGCACAACAGGTATGGTTCTTGTTATGGGTGAAATCACAACAACCGCTGATATCGATATTCCCAAAATCGTCAGAGAAACCGTTGACGAAATCGGCTATAACAACGCCGAATACGGCTTCGACTGCAACACCTGCGCCGTTATGACTGCTCTCGATAAGCAGTCGGGCGACATTGCAATGGGCGTTGACAGACTCGGTGCAGGCGACCAGGGTATGATGTTCGGATTTGCCTGCGACGAAACACCCGAGCTTATGCCTCTTCCCATTTCACTTGCACACAAGCTCTGCGCAAAGCTTACCGAGGTTCGCAGAAACGGAACTCTCGGCTATCTCCGCCCCGACGGCAAGAGCCAGGTTACAATTGAATATGACGAAAACAACAACCCCGTCAGAGTTGACACCGTTGTTATTTCTTCGCAGCACGCTGCTGACGTTACTCTTGAGCAGATAAGAGAAGACATCACCGAAAAGGTAATCAAGGCGACAATTCCTGCCGATATGATGGACGAAAACACAATTTTCCACATCAACCCCACAGGCAGATTCGTAACGGGCGGACCTATGGGTGACAGCGGTCTGACAGGCAGAAAGATTATTGTTGATACATATGGCGGCTATGCACGTCACGGTGGCGGCGCATTCAGCGGCAAGGACCCCACAAAGGTTGACCGCTCCGCAGCTTATGCGGCTCGCTACGTTGCAAAGAATGTTGTTGCCGCAGGTCTTGCAAAGAAGTGCGAGGTTGAGCTTGCATACGCTATCGGCGTTGAGCAGCCCGTATCCGTTTTTGTTGACACCTTCGGCACAGGCAAGCTTGCAGATACCGATATTTCCGATATCGTTAAAAAGCTCTTCGACCTCAGCCCTGCAGGCATCATCAAGGCTCTTGACCTGAGAAGACCCATCTATAAGCAGATTGCCGCTCTCGGTCATGTCGGCAGAACAGACGTTGACCTTCCCTGGGAAAAGACAGACAGAGTTGATGACATCAAAGCTGCCGCAAACATCTGAAAAGTGTCGGTTCACAAAACTATAACTGAAAAAATATGTAGGGACAACCCTTGTGGTTGTCCGTGAAAAAAGCAACAGGCTTGCATCGAAAAAATCGGTGTGAGCCTGTTGTTGTGTATCGGCGAATGCGTTTAGCGTTCGGACAGCCTCAAGGGCTGTCCCTACGCAGTTAATTAAATAATGCGTAATTTATAAAATTAAAAACACGGCACAAATGCACCGTGTTTTATCTGTTAATCTCTTGGTTTTCGGTTCTGCACATAATATAATCCATACTGACGTTGTAAAAATCGGCGAGTATCATGAGTGTTTCGGTTGGGGGAGTACGTTCGCCGTTTTCAAATTTGGAAATCAAAGCCTGCTCAATTCCCGTTGCCATTTGCAGAGAAATCTGGGTTATTCCCTTTGCTTTTCGCAATTTTAAAAGATTATTCCGCATAACATCACCCATATGACATTATGTCATTTTTTATTGTTGACAAATATGACGTTTTGTCATAAAATAGAGGCAAATAAATCCAAAGGAGAAATTTTTTATGAGCAAAAGTATGGTAGCAGTTATAACTGCGGTAATCACAGCGGTTGTTTCGGTCTGCTCAACGCTGGTTGTTGTTAAGTACACAGGCGAAGACGGAACGGAAAAAGAAGTCAGAGCAGAAATCCAGTATGAAGAAAACGGCGGTGAGGGTGCAGGTTTTGAAACCTATGAACTCTCGGGTGGTCAGCAGACTGTCAGCGGCGACACAAGTATGTATAAGGTAGATATCAAGTCGGCGAGAATTTCTTATAACTATGAAGGTAAAAAATCTATAGTTGTTACATTTAATTTTACAAACAACAGCAATGAAACAGTGTGCTTCGAAGACGTAATTGAAGAAGCTTTATATCAAAGTGGTGTTTCACTTGAAGAAACTAATCATACTGAGTCAAAGACAGATCCTTTTGGTTATGATCATAAGTGGCAAGATTTGAAACCCGGTGTAAGTTACGATGTGGAACTTGGTTATATTTTAAATGATGATAAAACAAGTGTTGATGTAGAGGTACGCAATTATGAATACTCTGATTCTAATGATTTCCTCGTTTCACGCACATTTACTCTTTCATAAAAAATCACGCTCCCTTGATTGCTCAGGGGAGCGTTTTTGCGTGTTGTTCGGATTTGTCATTGTAGGGCGGGATGCCCACATCCCGCCGTTTACCGTCAAGCTAAATCAGTGGCGGCTTGAGGGCAAGCCGCCCTACGTTGATAACGCTATTTGCGTTGTCTGCAAAACGGTTGCTGCGGTGTAATTTTACAAACGCAGGGGAGGGGTCACCCCTCCCGAATGTTTATCTGTTCTTTCTCTCCAGAAACTCCTTGTAAAGCTTCTCTTTATATTCATCGGTGTATTCATAGCACCACAGGTTGAATATTCCGTTGAAATCTTCAAACGTTTCGTCGGGCCAGATCTTTGTCTGACCAAATTTATAGGGCAGGGGAATTTCTGCCGTACCGTTAGATGCAATGTGATATTCTTTTGCGATTTCAATTGCAACCCTGTTGGATTCCTGATTGGGCAGTTCTTCGTCAAATTTGATTTCGGTTATCGGGAAAAGCAGACATTCTGCAGCCGAGCGGCGGTAAAATTCGGGCGACGTGCCCGTGTGACCGTGGTGCGACATCTGCATAACGTCGCATTTGAGCGTTTCTGCCGAATAGCGTATGACAAGCACCTTGTCGCTTTCGCCCATACTGTCGCCGGGGAAAGAAACCTTGCAGTTGCCGACCCTCATCATCAGCGAAATTGTGGTGTCATTGAAGTTTTCGAGGCTTTGCGGAAAAACGTCCTCGTGTGTGCAAAGTACGGTGAATTCAAGGTTATCAATGTAAAACCTCTGACCCGTGTGCATTTTATGCTTTTTGATTTCGGGACTTTTGGCAAGCTCTGTTTCAAAATCTTTCATAAAGTTTATGCACGGCGTACTCCAATAACCGCTGTCCTTGTGGTCAAGCGCAGGCAGGTTATAATAAACCGCCTTGATTTCAACCTCGTTTTTGTGGTATCGAAGAACATCTGTCAGCTTGCAGATATGGTCGTCGTGACCGTGAGAAATAAACCAGCCTTCAACAACAGGCTTTTTGCCGCCCGAAAGCTTTTTAAGAAATTCGCAGATTCTGAAATCGTCACGCACCGAAAAGGGGTGAGCGCTGTCAACAACAAAGAATCTGCCGTTTGCAGTTTTAACGACGTAGCACATTCCGCAGTCAATCAGCGAATGGTCAACCTCAAACTGCCAGAGCGTTGCGTTTTCGGACGTGCTTGATGGAGTGACGGCATATTTTTCAAACTTTTCGCAGGCGATAACACGCAGCGAATTTTCTTTTTCGCAATAATTGAGATGCACCATTCTGCCCGAAACGTAGGTTTTGTGGCAGTTTTTTTCAATTTCGGTTGCGCCGTAAAGTTCAAAGCCTTTACATTCCAGATCAGCACAAAGCTTGTTAAAAACAGCTTTGTCAACGTCTGAATAAAGGAGCATATACGTGCTGTTGCCGCAATCATATTCTCTGCAGTGCAGCTCAGGCAGGGGAAGTGAATTGAATACCGAATTCATTTGAGTACCTCTTTGTTAAGTGAATAGTGAAGAATGAATAGTGAATAGTTAAGGGTGGGCGTTGCCCACACCCGATTATAAGTGGATAGCTAATAGTGAAGAATGAATAGTTAGGGTGGGTGTTGCCCACACCCCGTTTTGTTTTGTAGGGGCGACCCTCTTTGGGCTCCCTTTCAAGGGGAACGTCACCGAAGCGCCGCCCGTGGCGGATGAAGCGAGGTGAGGTTCTGCTCAAAATAGGAAGAATTTCGACCGGTAGGGAGAAA
>JAGBAK010000138.1 GCA_017938985.1 Clostridia bacterium
GGGAATTCTTTCATCACCCGAGCAATCATAATAAACTTTAAGTGTTTTGCAAATGAGCTGAAGTGCCCAGGTGTCATATTTGGGTATTTCTTCTTTTTTGCACGGACAAATCCAGCCGTCGCTCTGCTGCTTTGAGATAATTGAATCAATATATTTCTTTGCAACTGAAATCAATTCATCGTCCTCAAGCAGATAGGCAAGGGGAATGAAGCCGTCGAGCCAATAGGGAACTCTTTCCCAGCCTTCGCAGTTGCCGCCAATCCAGGCGCTGTCACGGATATCGGGCCAGATTTTATGAAGATTGCCGCTTAAACCTTTAGCCTGAATTTCGAGCTGACGGCGAAGCCAACCCGCCGGTTTTATTTCTTTTGAGGTATAAAAATTCCACTTGTTCATATTTTCACCCTAAGAAACAGTTTCTGTATTCTCTGTTTTGTTTTCTTGTGTATCCACGCCTTTTCTGATAAGGAAAAACAGTGGGATAAATGCAAAGATACAAACGATTGCTGCCCAGAGGAACATATTCTTTGAAGGCACAATTACTTCTGCGTTAGCTTCGTTCAGAATTGTGCGCGCGGCGCTCTGGCAAGCTTTGTCACCGATAACGGGACCGATAACCATTGGAAGCATAACGGCGAATATCATTCTGATACCCTGGAAAAGTCCTGCCTTGCCTTCGGGAATGAAATCCTTGACTGCGGCGCCAAACAGAATATTAACAAGCGCATTACCCAGAACAACAGGCAATACGCTTAAAAGAATAACGTAAATGCTTGTGCTTGTTGAGAGCATAAAGAATCCGAGCGTTAAAACCAAAACACCGATAACAAGGCAAATGCCCCTTTTGGTTGTTGAAAGTTTTAACAGAGTTACAATGCAAGCAAGCAAAATAACTGCAACAACAACTGCGGTTATGATAACGGAGGGTTTCAGAATGTTTTCAACGCCGCCGTTATCGGGAATAACTACGTACTGAACGTATGTAAGAAGATAAGGGTAGAAAACCTGGAACGCAATTATTGCAAAGCAGAACGATATAAGAGCAAGATAAAGCCTTGAGTTTTCTTTTATAACAGAGGGTCTGAAACCGTAAAACAGGTCTGACCAATATGATGAATTATCAACCTTTTGAATTTTGCGGGGAGGGTCTTCAATAAGGAACAGACCTGCAACGCCGCAAAGAGTAACCACAATACCGAGTCCGATGAAAAACACTTTATAGCTGATTGTGCCTGCCTGAGCAAAGCTGCCGACGCCCGTTACTGCAAAAGACGATACCGTACCGACAACGGAAAGAACCGTTTCAACAACAGGTCTTTGTCGGGGTACCGTTATGTCCGTTACCCACGCCTGAAAAGCGGCGTCGTTACTGGTTGACCCCATAAAGGTCATGACAATATCCATCAGGATAACAAACCATACCGTGCATCCGAGGATTTTTGTTTCGTCGGTCAGGTTGAAAAGATTTGCAACGTTGTCTTTTGAGATAAAGCCGAACATCGCCGTAACAATACCCCAAAGAATATAGCCGACAGAGATAAACATTTTGCGGTTTTTCAGCTTATCGCTGAGCGCGCCCATAATAAACGTGGTAACCACTGCCGCAATTGCAGAAAGGGCAACCATTCGTGCAACGGCGGTGGTTGCTTCCATTGTGCCTGCAATGGCTGACTGCGATACGTCGGCATAAATTTCGTTGGTGATAAAGGTGTTGAAATACATATTTTCTGTATTCCAAGCAATACCGCCCATAAAGCAAAACAGGGTGATTATGAACCAATTCTTTTTGCTGACTTTTTCTTTCATAATTTATTCCTTTCCGGATTTCCTGAAATGAAGCTCTTTCATACCGTCAACTTCATCGCAGATTGCTTTAAGGTTGCAGGTGGAGCAGTCAAAATTGACGCTGTTCATTATATGATTGAGCGTTTCTGCAATTTCGCTGTTTTTTACGGCAAGATTTTCAATGCCGCCGAAATCTGCATTCGGGTGCGTAACAAAAATCACTTTGACACCCTTAACAGCAGGGATTTCTTTATATTTATCAATCATCAGCGAACCGACTTTGTGAAAGTCGATTCCGCTTTTGATTGCCGATTTTGCAACACGCACAGCTTCTTTGTGTGAGCGTGATGTGCTTCGCATCATATAACCGTCAGGGAAGGTGTGATATTTTACGTACTCAATCTTTTTAATAAGATTATAAGCCTGCTGCTCATCGCCGACGTCATCAATCTGAATAATTGAAATTCTTGCAAAACGGGTGTCTTTGACGATATCTGCCGGATCGTTTCCGATAACAACAGTTTCGTCATTAACGCAGTTGCTTGTCACAAGGTTAAAACCCGTACCTTCAAGCTCAAAAGCGGTGTCACGGCGCATAATTACCTGGTTTTTGCCTACATCATCCCACGCAACCGACTTGCTTTGCGTACGGCAAGGCAGGGGAGCAAGAAGTGCGTTTGCTTTGTCTATCAATGAATCAAAAAATTTCATCAGAGCTTCTTATCCCTTTTCATTTTGTCATAGTGCTTGCCGAGAAAGTCATAAACTTTGCGGATAAGCTTCATATCGAGGTTGAAGAAATAAATAACAAAGGTGATAACAAAAAGAGCAAGGATAATTCCGAGAATTATAAAAACAACGTTCATATTATTTATCCAGACCTTTCTGGCGTGCATATTCAGCTGCACCGAGGGCGCCCATAAGCTGGGGATCGGTTGAAAGCTCAACAACCTTAATTTTAAGCACCTTTTCGATTGCTTTCTTAAGACCGTCATTCTTTGCGCATCCGCCTGTAAGGGTTATGCTGTCCGTTGCACCTGCTTTTTTAGCCATAACAAAGCATCTCTTTGCAACTGCAAGCTGAATGCCTGCGGCAATTTCGTCCATCGGCTTGCCTTCGCCGACAAGAGAAATAACTTCGCTTTCTGCAAAAACGGTGCACTGTGCGGTGATGGGAATTGTGTTTTTTGCTTCAAGAGAGAGCTTTGAAAACTCGGGCAGAGTCATTTCAAAAGCGTTTGCCATAGCCTCATAGAATCTGCCTGTGCCCGCAGCGCACTTGTCGTTCATGGCAAAGTTTTTAACAGTGCCGTCGGTGTCAATTGATATGCCCTTAACGTCCTGACCGCCGATGTCAATTATTGCCTTGACTTCGGGGTTTGTAACGTGTACGCCCATTGCGTGGCAGCTGATTTCAGAAATGTTTTCATCTGCAAAAGGAACTTTGTTTCTGCCGTAGCCTGTGCCGATGAGGTATGTAAGCTCCTGTGCCGAATTAAGACCGTCAACCTGTGCAACGGCATCGCTCAGAGCGATTTCTGCACTTGCAACGGGATTGATTTTGCTTCTGTTTGTAACGTTGGCAACCATTTTGCCGTTTTCATCAAGAATAACGCATTTTGTATAGGTTGAACCGACGTCACAACCTCCGAAATATTTCATAATAATTATCTCCTTAAATGATACATTTTGTTACCAGGCCAAGTCGTCTTCAAAATCAACAAGCGAGGGGTCAAGAGGCTCTTCCTGAAGAACTGTTTGCATATATTTGTTGACCTGCTCACGCATATCTCGTCTTGAAATTGTTCTGGGGTCCATAAGGTCCTGTTTAACCCAGATGAAGTTAACGTTTCTTTCTCTTGCCTGGTCGTCAAAAATACCTGCAAGACCGTCCATACCTTTGCACGAAATCTGGTCATACATAATAACCGTGTCGGCGTTGTATTCTTCAACAATTCTCCAAAGCTCGTCAACAACGTTTCTGTAGCCGCCCTTGGTATGTTTACGCATAATTGAGCGTTGATATGTTTTTGCAACGTCTTTAAGAGCCTGTTCTTTGTCTTCGGTGTCATATTTGATATAGGAAATCATTGTTTCCATATCCATAACAACGTTCATACCCCAGCAGTTTTCAAGCCAGTTAGCAAAGCTTGTGTAGTAATTTGCAGGGCAGCTCCATACAACTGCACGGTGACGCATTTCTTTTGAAACAGGTTCCTTCTTTTCGTAGGCTTTAAGCATAAGCTTGTTGACTTTTTTATCAACCTTAAGGAAACGCTTGTCAACGCCGCCCGAAAGGTTGAAATAATAAATTCTGTAAAGCCAGAAAGCTGCACCTGTCATCTGGGGATACTCTGTTTTGTTGATATCCCATTTTTCCATTTCATATTCAAGCTGCTTGTTTGAATTTTTAAGTGCCTTGAAGAAAACGTCCCAGTCAAACTTTTCGCCCGTATGCTCTTCAATGAATTTGATGAGTTCTTTAACCTCCTCAACTGCATATTCCTGAACGTCTTCGTCATTGTAGCGAAGCGGAATGTTGAACAGGTGAACGGGCAGATTGAGGCGTCTGTCAAGGAAGGTTGAGTTCATAACAGAGCCGTCGCAGGGCATATTTGTTGCAATCATGCAGCAACCCATTTTGGGGTAATCGTCGTCAATCGCAACGCCTGCTTCCGCACTGGGAAGGGGACAAACGTCAGCAGGCACGCCGAAGCTTTCGGTAACCTCAAGGTAAGGCGGAGTTATCTGCTGGTCAACCATAGAGGTAAGGAAAATCGGAATTGTCTGTAAGGGGACAACCTTAAGATTCGGGAAACCCGAAAAAATTTCGTTGGGAATAATTTCATCGGTAAGAACGATTTTTTTTGAAAGCTTGTTTTTGGGGTTGATCTTTTCGTCAGCAACAAAGGACGTGTTGATAATTCCCGTTGCGTGCTTGACAATCATATTGAAATGCAGGTGAACAATGCGCAGATGCGTGCCGCGCAGACCTGCAGTGTGTCTGTCAATAAATGACGGCGTTGAAAGATACGAAGCCATCCAGCGGTATTTCCACAGACCTTTTACGGTTGATACGGGTGCCTTGAGCACCATAACAATCATATCTTTCCACGTTACAAGCCAGCGGTAATAGTCGTACATTGTATCCTTGAAGCCGCGCCACTCTCTGTGTCTGAGAAGAGCTTTGCGGTCTTTTGAATAAAGCTTGCCGAGATCAGCCATTGTTCTTCGCCTGCCTTTCTTTCTGAATTTTTTTGATTTCGAGGCTTTCAACAAAAGCCTGAACACGGGTGCGAAGCTGACCGGATGCCGAAGCTGTATACTGTCTGTCAACTGCAGCAGTGGGTACGCCGTAATCGTTACTCATAACGTACGAAGCAAGCGCTCTTTCGTAGCCCCAGTATTCGCAGAACTTAAGCTGCTCATACATAACGCCGTCTGCGTGATACTCGTCAACAAGGCGCTTAACGTAATCTCTGCGTTCCTGAACCTTTTCGTGGCTCATGTATCTGGGACACTGACTTGTTTTAAGATAGTGCAAACAAATCTGAGTAAGAACGTCCTTGTCGGGATTGATGATAATTTCTTCTCTGCCCGGCATTGAGCCGAAGCAATATCTGTCGGCAACAACAAGTGCGCCGCTGTCTTCGATAAGGGCAGTAAAATCGGGGTCATCCATTTCTGAACCGACAACAACGATTTTTGCTCTGAAGTTTTTCTTTGCATCGGGTTCTCTTGTTTTAAGTTCTTCTGCTGTTTCACGCAGCATTGGCAGAATAAGAGCTTTGGGGCAGCAATATGTAATCAAGCTTAAAATGTGGTATTCATAGCCTGTGATGCGGGGATTATCCTCTTTGCGGTAGTTACCTATTTCCGTCATAATACGGCAAACCTCGTTGTGTTCTTCGACGGCCTTGAGAAGCGCTGCGTCAGAAGTGTCAACGCCGTAAACGTTTGTAAGCATATCAAGGATTTTGAGCCTTGTTTGTTTTACGTAGTGCTTAACCGTGTGGTCAGCAATTTTAAAAGGCATATCAAGAAAAGTCAAAAAGAATTTATCGTTTTCAACAAGGTTGAGCAGTTCAAAATGCTCGGCTGCTCTGTTCATTTCGGAGCAGGTTTCGCTGGCGAGCAGGGCGTTGAGAAAATTGTATCCGCCCTCAATTGCACGTTCAAGAACAGCCTTTGAATAGCCGCAAAGAAAGTTGCTCATATAATATGTTGCAATATCCATCGAGCCTGTTCTCGGCGCACGGAGTCTGACCGAAAAACAGTTGCCGCAGTTAAGAAGAACCTCGGGTATGTGGTAGCAGGTGTAGCCCAAAGCTATGCCGCCGTCAGCTTTTGCCTTCTGCACAAGAGCGTTGTTTGCTTCCTGAAGCAGATTTTCAAATTCATAAAGATGTTTTAAATCTCTCACTTTAAAATCTCCATTTCAACAAGAGCTTTTTTTGCACCCTCAACAATGTTTGAATCGTCAGGCAGAGTGGTTATGTTTTTGCCTTCAATATCATAGATTGCAAGGTTTGAGTCTGTGGGAATATAAGACAAAACGGGAATGCCGTTTGTGTTGATGTGTTCAATAACGCTCTCATCGGGGATTCTGTTGACGATAGCGCCGATTTTTTTATACATAACAAGCTCGTCGGCAACACTCTTGATTGTTGAAATAACCTGTGTGCCTTTTTTGCTTGCATCGGTGATAAGCAGCAAGTGAGTAACCTTTTCCATAACACGGCGGTTGATTTGCTCAATGCCTGCTTCACCGTCGATTACAACGAAGTCAAATTCCTTTGAAAGAATGCTGATTACCTCTTTGAGATAGGTGTTGATTTTGCAGTAACAGCCTGCGCTTTCGGGTCTGCCAACGGCAATAAAGGCAAAGCCGTCTGTTTCAACAAGAGCATCGAAAATCTTGTATCTCGCATCGCCCAGAAGCTCAATTGCCGCTTTTGTCTGACCGTCTTCAACGGTTTCGACAATCTCTTTGCGGATGTCGTCAATTGTCATATTAACTTCAATTCCGAGTGCGGTTGAAAGACCGACTGCAGGGTCGGCATCAATTGCAAGAATCTTTTTGTCGGGATAAGCCTGAACCAAGAGTTTTACTATAGCGGCGGAAACCGACGTTTTGCCTACGCCGCCTTTGCCTGAAAGAGCAATAATTGTTGAATTGTTTTCCAATTAAAACACTCCTAAAATTTTATCTGTAATATTATAACAAAATACTGATATATTTTCAATCTTATTGTAAAAAACAGTAATAAAAAATCGGAACAGCCTGAAACTGTTCCGATAAATCAGTGCTTGTACCGAAATAAGCGGTAAAACAAGTTATTTGCCGTCGGACGTACGGCTTTTTTTAAAGTATTTTGCAATGTAAATCAGCAATGCAAAGCCGATAATCGGGAAGATTGCTGTTACAAGCATACCTGCTTTAAGACCTATCTGTTCGGGCGACAGGTTCGTCTGTGTGCTTATGCGTGCCGCAACATTGCTTACCGCAACGTTGTCAACAACAATACCGAGCAGCTGAGGTGCAAGCGAAGCGCCGAAATCGCCGCCTGCCGCCATAAATGCATATGCGGCAACACCGACGCCCGGAACGTTTTCTTCCATCATGATAAGTGTTCCCGGCCAGAGCATGGCGGTAAAAAGACCTGTGAGAATGCAGGCAATAAAAGCAAAAATAACGTTTGTTGAAAGACCTGCAATAAGGTAACAGCAAGCGGCGCACGCCATACCGACAGTAAGAGTTCTGATTATGTTTTTGCCGAATTTGGCGTAAGAGATTCTTGCGGTGCCCAAAAGAATTGCAAACATCGCCATACCGAGAATGTCACCGATTGTTTTGTCAATCTGCAGTGCATTCTCCATAAAGCTTGAAATCCAGTTTGACATTGCATTTTCAGCGCAGCTGCCAAAGAAAATGCAGCCTACGCAAAGAGCCATTGCGAGTGTTCTGCGTTTTGTTCCTTTTGTACCCTCATTATTGCTTGTAACGTCCATTTCGGGCATAGGCGAAAGCATAAACATAATCGCTGCGATAATAGGTAAAGCCGTCCAGAAAAGGGTCAGATAAAACCAGTTAGCCGAACCGAAAAATCTGAGAAACAGTGTGCTGATAACAACAACTGTGAAAACGCCGAAAGCATAAAGCGAGTGAAGCATACTCATATCTTTTTGCGGATTGTCAGAGGGGATAGCCGCAATAACAGGGCTCAAAAGCACCTCTGAAAGACCTGCGGAAACAGAAAAGAGTATTGTGCCGATAAGCAGACCTGCATATGCGTACTGCGGCATAAATCTGGGAACAACCGCATAAATCAGCATACCTGCCGAGGTTATAAGCGGCATTATTCTGACAACCTTTTTTACGTTGAAATATTTTGTGAAAACAGTAAAAATAAGGTCAATGGTAAGCTGCGTGCAAAAGTTTGTGAGTACAAGCGTGCCGAGCAGGGTGTATGAAATTCCGTACATATCCTGCAGCGTTGCAAACAGCAGAGGCGGCAGGCTGAAAATGGATGACATTGTAAAATATGCCGTGTAGCAGGCAAATTTTGTGAGTTTAAAACTGTTGTTCTTCATTTTATTATCTTTCTTTTATTTGCAGGATTTGACCGTGTCGGCAGCCATCTGCGGATAGTCGGTCATAATGCAGTCGGCGCCGTTTTGCGTGAGGAGTCTGACTTCTTCTGCGCTGTTGATTGTCCAATATTGCAGCGCAATGTTGTTCTTATGAGCATAGTTTATCATTTCTCTTGTGCCGAGATTGATTAAATTATCGAGTGCGCTTGAGCCGTACGGAATCTGCAGAGCAACGTATGACGGCTTAACGTCCTGCAAATTCCAGCCGTTTCTGAAATAGAAATAGAATTGAACGGCTTCGATTGCGTCGGCAGTGCGTGCAATTTCAGGGTGTTTCGATTTCATATATCCCGAAACGTCGGGAGCAAACGTTGACCAAATAACCCTGTTTTCAAGGTTGCGCTCCGTGATGATTTCATAAAGGCGGTCAACGGCTTTTTTGCCGTTTGAACCGATGCTTTTTATTTCAATAACGTAGTTATAGACCTTATCGCCGCAGTTTGCTTCGATGTAGTCAATAACCGTATCGCATTTGACAACTTTGAGATTATAGGGGATATCATCGCCTCTCAATCCTCTGTAAGGATATTCGCCGTCAACCTTAAAGTTTTCGCCCATATTCAAAACCTGAGCTTCTTCAAAGGTAATTGACGATGCAAGAACGTTGTCTTTTCCGAAAGCTTCAACAGCATTTGAAGTGCCGTCATAAGTAAGGTCGTGAAGCAGAATCAGTTCGCCGTCAGCGGTTATCTGAACGTCGAATTCAAGCGTGTCAACGCCGAGAGAACCGCCCTGCTCAATGATGTTTTCAAACGCCATCAGCGTGTTTTGCGGTGCGATTCCTGCGCCCGAGCGGTGAGCAGAGATATCGGGGTCAAGATATTCTCTGATATAAGGGTTGGTTGAATCGGGATAGCTTTCAACGGGCGTGTCGGGGTCGCCTGCGTTGCCCATTGTAAGCAAAATGGGTATAAGCATAAAGACCGAAACAAATCCGTGCCAGATGTTTTTTAAGGTCAGAAAAATAGCTGCCATAGTAAATCCTCTTGTTAAAATTTATTTTTTAATTATATAACAAATGCTTATAACATTCAAGCTTTTAAGATAATAAATATTAAATTAAACTGGCAGGTTATTGTCAGCTGAAAAGGCGTGTGATATAATCGAAACAGGAGGAGATTAAAATGAATAAACTCGATTTTCCGATTAATTTGTATTGCCGAAAAGCTCCGTTAAAAGTTAAAACCATTGATTTGTGCCGAAAAAAAACAGATTTCAGAAAAGTTTACATAGTTGAAGAAGAATCAAGAAAAATTGTTATCAAACACAGCTCGAATGCTTTTACCGATGAGCAAGCCGTAAAAGGATGGTTCAGGTTAATTCAGGCTTATAATTCTTTGGGTATTTATTGTCCTTCGGCTGTTAAAAATCTTAACGGTGATATCGTATTCACCTATGAGGAGGACGGCAGAAAGTTTTGTGTTTACGCCGAAGAGTTTGCGATTTACAAAACTGCCGAAGAAACAGGCAGAAAAAAGATAAAAAACAAAGATGGAAGCGATATCTATACACCTGACTTGTTTCGTTCCCTCGGCAGGGTTGCGGCGGCAAGGCTTGACGTTGTTGATCACCATTCCGTTTTTTGCTTGCTCGAGCCTCATACTGACGATGACGAAACGGACGAAGGAACGGAATGCGCCGAAACTTTCACAAAAATTCTGAAAGAAAAATTCCCCGAATTTTCAGAAAGAGCCGATAAGCTGCTCACGCTATTCTACAAAAGAAAAGAAGAATTGCGTGAAGTTTATCACGATTTACCGACGTCTTGTTTCCAAAGCGATTTGCATGACGGCAACGTACTGCTTGACAGCGAAAAACGCTTTGTGGGGCTGATAGATTTTAACCTGTGCGGCAAGGAGCCTGTGGTTAACTATGTGGTGCGAGAAGCTCTGTGGAGTGCCAAAGATTTAAAGTGTCTTTGGGGAAGAAAAGGCAGAGTCAAATGGTTTTATGATATGAAGTTGGACGAAATAAGAATCGAAAACTTTAAAAGAATCATCGGTTATGTTTGCGAGAATTATGAGTTCAATGAAAAAGAAAAACAGGTATTTCCGATTCTTTTCCGCTATATGAATTCTTATTGGTGGCATCAAATCAGCGAGATAAAACGCATTAAGCATAACAAAAAGAAGATTGAAAAAATTCTTGATTGGCTTGAATTCCAGATGAACCGTGACGATATCAGATTACCGTAAAAAACGGCTTGCACAGGTGATTGAACCTATGCAAGCCGTTTTTGATTATCAGTCGCCGAGCAGTCCGTGGTATCTGCCCATCCAATAAGGAAGAAGGTAGTTGTAAGGCATCTGTGCTCTTAAGCCGTTTGCGCCTGCGGTGCCCGGAAGTGTTGATGTGCGGTTAACAACCTTTGTGTTGATTTCAACAAATCTTTCTGCGCCTGAGTCGCATACAAACTGGTTGCCGTCATAGTTTACAAGAACTCTTGCGGAATACTCGAGGGGGTATTTAAGCTGTGCAGGCACGCCCATTCCGTCCTGCTCTGTATCCCACACAATGTCTTTTCTGTGACTGTTATAAACGGGCCATCTGATAAGGTCGAGCGTCATTTCGGAAAGTGACTTAGCCGCATTCTCAATGTCACAGCAGTTATTTGTGAGTGAGCCGTAAACAACGTTGAACATCGGTGAACGCTCAATTCGTTCATATTCCCAGTGATGAGTAAGACCCATCTTGAAAATTTCCTTTTCCGCTTCGCTGTCTGTGTAGGTGATAAGGGGATAGATGTTGATAAAATCAAGCTGGTCGTCGATGTGTGCGAGGTGCGCATCTTCAAATTTATATTGCATGCAGTTCATTGCGTAGTGATGCTTCTTAATCAGCATTTTGTAAACGTCGTTATATTTTTCTTCGCCTGTAACATGATAGGTTGTTTTGAGGAAAGAAAGTATCTCAAGCGAGTTTGTTCCTCTTTCATAGAACCATCTGTCATCATTGTTGAGCAGGTCGGGTTCCCAGTTTGCCCAGGTTGTGGGTACGCCGTCAACGTCGGTCAGGTGGAAATTGTTTTCGATGATATGGTCAGTGATTGTTTTAACAACCTGTGCAATCTTTTTCTTTTCTTTTTTATCGGCAACAAGGTCATAGTAAACACCGTATGCAAAGTAGTGACCCGTCATTTCGTCGCTTGAAGTTTCGCCGAGCCATTCCATATCAGGGTTATCCTCGCAGATGTGCCATTCTTCTCTGTTTCCTGTGCCGAAGTTTTCTTCGTAAGAATGTCTTGTTGCTCTTGCGGTGAAGCCTGCTCTGCCTGTGATTTCGGTAAGCTTAATCATTGCTTCAACCGCTCTTTTTGCGTTTGCCTTTGCTTTTTCGTCGCCTGTTACCTTGTAACGGAAGCACTGGCTGACGCAATAAAGACCTGTAAAAAGACCGTCGTTATCGGAATTCGGAAGCCATCCTGAATCCATATCGCCGTATTTGCGGAGCTTTCTGTCAACCTGATAGCCTTCGTTGCGTGTAAAATATTTTTCGGCATATGCGTCAAAGTGGTTGGCTTTTTCTTCAAGAGTCATATATTTTGACGTGATAAGGCTGATGCCTTCGGGTGTAACGGCGGCAATTGTTCCGCTGTCGGAAACGGTGATTTTTGTAACCGTGGGGTGCATAAGCCAAACGCCGTATGAAAAATAAGAGATTTTGCCCTCAATAAGAGTGATTACGCCTGTGTTTGTTGCAAAGTATTTTTTACCGTCGGCGGCAAAGAACATATCGTTGAATGAGCCGTCGGGTACGGAATAAAAATCGTTACCGTTGAACCAATAATTTTTTCCGTCATAGATGTTCAGACCTTCATTTGAGCCGACCCAGAGATGACCCAGACCGTCAATGGCAAGGCAGTTGATTTTCTGGCTGAGAACACCTGTAACGTCGGGCACAAGCTCTGCCCAGTGGCGGCGTTTGCCTTTCATTGAAAGCAGACCCTCAACCTTTGAGCCGACGTAAACGGTTTCACCGTATTTCGATTTGTTATCAAGTGCGGCAAGGCAGACGGTTTCGTCGGGCAGATTAACAATCTGGTTGAATTCACCGTTATCTGACAGATAAAGATCTTTTTTCGTTATGAGCCAGAGTGAATTGTCAAGAGCAACCGAAATATCAATGACAGGGGCGTTGAAATCAGCAATTTTCTTTGCTTTGCCTTTTTTGATTTCTGCAAGTGAGTTGCCGATTGCGGCGTATAGTTTGCCGTTTCTTGAAAAAAGCTTTGAGGCTTTGATTGCAAGCTTTTTTGCTTTGCCGTCGGCATATTCGATAAGGCAATCGGGCTGAGCAATATAGAGTGTTTCGCCGTCAAACGCAACTGATGCAACGTTTTCAAGGTCGATGCCGCAATCTGCCGTTAAAAACTTTTTATCGTACTGCTTGAATTCACCAAAATTAAGAGTGTTTTTTCTCATTTCGTTTCTCCTGTCTTAATTTTTAAATTAATGAACAGTTTACCATATATTTTCTTTTTTGTCGACAGTATATTTAATATAAATTTGACAAGTTGAAAATTTATCAACGTTGTGATAAAATCAATATCAACATACTGATGTAAACGGAGTGTTGGCTTTGGACTGGAACAAAGAACTTTTTGATATAAACGAAAAACCTCTTGACAGGCTTGTGAACGGTTACAGTATGACCTCTGTATTCCGCAGAATTGCGTTTATCGGAGACAGTCTCTCTTCGGGAGAGTTTGAGACCCGTGATGAACAGGGCAATGCGGGTTATTATGATATGTTTGAATATTCATGGGGTCAGTATATCGCAAGGGAAAACGGGTTGACGGCTTATAATTTTTCAAGGGGCGGTATGACGGCTGAATGGTATCTCAATAGCTTTGCCGATGAAAACGGTTTGTGGGGTAAATCAAAGGCCTGTCAGGCTTACGTCATTGCTCTGGGCGTCAATGATATTTACAACAGCGGTCAGGAAATCGGCAGTGTTGATGATATTGACGTTAACGATTACCGAAATAACAAACCAACCTTTGCGGGTTACTATGGACAGATAATCAGCCGTTATAAAGAAATCAGCCCCGATGCAAAATTTTTCTTTGTAACATTTCCGAAAGAGGATGAACGCAAATCGGATTCACAAACATTCGGAATGATTGAATTGCTTTACAAATTCACTGAAATTTTTGATAACTCATATGTGATTGACCTCTATAAATACGGACCTGTTTACGACGAAAAGTTCAAAGAAGAATTCTATCTTTACGGTCACATGGCACCTATGGGGTACATTCTTACCGCAAAGTTGATTGATTCATATATTGATTATATTATTCGCCACAATGCCGATGATTTCAAAAACGTTCCGTTTATCAATTCGGGAATCAAATATTAAAAAAACACCGCAACCTGATGTGTTATCAGGTTGCGGTGAAATGTTTTATCAAACAAGCGGAATTTCCATGGGTACGCCGCCCTGAACGGCAGATTCGTGAGCAATGATGCCGGGAAGCGACATATTGATTGCAAAATCAACGTCGAGAACAGGTCTCTTTCCTTCAACAAGGCAGTTGATGAAATCCTTTACCATCTTTGCGTCTGCGCCGCCGTGGCCGCTTGAATCCTCACCCTCGTAGCAGGTGGTAACGGGAATGTCAATTTTTGAGTTGGCGTTGAAAGTGCCGGGTACACTGTGCAGGCTTGCAAGGGAGTGTGCGTTGTCAACAACCTTTGTGCGGTCTGTTTCAATTGTACCTCTTGTGCCGCAGATACGGTAATTGTGGTCATAGCTTGTGTAAGCACCGAAGCTTACGAGCAACCTGATAACGGCGCCTTTCTGCGTTTTGAAAAGAGCAACGCCTGTTTCTTTGCGTTCGGGCGTATAAGGGTCGTAGTGAACGTCTGCTTCCATGCAGGTAACGCTTACTACCTTGTCGTCCATAACGTAGAGCAGGGGACCAAGCTCATGTGTGAGATATCTGATTGCGGGCTGATATGTTCTCCAGTGACCCTCGGGATAATATGTGGGTGAGAACTCGTCGGGATTAAGAGCGTGAAGATATTCGGCTTCGGCATACGCAATTTCACCGAAAAGACCGTCTTGATGCATTTTTCTCCAGGTTTCGATGAATGCCCAGTAGCAGCAGTTTTCGGCTGCCATATATGTAAGGTCGGGGTGAGCAAGGCAGGCAGCTTTGAGCTCCTTTGCCTCTTCAACTGAATTTACAGAGGGGATTTCGCAAAGAACGTGTTTGCCTGCTTCAAATGCTTTTATAACAATCGGAACATGGTAAACAGCCTCTGTTGCAACAATAACTGCGTCTATATCTGATTTAAGAAATTCGTCGTAATCGCTGAACTGAATGAGGTTTTTGTCTTCAAGAACCTCTGAAAGCTCATCGTAGCCTTTTTTCAGAATTGCGGGATTATGGTCGCAAACAGAAACGAGCTTAGCGTTTTTAACGCCTTTGAGGCATCTTGCAACAGCTGTACCTCTACCCAGACCGACTACGCCGCATTTAATGATTTTATCGCTCATTTTATTCACTCCTTTTTGGATTCGGTTTATTATACATCATTATTTCGGTTTTGTCACCACATTCTTTAAATTAAATACGGATTTCTTAAAATAGTGTTCGGGAATTATATAAAAATCCTGTTATTGTAAAATACAAAATTTTTCCGGGTTGATATAATAATAGCAGACCAAACGGTTATTTTATTCGTCTTTAAGGTGTAACACAAAAGAGGAGGGATACCGTGAAAAAGAAAAACCGTATAATAAAACCCCTTGAAACCATTGAAATTGTAAGGGCCGAAAAAGTTACAAAAAAATACGGGATCGGAACGCTTGATGCTTTTGCTGCGGTTGACAATGCTTCGCTGACGGTTAAAAGAGGTGAGTTCCTTGCTGTTGTCGGCTCAAGCGGTTCTGGCAAATCAACGCTGATGCATATGATAGGCGGGGTCGAAAGACCCACACAGGGCAAGGTTTATATCTGCGGCCACGACATTTATTCGATGAAGGATGAGCAGCTTTCTGCCTACAGATGCCGTGAAATCGGTATGGTCTATCAGTTTTTTAATCTGATTCCCGTTCTGAATGTTGAGGAAAACATTGCTTTCCCGCTTATAGCGGCTGGTGAAACCGTTGATTTTAAAAAAGTGCGTGAAATAATGGAACGGCTCGGAATAGGTAATAAGGGCACGTATTATCCTCACCAGCTTTCGGGCGGCCAGCAGCAGAGAGTTGCAATCGCAAGGGCTGTTATTGCGTCACCTTCGCTTATTCTTGCCGATGAACCGACAGGTAACCTTGATTCCGGAAACAGCAGAGAAGTTATGGATTTGCTTGAGAGTCTGTGCAAAGAGCTCGGTAAAGCACTGATGGTTATTACTCACGATGAGAAAATTGCAAGCCGTGCAGACAGAGTAATCCGCATTGAAGACGGCAGAATCGTATCCGAGACGATGAAGGGTGAAACGGTGATGATGTGAACAATTTAAGAAATATCGCCCAAAAAAGACTGATAAAAGCTAAAACAGAAAGCTTGCTGATTGTTGTTTCTCTTGCTTTTGCCGCTTCGGTGCTGTTTTCATCAGCTGCACTCAGCACCGGCTTTGTAAAATACTTTTTGACAAATGCCGAAAAAATGACAGGCAACTCTCTCGCTCAAGTGCTCTCAAATGCAAAAACAAATTTCACCCAAATCGGTGATTATCTTTATGAAGTATTTGAGTATGTAAAGACCGGAGAGGTTGAAGAAAAAGACCGTGAGGAATATGTTGACGGAGAGCGCAAAGAAGTTCCATGGCCCATTCCGCTTGCTGACAATGCTGATGCTTTGTTTTCTGCAGATGCTTCGGTTGAGAATCTGCCCCTTACGGCAGCTTTGATTTCTGCGGTGGCTTTGCTGTGTGTTTGCGTTGCCGTGTCACTGGCGTTTGACGTAAGCAAAAGGGAACGCAGGAGCTTTTATGCAACACTGCTTGCATCCGGTGCAACGCAGAGCCAAATCAAAAAATGTTTGCTTTATGAGGCAATGTATTACTGCGCAGCAGCAATTCCTGGCGGTGCAGTGTTAAGCTTTGCGGAGTTGCTGGTTGTTAAAAAAGCTGCCGCAAAAGTGCTCGGAAACGGTTTTGCTGTTGCAGGAACGGCTTTTAACGTTGATTTAGGTACGGCTTTGTGTGTTGTTCCTGCCGTCAGTTTGCTGACTGTTTTGCTGGCCTGCCTGTTTTCGTTATCCGTTTGCAGAAAGCTTTCGGTCAGAACTGTTGCAACCGACGTAAAAAGAACGTTTTCAACCTCAATAGGTAACAGGGTGCTGACAGACGATGCCCGAAAATACAAATTGCTAGGCTGGAAATATTACGTTGCTTTCAGAAATCTTCATAATAACCTTGATAAATATATCCGGATTATTTTTATGACCGTTGTTTATACGCTTATTCTTTGCTCCTCGCTTATGATATTTACGGCAATGCGTAACTTTATGATGTTTGAAAAGGATGCTGTCGGATTTCACCTCATCGCTTTCAGCTATGCCTGCGAAATCTACGTTTGCGCCGTGGCAGCGCTGATTGCACTGATTACCGTTATCAGCACTTTCAATGCGATTTATGCAAACGTTATATCAAACGAGGGCGAGTATGCTCTTATGCGTTCAGCAGGTTCGTCGCTCAAATCTGTTGCAGGGTCAGTAAAAATGGAAGGTTTTATCTGCAACGCCATTGCATCTTTTATTAGTTTTGTCTGTCTCCTGTTTTTCTATGTGATTTTTTCGCAGGCTTATAACAGAGAGGAAAGGGTTGACTTCGGTTCTCCGTTCTTGTTCTGGGGCGGTTTTTTGGGAGCGACGCTTCTGCTCGGCGTTTCTGTGATTATAACATCTGCTGTATCCGCAAGAAGAATGAAGCGCATTGATCTTATCGGAGTGTTGAAAGATTATATTTATTAAAAACAAAGTAAAAAGCTTTTAATTTCTGCAACAATTAAAAATCGGCTTGAACGGAAAGAAAAAACCGTTCAAGCCGTTATACTTTGCTTTGATTGTTTTACTGTTTTCCGCAAGAGTGCCTTTTATTATATATGCTGAATTGATACAGGTTACATCAAAAGCCTATAATTGCTCCGAAAAAGCTTAACAGCGCAACTATGGGGAATAAAAGGCTGTAGAACAGTCCTGCTAATCCAAGGGCGCCGTAAGAGCCGGTTGATATAAGCGATTTTAACGTGTCGAAGCCGACAATGCCCAATGTTGAACCGATAAGCTCAAGAAAGTTATCGGGAGTTTCGGGGATAACCCTGATGTTAACCTGAACAATCGTGTCGCCGCTGAATACTTCTTTTATAATCAGAACGGTTTCGCCTCTTGAAACACCTTTTATACTTGTGTTTTCTATTTCGATAATTTGCTCGTCGAAAAAGGTTTCCGGCTTGTTTTCGCCGAGCGCATAAACACACAGATAGTCTTCCGGCAAATCAATAATTTCTGAAATGTCAGCTTTCTGACCGACTTCCAGAGTGTAATCAATTATTTCGTTTTCTATTTCGGGGTTAATTATATCCTCATAAGTAAAATCAACGCTGATATCGTTTGATTTTTCTCCGCCTTCGGGAGGCGTTTCTCTTGCAATGAATTCAAACGTATATTGACCCTGAGATTCAAAAGGATTTTTGCCGACCAATCTCAAACTGAACACGTTATCCGGGGCGTCAAATCTTTTGCTGCAGTGTTCAGCCACGGAAACCGTGCTGATCAAAGTTTTTTCGTTGCTTTCGTTTCTCTGATAAAAATTGACTGTTTCAAAATCAAAAATATTAAAATCAGAAAACACTACCAAATCCGTACAGTCGCTGTATTGTACGTTTATCCTTATTTCTGTCTGTTCTTTTTCTTCAGCACCCTCGTCAGTGCCGCTTTCGGCGTACCCTGTAACAAACGACGAAACGGCAATCAGCACTGCCATCAAAAAAGCGGCTGTGTTCTTTACAACTCTCATTTTATCACCTCATTTTTATTATGCAAAAAAGTTTGTCCAGACTGCGATTATGTCTGTAAAAGTGGCGGAAGCGGTTTCAAAAATTCCCATTACCATCGAAATCGGTGCAGCTATAACGGCAAGGGGAGCAATAAGCAGCAACAGACCCATCTCATAACCTCCTTCCGATTTATTCATTAACCGTATTTTAGCATTAAAAATCTTAAAGAACCACTATGAAATCATTAAGAAATGCTTTAGACTTTTTTAAGAAAATTAAGATTATGAATTTGTTGTTAATATATTGAAAAACAGCTTTTTCTGCTTTATAATAAAACATTATATTATGACCGAAGGAGAGTAATGCCGTGTCGGATAAAATACATAATATAGGTATTCTTGCTCACGTTGACTCGGGCAAAACAACACTTACCGAGCAGCTTTTGTATTTAACGGGTGCAATCCGCACCGCAGGCAGTGTTGACAGCGGCACGGCGGCAACCGACAGCCTTTCAATTGAAAAGCAAAGAGGAATTTCGGTGCGCACCGCTACCGCCTCAGCAAGCTATAAGGGCGTTACCGTTAATATAATCGACACTCCCGGTCACGTTGATTTTGCGGGCGAGGTCGAGCGTGCTCTTTCTGCGCTTGACTATGCGGTGGTTATTGTTTCCGCTGTTGAGGGCGTGCGTGCTCATACCGAAAATATTTTGAAATCGCTTGATGCTGCAAAGCTGCCGAGAGCTGTTTTTATCAATAAAATTGACAGAGCAGGCTCTGATATGATGGCGGTGGTCAATGAATTGAAACAGTTGTCGGCGCAGACGTATTTTGTTGCATCCGAAGTTAAAAACGAGGGCGAAGATAATCCTTGCGTCAGCAGATTAACGGGTGAAAACTTTGCTCTTGCTGCAACCGAAGCGCTTGCCGATATCTGCAACGAAGCTGCGGAGGCGTTCCTCTGCGATGAAGCATTAACGCAAGAGCGTGCGGCTGAGCTGATAAGAAGCGAAATTTCTGCTTGCCGACTTACTCCCGTTCTTTGCGGCAGCGCCAAATATTCAATCGGGGTTGAGAATCTGGCAGATTTTCTTGTTGAATATATGCCGTCTTCTGAGCGCAGAGCAACCGATGAATTATGCGGTGTTATTTTTAAAATTGAGCACGATAAAACCTTGGGCAAGGTTTCCCATATAAGACTTTTCGGCGGTGAAATTGCAAACCGTGACGAGGTTGAGATTTTGTCACCTGACAGTTTTTCGGATATGATTCAGGATACAGACGATAATGCGGCGGTTGAAACCGAAAAGAAGCCGCCCGTCCGAGAAAAAATTTCGCAAATCAAGAGCTTTTCGGGCGCAAAATTAAGTGATTCGGGTATCGTAAGAGGCGGCGATATTGCTGCCGTGTGCGGTCTGCCGAGCGCAAAAACGGGTCATTTTATCGGCTCGCTCTCGGTAAGCGAAAACGCAAGGCTCGTTAATCCTTTCCTGCGTGTGAAGGTTACGCCGTCCGACGGCGATGCACTTAAAATTCCCGACCTTGCGGCGGCGCTGGTCGAGCTATCCGACGAAGAGCCGTATATTGATGCAAAATGGGAAAACGGTCAGAAAGAAATAACAATCAGCACTACGGGCAAAATTCAGCTTGAGGTTCTTGATAATCTGCTCAAGGAAAGATATAATCTTTCGGCTGCGTTTTCTCCGCCGACGGTTATATACAAAGAAACACCTGCTTCAAAAGGCTTGGCAAGAGCAAGCTATACAATGCCGAAACCCTGTTGGGCGGTTGTTGAGTTTATGTTTGAACCCATGCCGAGAGGCTATGGCGTCAGTTATCACGGAAGACTGCCCTCAAATCAATGCTTTTACAGATATCAGTCACACATCAGAACTTCGTTCAATTCCTGTCTTGAGCAGGGTCTTTACGGCTGGGAGGTTACCGATTTCAGATGTACGCTCATCGGCGGCGAACACCACACAATTCATACACATCCGCTCGATTTCTTTGTGTGTACGCCTATGGCATTTATGAACGGTATGTCACAGCTCGGTTCAACAATTCTTGAGCCGCTTTTGAAAATCAGAGTAACCGCCCCTGCAGAGATTTCGGGCAAAATTCTCTCCGAAATTGTCAAAATGGGCGGCGAATACGAAAATCCCGTTGCCCGTTCGCAAACCGTTACGCTTGAAGCGATTGTTCCCGTTGCAACGTCAATGGATTTCCCCACAAGGCTTGCGGTTTTGTCGTCGGGTAAAGCGGTGCTGAATCAGTCGTTTTACGGCTACCGTGAATGCCGTGACGGTCTTGAACATATTAATCCCAGACGCGGCGTGAATCCGCTTGACCGTTCAAAATGGATTCTCTATGCAAGGGGAGCATATCAGAAAGATTGAAACGTTACATTTTTTGTAACGTTTTTGTCTTTTTGTAATCTAATAAGTGAAAGGACGGTGAAAATGTGACGGATTTTGAAAAGATTTATGCCGAAAACTCCGATTTTATTTATAAATATCTTTTTAAGCTTTGCTCAAACGCTTCGGTTGCCGAGGAATTAGCACAAGAAACTTTTTTCAAAGCCTATATGAATTTTCACAGTCTTCGGAACAAATCCAAAGCGCCGGTCTGGCTTTGTCAGATTGCAAAAAATACTTACTATGCGTGGTATAACGAACAGAAAAAGCATAGCAACTTTGAAGAAATAAAAGCGGATTTCGATATTGAAAGCTTTTATGAGGAAAAGGAGCTGACGGAAAAAGCGTTAAGCTGCCTGCACGGTCTTGAGGAGCCGTATAAAGAGGTCTTTATGCTGTCTGTTTTCGGTCAGCTTTCGTTAAAAGAAATAAGCAAGCTGTTCGGTAAAAGTGAGAGCTGGGCAAGAGTCGCATTTTACCGTGCAAAGCAAAAATTGGCAGAAAGGATGGAGAAGTCATTATGAATTGTAATATTGTCAGAGATTTGATACCTCTTTATATCGATGACTGCTGCAGCGAGGAAAGTCGTGCAGAAGTAGAAAGACACATCGATAACTGCGCAGAATGCAGAAAAGTTTTTGCAAGTATGACCGCTACGGTTACGAAAGAAGAAGCAAATTATGAAATAAAGAAATGCACAAGAATAAATGATTGGAAGGCATCATCTTTGCAATCGGTGCTGTTTCTGCTTTCGTTTCTTCTGATAACCGCAGGCGTTTTCTTTGAAGCAGGTACTGATCATATTGATTTGAGAAACGGACTTTTTGCTTTTAATATTGTAGTGCCTGCAACGGGTTTTATGCTTTCTCTTGCCAACTGGTATTTTATAAGGCTTTATCAAAGCAGAAAGCTGTTTTCGTGGTGCAGCTGTGCCCTTACACTTTTTGTTACTTTGGGTGCATTCGTTTGGAGCTTGCTCCACTATGAAATGAATCCGTTTGATTTAACCGACGGAACATTTGTTGATTTTTTTGAAGGCATTTTATTCAGCTTTGGAATCGGATTTTTTCTTACTGCTTTATTTGCAGTTTTATCAAAAGTTTTATCTGCCTTTTACGCAAAAATGCTCGGCAAGGAGTAAAAATATATGAAAGAAAAAAGATTGTTTCTACCCTATGTATTGGTGGCTTCCAGTTTGCTTCTGCCTGTTCTGACTCTTGTTTTTTATAGCTTCGGGTATAGTGTTTATCTTGCAAATCATCATCTTTTTCCTTTGATTTCCGCTTTGGTTTTTATTGTTTCCGCATTAGTGATTTCAAAGAAAAACATATATTGCAAAATATCAGCTTTTTTGCCGATGTTTTCTTTAATTAATCTTGTGCTTTGTCTTTTCAAAGACCGTTCCGCTGTTGCTCTTGTTTGTATGATTGTTTGTTTCATATGCTCTGCGATAATTGCCGAAAATGCCTGCAGTTCAGCAAAAGCCAAAATTGCATCAGTAATAACTTCCGCATTTTTAGCTGTGCTGATTATTGTTGTTTCAATCCTTTGTGTCGGATTCGGAAACTTCGGTCAAAACAGCGTTGTTGAAAGAATTTACTCGCCCGAAAAAACTTTTTATGCCGAAATAGTTGACAGCGACCAAGGTGCTTTGGGAGGGGATACAGTTGTTTATGTTTACAAAAACAACTGGCTGAATTTGCTTGTTCTTACAATAAGAAAAACTCCGCAACGTGTATATATAGGCGAATGGAAAGAATATGAATCAATGCAGACCGAGTGGAAAAATGAAAACTGTCTGCTTATAAATTCAGAAGAATATAATATCGAAAATTAACCGAAGTTGGTTGGTATTGCATTGACAATGCCAATCAACTTTGTTAATATTCTTAGCGGGTGATTAATATGAAAGAACTACATATGATCTGCAATGCACATCTTGACCCTGTTTGGCTTTGGCAGAAGCCGGAGGGCATTGCAGAAGCTATTTCAACGTTCAGGGTAGCCGCTGATTTCTGCGAAGAATTTGACGGTTTTGTATTCAACCATAATGAAGCTGTTCTTTATGAGTGGGTTGAGGAAAACGAACCCGAGCTTTTTGAACGCATTCAGCGGCTTGTCAAAGAGGGCAAGTGGCGCATTATGGGCGGATGGTATCTTCAGCCCGACTGCGTTATGCCCTGCGGTGAATCTTTTATCCGTCAGATAGAAACGGGCATAAAATACTTTACCGAAAAGTTCGGCGTCAGACCGCTTACCGCGATAAACTTTGACCCGTTCGGTCACACAAGGGGACTTGTGCAGATAATGAAAAAATGCGGCTATCAGTCCTATGTCTTTATGCGTCCGTCAGGCTTTGACTGCGAGCACGATTTTATCTGGAAAGGCTTTGACGGCAGTGAAATTCTTGCTCATAAAATGAATCAGGGATATAACTCGGGAAAGGGTAAAATCGCCGCAAAGCTTGAACGTGCGTTTGAACGTGAATACGGTGACGACGGCATAAATATGATGTTCTGGGGTATCGGCAATCACGGCGGCGGTCCGTCAAGAGAAGATTTGCTGACCGTAGCTGATTATATGAAAGCGAATCCCGAGAAAGGTATTACCCATTCCTGGTGTGAAAAATATTTTGACCGCATAGATAAATCAAAGCTGGAAACTGTTGAAGAGTCGATTAACTACACAATGGTTGGCTGCTATACAACCATGGTCCGCATCAAGCAGGCTCACAGACGCCTTGAAAATGATTTGGCTGTCTGCGAAAAAATGCTTGCTTTAAGCGGTGCTTCGTATGATAAGCAGGAGCTTGAAAAAGCGATTAAAGCACTGCTTTTCTGCGAGTTCCACGATATTCTTCCGGGCACAAGCATTAAGGCGGCGGAAGACGATTGCCTGCGTCTTTTTGCTTACGGCAGTGAAATAGCCGAGAAATATAAAACAAAGGCATTCTTCAAGCTTTGCGAGGGTCAGCCCAAAGCAAAAGAGGGCGAAATTCCCGTTCTCGTTTTCAACCCGCATCCCTATAGAATCATTCAGGACGTTGAGGTTGAATTCCAGCTTCAGGACCAGAACTGGAACGAAAACGAGGTTACCGTTGTAAAGGTACGTGACAGCAAAGGTGATTACCTGCCGTCGCAAAATGAAAAAGAAGCCTGCACGTTCAGCCTTGACTGGCGCAAAAGAGTTTGCTTCAGGGCAGAGCTTGAGCCTATGAGTATCAACCGATTTGACTGCGAGCTTCACGTTGAAAACTATCCAAAGCGTAAAATCGAACCCTGCACCGAAACCGACGAGCATTTCACTTTTGATAACGGAAAAATGCAGGTGCTTATCAGTAAAAAGACAGGTCTTATTGATAAATACTGCGTTGACGGCGTTGACAGACTTAACCCCGAAAGCGCAAAGATAACGGTTTATAGAGATAACGAAGACCCGTGGGGTATGCGCACCGATAATTTCAGCGATAGAATCGGTGAGTTTACCCTTTTGAGTGCAGAAAAAGCAAATGCCTTCAACGGTTATCCCGAAGAAACGCTCGACAACGTGAGAGTTATTGAAAATGGTGAGGTGCGCCTTAAGATTCAGGCGATTTTCGGCTATGCTGATTCTTTTGCTGTTGTGACGTATACTCTGCCCAAAAACGGAAATCACGTTGACGTTAAAATCAGAATGCTTTCAAATAACAGCAGCAGATTCTATAAGCTTTCGTTTGACACAACGCTTAATAATCCCGAGTTTTTTGGTCAGACAGCTTTTGGCACAGAGCGGCTGCGCACCGAGGGCAAAGAAGCGGTTTATCAGAAATGGTGTGGTGTTTTTGAAAACGAAAATTCTCTTGCAGTTATCAATAAAGGCACTTACGGCGGCAGTGTTGACGGCAATATGCTCAATATTTCTCTTTTGAGAACACCCGTCAATTCTGCTCACCCCATTGCGGACAGACCTCTTGCGGACAGTGATCGCTCACACGACAGAATTGATATCGGCGAGCGTGATTTTGAATTCAGAATAACCGCTGACACGTCGTGTATTGATATGCAGGCAGAAACGTTCAATCAGCCTGTAATTGCGCTTTCGTTCTTTCCGTCGGGAGCGAAAGAAAAACGAGAAACTGCGGTTGAAATCAGCAACCCTGACGTCATTCTTTCAAGATTCTGCAATGATACAGACGGCTTAAAAATCCGCCTTTATAACTCGGCGGATAAACAGACTGAAAGCAATTTCAGAATTGAAAATAATGTGTTCTCAATTCAGTTCGGAGAGTTTGAGATTAAGACCTTCAGCTACTCAAACGGCAAACTCTCCGAAACAGATATGATTTAAAAAAAGCCGCAGCATTTCTGCTGCGGCTCTTGCTTTTTATAATCAGATAAGTGAATTGTAAAGAGCAGTGATTTCTTCAACGCTTGTATCTCTGGGGTTACCGGGACGGCAAGCGTCGTCAAATGCGCTCAGTGCAAGGAAGGGGATATCCTCAGCTTTAACGATTTCCTTGAGGTCGGCAGGAATGCCAACGTCAATTGAAAGCTGCTTAACGGCATCAATAGCTGCCTTGCGTGCATCTTCAATGCTCATTGCGTCTGTGCCTTCAACGCCCATAGCCTTTGCAATGTCTCTGTACTTATCACCTGTTGCAGGTGCATTGTATTCCATAACTGTGGGAAGAATGATAGCGTTTGCAACGCCGTGAGGTGTGTCATAAAGTGCACCGAGGGGGTGAGCCATTGAGTGAACAATGCCGAGACCAACGTTTGAGAAGCCCATACCTGCGACATACTGACCGAGAGCCATACCTTCTCTGCCTTCGTCAGTGTTGGCAACAGCGCCTCTGAGGCTCTTTGCAATGATTTCGATAGCCTTGATGTGGAACATATCGCTCATTTCCCAAGCGCCCTTGGTGATGTAGCCTTCGATTGCGTGTGTAAGAGCGTCCATACCTGTAGCAGCGGTAAGACCTGCAGGCATTGTTGACATCATATCGGGGTCAACAACGGCAACAACAGGGATATCGTGAACGTCAACGCAAACCATCTTTCTGTTATTCTGTGCGTCTGTGATAACGTAGTTGATTGTAACTTCTGCAGCAGTGCCTGCTGTTGTGGGAACAGCGATGATGGGAACGCACTTGTTCTTTGTGGGAGCAACACCCTCAAGTGAACGAACGTCAGCAAATTCGGGGTTAGCGATGATGATACCTACTGCCTTTGCAGTGTCCATTGATGAACCGCCGCCGATAGCGATGATGCAGTCTGCGCCGCTTGCCTTGAAGCTTTCAACGCCTGCCTGAACGTTTTCGATTGTGGGGTTAGCCTGGATTGTGCTGAAAACGTCATAAGGGATTTCGGCACCCTTGAGAATGTTAAGAACCTTGTCAGCAACGCCGAATTTAATGAGGTCGGGGTCGCAGCAAACAAGAGCCTTTGTGAAGTTTCTTGCCTTGAATTCGTCAGCAATAGCGGCGATAGCGCCCTTGCCGTGGTATGATGTTTCGTTGAGTACAAATCTGTTAGCCATTGTTAAATCCTCCGTTATAGATTAGTTATGGGTAGGGGCGGATATTATCCGCCCGTATGTTTTGATTAAAGATTAAGGAAATCTCTTCTGTAAACGTCAAGAAGATTGAAAGCCTTTGCAATTTCAACAAGGTCGGGGTCGGTGATTGTGTTTACTCTGGGCAGGTGAGCAGTCATCATATAAAGCTGAGCAGCCTTTTCAACTGTTTCAATAAGACCGAAAGCTTCATCAAGGTCCTTGCCGCAGCCGTAGATACCGTGCTGACCCCAGACAACAAGACGGAATTCCTTCATTTTTTCAGCGGTTGCAATGCCGATTTCGTTGGTGCCGCAAACCATCCAGGGAAGAATGCCGATACCGTCGGGGAAAACAACCATACACTCGGTGCACATTTCCCAGAGTGAATGTGTGAATTTCTTTTCGCTCAGCTCATGAACGTAAGTCATTGCAAGTGTGTTTGTGGGGTGGCTGTGCATAATAACTCTGTTTTCGGGATTTTTTGAGAGTCTTGAAATGTGGCTCATAAGGTGAGCGGGAAGCTCTGATGTGGGTCTGCCGCCGTCGCTGTAGCCCCAGAGAAGCTCTGCGGTTGTGCCGTTTTCTGCAATCTTGATGATGCCGAGGTTGTTTTCGGGGTCATCTTCAATGTTTTTGAAATATTTGCCTGTGCCTGTGACGATGAAGATTTTGCCAACGAGAACGCTTGCGTCAAAGCCCATTTCGATTGTTCTGATGGGAGCATTGATGTCAAGATATTCTGCAACCTCGTCGTTTTCAAGCATCATACTGATGTTGCCGCCGTTTCTTTCGTCCCAGCCCATGCGGTACATATTTGCCGTTGTTTTCATCATACCCTTAACGAAGGGTGCATCCATAATGTTTTTCATTTTCTGTTCACCAAAACCTTTTCTTCATATTCTTTGATTATATTCAGATAATCGGGTTCAACCTTTTGTCTGTTAAGATATTCTGCCCATATATCGCCGAAGGGCAGGGTTTTTGCTTCTTCGCTGAGCACCATAAGCTCTGTGAAATTCGAAGCATCCTGAAGCTCTTTCATTTTTGCGTCAGGCTGAAGCATTGCAAAAAGCAGAGCCTTCTGAACGTTGCGAACGCCCGTTACCCAGGCGCTGATGCGGTTGATTGAAGCATCAAAATAGTCAGTTGCAATAAACACTCTGTCAATTGCATCATTGCGGACGATTTCTTTTGCGATTTCCTTTGTTTCGTCGTCAAAAAGAACAACGTGGTCGCTGTCCCAACGGACGCCTCTTGTGACGTGAAGAGCGATTTTTTCGTTGAATGCAAGCATAGCCGAAATCTTGTCGGAAACAAGCTCCGTAGGATGATAGTGACCGTTATCCATAAGCGGAACAATGCCTGCTTTTGTTGAATAGCTGAGGCAGAATTCAGCCGAGCCGACTGTGTAGCTTTCAAGACCGATGCCGAAAACCTTTGACTCAAGGGTGATGAATACTTTTGATTTGTCATAGGGAGTTGCGAGAATTTCGTCAAGTGATTTCTTGAAGCGGAGTCTGGGGGAAAGGCGGTCGGCAGGAATATCCTTGTAGCCGTCGGGAATCCATATGTTCATAACACAGGGATAGCCCGTTTCTTTTGCAAAGTAATCGGAAAGCTCAACGCAGCGCTTGCCGTGTTCAACCCAGAATTTGCGTACTTCTTCATCGGGTGAAGAAAGTGTCAGACCGTCTTTAACCATAGCGTGTGAGAAGAACGTGGGATTAAAGTCGATGCCGATGTTTCTTGCCTTTGCAAACTCAACCCATTTTGCAAAATGTTCAGGTTTAAGAGCATCTCTGTCAGCTCTGTTGCCGTCAAAGATTGCGTAACTTGCGTGCAGATTAAGCTTAACTTTGCCGGGAATAAGGCTGAAGGCTTTGTCGATATCCGCCATAAGCTCATCGGGCGTTCTTGCTTTGCCGGGATAGTTGCCCGTTGTCTGAATGCCGCCCGAAAGAGCATCGTCGCTGTCAAAGCCGCCTACGTCGTCGCCCTGCCAGCAGTGAACCGAAACGGTTACCTGAGCAAGGTCGGCGAGAGCTTTTTCAGCGTCAATGCCGTGTTTTGCATATATCTCTTTTGCACTTTCAAATCTGTTCATAACAAACCTCCGTGAGATTTCTAACCAATTAATTATAACTTTTTATATTTTATTAGTCAAGATATGTTGCGGTTGTTTCATAATTTTTTACAAAATAAACTCGGCTCTTTTAACGTTTCTCGGTAGTTTGACAGAATATTTTTGCGAGGCTCAAAAAAACTTGATTTTATGGTTTAATGGATATATACTTAACCTGTTAATTTATTTCTTCTGTAAGGAGAGAATACGATGAGAAGTGTTCCCGATTATTTCGGCTGTATGGTGTTTGACGACAAAACAATGAAATCACGCCTGCCCAAAGAAACATATAAGGCAATGAAAAAGGCTATTCAGGATAACAAACGCCTTGACCTGAGTGTTGCCAACGTTGTTGCAAACGCAATGAAGGACTGGGCAATTGAGAAGGGTGCAACCCACTATACCCATTGGTTCCAGCCGATGACGGGTATCACCGCCGAAAAGCACGACAGCTTTATTTCACCCTGTGAGGGCGGCAACATCATAATGGAATTTTCGGGCAAGGAGCTTGTTAAAGGCGAATCCGACGCTTCGTCTTTCCCTTCAGGCGGTCTGCGTGCAACCTTTGAAGCCAGAGGTTATACCGCATGGGACCCCACGTCATATGCTTTTATTAAAGAGGGCGTACTTTATATTCCTACCGCTTTCTGCTCCTACGGCGGCGAAGCGCTTGATAAAAAGACACCTCTTCTGCGTTCAATGGAAGCTATCAGTAAGCAGACTGTCAGAATAATGAAGCTTTTCGGTCAGGATATGACGGCTGTCAAAACAACCGTCGGACCGGAGCAGGAATACTTCCTTGTTGATAAAGAGGTTTATGACAAGAGAAAAGACCTGCGTTATACAGGCAGAACACTTTTCGGCGCAAGACCTCCCAAGGGTCAGGAAATGGATGACCATTATTTCGGCAACATCAAACCCAGAGTTGCTGCTTATATGAAAGACCTTGACGAAGAACTCTGGCAGCTTGGCATTCTTGCAAAAACAGAGCATAACGAGGGCGCACCAGCGCAGCACGAGCTTGCTCCCATTTTCACAACAACAAACATCGCTGCAGACCATAACCAGCTCACAATGGAAATTATGCAGAAGGTTGCAAGAAAACACGGCCTTGTGTGCCTTCTTCACGAAAAACCGTTTAAGGGCGTTAACGGCAGCGGTAAACATAACAACTGGTCAATTCAGACCAACACGGGCGTCAACCTTCTTGAACCCGGCGAAACACCTTATGAAAATGCACAGTTTTTGCTTTTCCTTTGTGCGGTAATCAAAGCGGTTGATAATTATCAGGATTTGCTTCGCATTTCTGTTGCAAGCGCCGGTAACGACCACCGTCTCGGTGCACATGAAGCACCGCCCGCCGTTGTTTCAATGTTCCTTGGTGACGAGCTTAACGATATCCTTGAAGCGATTGAGAACGATACCGCATACGATGCAAAAGAAGCCGTTCAGATGAAGGTCGGCGTTCACGTTCTGCCCAGATTCCCCAAGGATACAACTGACAGAAACAGAACATCTCCTTTTGCTTTCACAGGCAACAAATTTGAATTCAGAATGCTCGGCTCGGCAAGCTCAATTTCGAGCGCAAACATCGCTCTTAACACTGCTGTTGCAGAGTCGCTCAAATCATATGCGGACAGGCTTGAAAACGTTGATAACTTTGAAGAAGCGCTTCATGCACTTATCAAGAAAACAATCAAAGACCATAAGCGCATCATCTTTAACGGCAACGGTTACGACGATGAATGGATAAAGGAAGCGGAGAAGAGGGGACTTTCCAATCTCAGAACAACTCCTGACTGTCTGCCTGCACTTATCAGCGAAAAGAGCGTTGAGCTTTTCGGCAACCACAAGGTTTTCACAAGAGAAGAACTTGAAGCAAGATATGAAATTTATCTTGAAAACTACTGCAAGACACTCAACATCGAAGCTCTGACAATGATTGATATGGTAAATAAAGATATCCTGCCTGCAATCAGCCGTTATATCGGTGCGTTGAGCGAAACCGCTGTTGCACGTAAGAGTGCTTTCGCCTCTGTTGACTGCAGCTATGAAGAAAAAACAGTTGCAAAGCTTTCTGCTTTGAGCTCATCCGTTTTTGAAAAGATTGCAGCTTTTGAAGAAAAGCTTGACAGCGTTAATGCCTGCAGCGATAAGCTTGCAGTTGCAAATATGTATAAGGATATAATTATTCCTGCAATGGATGATATCAGAACCGACGTTGACGTAGCGGAATCAATTACCTGCGCAGAATACTGGCCTTATCCCTCATACGGTGACCTTCTTTTCAGTGTTCAATAAACAATAAATCCCGAAGCCAAAACGGTTTCGGGATATTTTTTATTATAAAACATATATATAAATATACTCGTTTATCTTAATTGTTATGGTAGGGGCGGATACTATCCGTCCGAATATTCAGTATGCCAATTGTAGTATATGTTTTGAGGTGCGGTATGGGGTTTGATCTGATTGAATTTGTCAAAGTAATGCTTATCGGTATAATTGAGGGTATAACAGAGTGGCTGCCCGTGAGCAGCACGGGGCATATGCTTTTATTTGATGCCTTTGTTCCTTTGCATATGACTGAAGAATTCAAAGAGATGTTTTTTGTTGTTATTCAGCTTGGCGCAATTCTTGCGGTTGTTGCAATGTTTTGGGAAAAGATGTTTCCGTTTTCACTACAAAACAAAAAAATATCAGTTGATAACGGCATAATAAGAATGTGGTGTCGGGTAGCTGCGGCTTGCATACCGTCTGCTGTTCTTGGCTTTTTGCTTGATGACTGGCTCGAAACACATTTCGGCTCGCCTCTGACAATAGCAGCAATGCTTATTCTTTACGGTTTGGCGTTCATATTTGTTGAGCGCAGAAACCGCAATCAGCCGCCGAAGATTTTTACTCTTTCAGGTATAGATATCAAAACCGCCTTGATAATAGGTCTTTTTCAGGTGCTTTCAATGATACCCGGCACGTCACGCTCGGGCGCAACGATTATCGGAGCACTTTTGCTGGGTGTTTCACGCACGGCTGCGGCGGAATTTACGTTTTTTCTTGCCGTGCCGACAATGCTCGGCGCAAGTGCGCTTAAAATACTGAAATTCGGTTCAGGATTTTCGCAGTCAGAGTTTATTACGCTGATAATCGGTATGGCAGTTGCATTTGCAGTTTCAATGCTCACAGTAAAATTCCTTATGGATTACGTGCGCAAACACGATTTCAAAGCGTTCGGAGTATACAGAATTGTTCTTGGTATTGCAGTGATTCTGATATGTTGCATATAAAAAAGCCCACCGTGTTGGTGGGCTTAATTCTTTATTCCTTTTCGCCGTTTCTGATTGCAACTCGTCTGACTTTGCCGCTGAATGTTTTGGGCAGAGCGTCAACAAATTCAATGATACGGGGATATTTATAGGGTGCGGTGTTGACTTTGACGTAGGTCTGAAGCTCTTTTACAAGCGCATCGGAGCCTTCAAAGCCGTCTCGCAGAACAACAGTTGCTTTAACAACAAAGCCTCTTACGGGGTCGGGAACGCCCGTAACGGCAACTTCGAGAACTGCAGGGTGCTCAAGCATAACGCTTTCAATCTCAAAGGGTCCGATTCTGTAACCGGATGACTTGATAACGTCGTCGTTTCTGCCAAAGTAAACGAAACGTCCCTGTTCATCTCTGTATGCAAGGTCGCCTGTGTGGAAGAAGCCGTTTCTGTAAGCGTGCGCAGTTTCCTCTTCATCAAAGTTATAGCTGGCAACAACGCCGCAGGGATGCTCTTCTGGTGAAGGTGACTTGATGCATATTTCGCCGATTGTACCTCTCTGGCAGTGGTTGCCGTCTTCGTCAAGAATATGTACTCTCAGACCGGGGGCAGGAAAGCCGATTGCACCGGGTACGGGCTTTGTCCACGGATAAAGCGTGCAAATGCTGACGGGAGTTTCGCTCATTCCGAAGCCTTCGTGAATTTCAAGACCTGTTGCCTCTTTCCACTTGTTGAAGATATCGGCGTTGAGCGCTTCGCCT
>JAGBAK010000013.1 GCA_017938985.1 Clostridia bacterium
ACATTACAAGCTTCTTTGTTTTGTCCTTTATCAACTTTTCTTCTTGCCATAAAATTATCACCTCATATAAAAGAGAGTTGTCGGCAGAAAGATGTACGGCGGTCAGAGCACACATATTCCGATCAAGGTTAATATGTCCGGTGTTATGCCCGTTATCTTCGCTTCCTCAATTCTTTCACTGCCCCCCACAATCCAGATGTTCATCACTCTGGATGAAAACAGTCCCTGGAACAAGTTCTTCAACCTGTTCAACCAGACACACTGGGCATATGCGATTATCTATTTCGTATTCATAATCGCTTTTGCATACTTCTATGCAAGCATTCAGTATAACCCCATCGAAATGTCCAAGAATATCCGTGACAACGGCGGTTCAATCCCCGGCATTCGTCCCGGCGAACCCACCTCAAGATACATCGGCAAGATCATCAACAGAATCGTTCTTCTTGGTGCTCTTCTTCTGAGCGTTGTAGCTCTCTTCCCGATTGTCTTCTCACAGATTACAACCTTCTGCCTTGACAAGTTCTGGAAAGAAGGCGCAGCAATGAACATTTCACTGGGCGGTACATCAATCATCATTCTCGTTGGTGTTGCACTTGAAACAGTTAAGCAGCTCGAGAGCCAGATGATGATGCGCCACTACAAGGGCTTCCTTGATTAAGCCCTAAACGGAGGATCAGCATGATAGTGCTCAAAACAACAAGAGAACTCGGGCTTATGAAAGAAGCCTGCGTTATCGCTGCAGGAGCATTAAAGGCAGCGGGCGCAGCGGTTGAACCCGGTATTTCTACTGAGGAAATTGACCGTATTGCCCATAACTTCATAACGAAGAACGGAGCAATTCCTACCTTCAAGGGTTATAACGGATACCCTGCTGCCACATGCATTTCCATAAACGATGAGGTCATTCACGGCATTCCGAGCAAAAAGCGCATCATCAAAGCGGGCGATATAGTCAGCATTGACGTTGGCGCAACCTTCAACGGCTATGTCGGCGATAACGCCGCCACTTTTGCGGCGGGTGATATTTCACCTGAAGCACAGCGGCTGTGCGACACAACCAGAGAGAGTCTTTATGAAGGCATCAAAATGGCTGTCGCAGGCGGCAGAATCGGTGATATCGGCTCAACAATCCAAAGGTATTGTGAGGAAAGAGGCTTTTCGGTGGTCAGGGAATTTACCGGCCACGGCGTAGGAAAGCAGATGCACGAAGACCCCAGCGTACCGAATTTCGGCACACCCGGCAGAGGTGTGCGCCTGCTCCCCGGCATGACAATTGCCATTGAACCCATGATCAATATGGGTGGCGCAGGTATCAGGCAGTTGCCTGACGGCTGGACTATCAAAACGAAAGACGGCGCGCTTTCAGCCCACTTTGAGCATACCGTGGCCATAACTTCAAACGGCCCCGTTATTCTCACACAGATTTAAGGTGAGATTATGCTTGAAAGAGGCAGAATAGTAAAATCCCTTGCAGGAAGAGACAAAGGCTATTACCTTGCGGTTATGCAGGTTGAAAACGGCTGCGTTCTTCTCTGCGACGGTAAAGAGCGCCCTATTGATAGACCTAAAAGCAAGAATACTCGCCACGTTGAAGCAACAGGGTTTTCGCTCAGCGAAACAGAGCTTGCATCAGACAGAGCGCTTCGCAAAGCGCTGAGGCGATTAAGTTCAGAATTAAACGTCAACACTTAGGAGGTAACTATGTCTAAGCAGGACATGATCGAGATTGAAGGTACGGTAGTAGAATCATTACCCAACGCAACTTTTCAGGTTGAGTTGGAAAACGGACACAGAATATTGGCTCACATCTCCGGCAAGCTTCGTATGAATTATATCAAGATTCTTCCCGGCGATAAGGTGACGGTTGAAATGTCGCCATACGACCTCACTAAGGGCCGCATCACATGGCGTTCTAAGTAAGTTCAAGGAGGTATTCTAATATGAAAGTCAGACCTTCTGTCAAGAAAATTTGCGAAAAGTGCAAAATCATTAAGCGCAAGGGAAAAGTAATGGTTATCTGTGAAAATCCCAAGCACAAGCAGCGCCAGGGTTAATCCCGGCGAAAACCAATTTAATTTGGAGGTGCAACTGACAAATGGCGCGTATATCAGGTGTTGACCTGCCCAGAGAGAAGAGAATTGAAATCGCTCTTACTTACATCTACGGCATCGGTCGCAAAACCGCTAGCGACATTATCGCGGCAACCGGCGTTGATCCTGACCTTAGAGTTAAGGATATGACCGAAGACGATGTTTCAAAGCTTCGTGAATACATTGATCACAACCTTAAGGTTGAAGGTGATCTTCGCAGAGAAACAGCTTTCGATATCAAGAGACTTATCGAAATTCAGTGCTATCGTGGCGTTCGTCACCGCAAAGGTCTCCCCGTAAGAGGCCAGCGTTCAAAGACAAACGCTCGCACACGCAAGGGTCCCAAGAAGACTATTGCAAACAAGAAGAAATAATTTAGGAGGGATATTATGGCTAAAGCAGCATCTAAAAAGACAACAGGCACACGCAGACGCCGTGAGCGCAAGAATATCGAGCGCGGCGCAGCCCATATCCAATCCACCTTTAACAACACTATCGTTACAATTACCGATACTCAGGGCAACGCAGTTTCATGGGCAAGCGCCGGTGAAATGGGCTTCAGAGGTTCAAAGAAATCAACTCCCTTTGCTGCTCAGACTGCTGCTGAAACAGCTGCCAAGGCTGCTATCGAGCACGGCATGAAAACTGTTGAGGTTTATGTTAAGGGACCCGGCCAGGGACGTGAAGCTGCAATCAGAGCTTTGCAGACAGCGGGTCTGGAGGTTAACATGATTAAGGATGTTACCCCCATTCCTCATAACGGATGCCGTCCGCCTAAGAGAAGGCGCGTGTAACCAGAATTATTTGGAGGTGTAACACAATATGGCAAGATATACCGGTGCGGTATGTAAACTCTGCCGCCGTGAAGGCAAAAAGCTCTATCTCAAGGGCGAACGTTGCTATACCGGCAAGTGCGCAATCGAGCGCAGAGCATATGCTCCCGGCCAGCACGGTCAGAGCCGCAAAAAGGCAACTGAATACGGTCTTCAGCTTCGCGCAAAGCAGCAGGCTAAGCGTTATTACGGTATTCAGGAAGGCCAGTTCTACAAGTATTTCCTCATGGCTGAGCGTAAGCAGGGCGTAACAGGTGAAAACCTTCTTCGTATCTGCGAAAGCCGCCTTGATAACGTTGTTTATCTTCTCGGCTGGGCTAACTCCAGAGCAGAAGCTAGACAGCTTGTTACTCACGGTCACTACAAAGTAAACGGCAAGAAGGTCAACGTTCCTTCATATCTCCTTAAGGCAGGCGACGAAATCGCTATTAAGGATAAGAGCAAGGAAAGCACAAAGATTCAGGCTACTCTCGAAGCTAACGCTTCCAGACCTGTTCCCCAGTGGCTTGACCTCAACGCAGAAGCTCAGACAGCAAAGGTTCTTGCTCTGCCCACACGTGAGCAGATCATGGTTCCCGTTGAAGAGCATCTTATCGTTGAACTTTACTCCAAGTAATAACCTGAGTGATACGCCCGCTTTTTGGGCGTTCACCGGGCAGTTGCTTGGTGACCAAAGCGTTTTTGAATGCATTTTGAGCAGGATATTTTCCTGCCGTCTTATAAGGAGGGTTTTGAATGATTGGTATTGAAAAGCCCAGAATTGAAACTGCAGAAATCTCTGCCGACGGAAAATACGGTCGTTTTGTTGTTGAACCCCTTGAAAGAGGTTACGGAACAACTTTAGGCAACAGCCTCAGAAGAGTTCTTCTTTCCTCTCTCCCCGGTTACGCAATCACATCCGTTAAAATCGACGGCGTTCTGCACGAATTCACCACCATCCCCGGCGTTAAGGAAGACGTAACAGAGATCGTTCTTAATCTCAAAAACGTTATCCTCAAGATTCACGGCGATGGCCCCAAAACAATTTATATTGATGCTAACGGCGATGACGAAATCACCGCAGGCAGCATTAAAACCGATTCAGAGGTTGAAATTCTCAACCCCGAGCTTCACATCGCTACTCTCAATTCCGATGCACACGTAAGCATGGAGCTTACCTGCGACAAGGGCAGAGGCTATGTTTCTGCTGAGAGAAACAAGCAGATGATGCAGCCCATTATCGGCGTTATAGCAATTGACTCAATTTACACACCCGTGTTAAAGGTTAATTACACAGTCGAGAACACACGTGTTGGTCAGATTACTGACTATGACAAGCTTACGCTTGAAGTGTGGACCAACGGCACCATCAATGCTATGGAAGCTGTTTCTCTCGGCGCCAAGATCCTCAACGAGCACCTCAACCTCTTCGGCGACCTTTCAGGTGAAGCCTATGACACAGAGGTTATGGTTGTTAAGAATGACAACGGCAAAGAAAAAGTGCTGGAGATGACCATTGAGGAACTTGACCTGTCTGTGCGTTCGTTCAATTGCTTGAAGCGTGCTCAGATAAATACGGTTGAAGATTTGATCAACAGAACCGAGGAAGATATGATGAAAGTTCGTAACCTCGGCAGAAAGTCTCTTGATGAAGTTGTTGCAAAGCTCAATTCACTTGGCTTCGACCTTCGCAGAGACGAGGAATGATGACCCACCAAACGGTAAAGGAGTGTGAACTAAATGCCCGGTACCAGAAAGCTTGGCCGTACAAGCGACCATCGTAAATCGATGCTCAGAGGCCTTGTTACCTATCTTTTGGAAAACGGCAGAATCGAAACCACCGTTACAAGGGCTCAGGAGGTTCGCGCAATGGCTGAGAAAATGATCACCATTGCTAAAGACGATTCTCTTCACTCAAAGCGCAAGGTTCTTGCATACGTCACAAAGGAAGACGTTGTCAAGAAGCTCTTTGACGAGATTGCCCCCAAATATAAGGAAGTTAACGGCGGTTATTGCCGCATAATCAAAACAGGTCCCCGTAGAGGTGACGCAGCTGAGATGTGCATCATCGAGCTTGTTTGATTATAAGATAGCTTTTTAAACGAATAACGCATTGTTGAGTCTCGGCTCAGCAATGCGTTTTTTGTTCTTGTATTTTAAACCCACCCTGGCACAAACAAGGGAAATATAAAACAAAAGAGCCGATATTTCGGCTCTTTTCTTGTATCTTATTTTCCGTTTTCGTTGAGGAGACGGTGCTTTTCGTCCCAGAGTGCCTGCGAAAGGTCAACGTAATAGTTGTGCGGATTTTCAAATCGCTTGACCTCGTCCCAGAGAGTGTCAACCTGTGCGGTGCAGTAATCCTTGATTTCCTGAATTGTTTTAGGCTGATAAATGCATTCGCCTTTGACAAATATCGGTTCAAGAAGCTCTCTGACGGTGAAGTTGCTTATGGTTTTGCGCTTCCACGTGAAATCGGGGTCGAAAAGCTCATAAGGCTGAGAGTTGTCAACAACCTCATCTGCAAGAGTGATAAGGTCTGCTGCAGCTTTGCCCGTTTCGTTGTCATAAAGACGGTAAACCCTCTTGTTGCAGGGAGTTGTGATTTTGGCAACGTTTTCGCTAAGCTTGATTTTGGGAATATCCACATCACCGTTCTTAACGGCAACAAGTTTATAAACGCCGCCGAGGACGGGACTTGAAGATGACGTAATAAGTCTTTCGCCAACGCCGAAAGATGTGACTTGTGCGCCCTGTGCCATCATATCCTTGATGATGTATTCGTCAAGCGAGTTTGAAGCAACGATTCCGCAGTCCTCATAACCTGCTTCGTCAAGCATTTTGCGCGCCTTGCGTGAAAGATAAGCAATATCGCCGCTGTCAATTCTGATGCCTTTGGGGCGTTTGCCGAGCGGCTTGAGAACCTCATTAAAGACTTTTATTGCGTTGGGTACGCCCGATTTGAGAACGTTATAAGTATCAACAAGAAGAGTGCAGCTGTCGGGATATTCTTCGGCGTATGCCTTGAAAGCTTCATATTCGCTGTCAAAAAGCTGAACCCAGCTGTGAGCCATTGTACCAAGAGCCGGAACGCCGAATTTCTCGTCGGAAATTGTGCAGGCAGTACCTGCGCAGCCGCCGATATAAGCAGCTCTTGCGCCGTAGATTGCGCCGTCAAAGCCCTGCGCTCTGCGTGAGCCGAATTCCATAACGGCTCTGCCCTTTGCAGCTCTGCAGATTCGGTTCGCCTTGGTTGCAATGAGGCTCTGATGATTGATACACAGAAGCACCATTGTTTCTATAAACTGTGCCTGAATAACAGGACCTTTAACCTTGATTATCGGTTCACCGGGAAAAATGGGCGTGCCTTCAGGGATTGCCCAGACGTCGCAGCAGAATTTGAAGTTGTGCAGGTATTCAAGAAAATCTTCTCCGAAACCCTTGCTGCGCAGATATTCAATATCTTCATCGGTGAAGGTGAGATTTTTAAGGTATTCAACAAGCTGTTCAACACCTGCCATAATAACAAAACCGCCACCGTCCGGCACTTTTCTGAAAAACATATCAAAATATGCAACGGTATCCTTAAAGTTGTTTTTAAAATAACCGTTAGCCATTGTTATTTCATAAAAGTCGGTCAGCATTGTGAGATTACGGTTGAGTTCCATTTAAAATCCCTTCTTTTTAATTTAGTGATAATATTATGCAGCATATTTCAAAATAAAACAATACCTGAAGCGAAAAAATCAGAAATATGTGACCAAATCAAGCTTATGTCAGGGTCACTTAAAGCAGCAGAAAAATAAAAAATGCATGTTATTATAAAAATTGAGAGTTATATAAAAAACTATATACATAATAAATATAAAAAATATGGATAAAATCGAAAAAACATCTTGCATTTTATTTGCGATTGTGATAAAATGCAAAGCGAAACGAGCAGAAAAACGGTAAATTTCAGGTATTTTCAAAATAGCATTATACAGATTGTATAAAACGACATATAATAAATTACGGAGGCAAAAGAAATGAGAATCAGAAAACAGGCTCTCGGCGAGCGCAACATCGTAGGTGCCAGAATCGAAGCAAGACGCAAAGAAATCAATATGAAGCAGAAGGATCTTCTTACCCAGCTTCAGATTAAGGGCATCGACCTCAACGCATCGGGTCTTTCAAAAATGGAAGGTCAGCTCAGATATGTTACTGATTTCGAACTTAAGGCTCTTTCAGAGGTTCTCGGCATGAGCGTTAACGAGCTTCTCGGAATCGAAGAATAATTCAGACCACTACTTACCCTCTTATATACAACTCCTCACGAAGCCTCACCTCTCCACAGGGTGAGGCTTCACCCCTATCTGTATTGAATTGCAGAAAACGCTTTTCAATCCGTGATTCAATGCACATAATAATAGCAGAGTTAAGAAAAGAGCAAAGCAAAACGGCTTGCAACGGTATACGTTACAAGCCATTTTTAATTATTTGGTATAAACTTTTACTATTTCGCCGATATATACTTTGTGGTAGTCGCCCGAGTGATAATTTTTCTCAATATCGGCATCCGCGAATCCTTTGGGATCAATGAATTGCGAAGCCATTTTGCGGCATACAAGGGTATATTTTGCCTGTTCGAAGGTTACGCTGCCATCGGTAAAAAGGGGAGTCAAGCCTGTTGCGGCAGCCTTGTCAATATCCCTGCCGCTCTTTGAACCGCAAATTTTAAGTGCATCCTTGTGTTCTTCGCCGTAGAATGAAAGAGTAAAAATTTCTTCTTTTTCAAGAAACTCATAGGTGTAGCGCTGCGGACGGATGAAAATAAAAACGGCATCCTTGCCCCAGATTTCGCCGATTCCGCCCCAGCTTACGGTCATTGTGTTGAATTTTTCAACGTTGCCTGCGCTCACAAGTCCCCAGCCGTCGGCAATAAGCGAAACGGCGTTTTCTTTGATATCTCTGACGTTGATTTCTTTCATAAATATGCCTCCGTTCAAGACTCTGATGTGGGTTATAATTTAATTATAACACATATTCGTAAAAAGTAAAAGACTGTAAAAAATATATGTTTGTCGGGCGGTAATAATGAATGGTATAAATATACATACTGTCTATTGAAATTGATATAAAAAAATGCTACAATTATCTGTAAAACAAAATTTGACGGGAGGATTTGACTTGAAAGCAAACAAGGATATTAACCCTAAAGATAACAGCAAGAAAAAATCGAAAAAAAATCAGGAGGAAGAGGTAGTAACCGACCCTTGTACAAGGTGCGGTGAGCACAATTGCGTTGAGGGTGCGGAATTCTGCGAAGACTGTCTTGTTGAAATGCTTAACACCCGTGTGCCGATTATGGGCTGGATTGCGGGTGCAGCCTCGCTTGTGCTTGCGGTTGTGGCAATCGCGGCAAGCGTTTTTCTTGTTTCGCCGACAATACTCTGCGTCCGTGCCGAAAAAGCGGTGAAAGAAAAAAGCTGGAACGATGCAGTCTATTATTATGACCAGATGGACAGCACTCTTTCCGATTTTCGCAATCTGATTAATTGGCAAGAGGGCAGCCCCGAGCCGTTTTTGCGCCGTTTTTTTAAACTCGGCGCAGGCACACACGCAAAGATGTTTGAGGCATACGCCAAGATGTACGGTCCTCTTACGGCGGTTGAAAAACTTGAGGTGAACGATAACACTCCGCTCACAAAAACAGAAACAGCCAAGCCGTATTGGGAGCAATATAAGGGTATTGTACGTGCTTTTGATGCTCTCTATAATTCAAACAGGGCACCTGAGGCAAACACATATGATGCAAGCATTAAATTCATCGGTGAAATTGAGCAGCAGGAAGGTGTGGATAAGGTTTATACGTCATATCAGAAATACTTAATGGCTGCTGTGTACTATGACCAATCAATAGAAGAAAGCCTTAAGTGGCTTGAGACTTGCGATGATTACGCAAAGAAATCCGGCATGGATTATAAGTGGCTTTACTATTCTGATTATGCCAATATACTTAATGTAACAGGGGAGCATAATAAGGCACTGGCTCTTATGGATGAACTCATTTCGGATAACAACAACAATTTTAATGCGTACACCCAAAAAACCGACATTTTAATTGATAACGGTATGCTTGAGGAAGCTGAAGATTTTGTTGACGGACTGGTTGAGGATTTCGGCAATTACAGCGAAACACAGGAAATGCAGCTTAAGGTGGCACGCTGTAAGGGCGAATATGACAAGGTGATGGTGCTTGGTGATACGCTTATGGCAAATTATGCGGCCACGCCCGAAACCTACAGGCAGATGGCCCTGATGTTTGTTGCACAGGGAGATTATAAAAACGCATTTACCTATATAGACAACGGTTTTTCTGCCGCATATATGCTTAACGAAGAAGAGAGTGCAGGCATATCGCTTGAAAAAATCAAGGAAACGTGTTATATCTGTGCAAAGCTTTACGAAAAGCACGGCGAGCCGACGGATGAAGAAAAGCTTAAGATTGCAGAAATCTACTATATGTTCCCGGAGGACTACAAAACCACAGATGACGGTGAAGCTTTGATAAGCGGCGAAAAGACCGCCTGGGAAATTCTGACACAGGGGGATTATGATTTGGTATGAGAATTTTATATGTTATAGGAAAACATATCACTTTCCCCGGTGCTTTTCTCAGAGCATTCTGGGAGCAGGTTACCTGCTTGCTGCTCGGTTTGTCTGTCGAGAATACAGGCTATCTCAGAGCGGATGAAATGTGCGGTCACATCGAACACGTGTTGCCAAAGAAGGCTTCCGCGGCTTATATTTCGGCAACCGCCCCCGGCGTAATGAGCCTTATTGCAGGCTTGCCTCTGACAATTTTCGGCATTATAAACCTTCGTGTTCTCGGCGTAGCACCCGCAGATTCCGTTTTATTGTTTGTTATTTATATCCTTGTTCTTTATGCAGGTGTTTCCGTGATGTGCTGCCTTCACCCTCAGTTTGAGGTTGCGCAGAATCTTTGGGATATAACGCTTGAAAAGCTCCGCTCAAAAGATACAAAGTCAAAAGTCGGTGGCATATTTATGTTTTTGCCCGCACTTTGCACTTACATCGGTGCAATTCTTGAAAGATTTTCGGTTCCCGTTATAGTTTGGGCAGTGGGAATAACACTTATATTTGTTCTTTAATAAATCAAAGCCGCGTGCTTGGAGGTGTTTATTATGGCAAAAGAATTTATGGGCAAAGATTTTTTGCTCAACAACGAACCTGCAATAAAAATGTTTGAGGCGGCAGACAAAATGCCGATTTTTGACTGGCACTGCCATCTTTCACCAAAAGAAATATATGAAAATGCACAGCCCGCCGACATCGCTTGGCTTTGGCTTGCGGGTGACCACTATAAGTGGCGTGCAATGCGTTCCTGCGGTGTTGATGAGAAATACATAACAGGCGATGCAACCGGATATGAAAAATTCAAAGCGTTTGCCGGGATTATGCCGAATCTTATCGGTAACCCGATGTACCACTGGTGCCATCTTGAGCTGCGCCGCTATTTCGGCATCAACGATATTCTTTGCGCCAAAACTGCAGACGATATCTGGAACAGGGCAAACGCTGCAATCAAAGCAGGCGGCTTCACACCCAGAGAGCTGATTGAAAAATCAAACGTTTCTCATCTTTGCACAACCGACGATCCTGCTGACAGCCTTGAATATCACGTTCTTCTTGCAAAAGAAAGCGATTTCAAATGCAAGGTTCTGCCTGCTTTCAGACCTGATAAAGCGCTGGGCATAGATCTTCCTGCGTGGAGAGACTGGCTCAAAGCAATGGAAAAGTGTGTCGGCAGAAGCATTGACGGTTTTGAGGCTCTCTGCGATGCACTCAATGAAAGAATTGAGTTTTTTGCAAGCCTCGGATGCTGCGCAAGCGACCACGCCTTTGCCTACGTTCCCTATGAAAAGGCAACAGCCGAAGAACTTGACTGCATTTTTGCAAAGGTTAAAAACGGCGGTGAAGCAAGCGTTGTTGAAGCGGATAAATTCAAGACAGCTCTTCTTGCTTTCCTTGCCGAAAAATATTCCGATAAGGGTTGGGTTATGGAGCTGCACATCGGTCCGATGAGAAACAACAACACCCTTATGTTCAACAGAATCGGTCCCGACGCAGGCTTTGATTCGATTGACGACAGAGAAATTGCAGGCAAGCTTTCAAGATTCCTTGACAGCCTCGCCGTTAAAGAAAAGCTGCCCAAGACAGTTCTCTTTACGCTTAACCCCAAGGATAACTACGTTCTGGGCGCAATGCTCGGCAACTTCCAGAATTCCGATGCAGAAAGCAAAATTCAGTTCGGTTCCGCATGGTGGTTCAACGATAATATCGACGGCATGAGAGAGCAGATGAAAGCTCTGGGCAACCTCGGTGCGCTGGGCAAATTCGTCGGTATGGTAACGGATTCCCGTTCGTTCCTTTCGTATCCCAGACACGAATATTTCCGCAGAATTATGTGCGGTCTGCTTGGCGATATGGTCGAAAACGGTCTCTATCCGTTTGACGAAAAGGCTGTCTGCAAAATAGCAGAAGATATTTCATATAACAACGCCGCAAAATATTTCGGCATATAAATCACAAAGAAAGGATGAAATCAATGGCAAAGTACGTTCTTGCTCTCGATCAGGGCACAACAAGCTCAAGAGCTATCATTTTTGATAAAAAAGGCAATATTGTCAGCAAGGCACAGAATGAATTTGAGCAGATTTATCCTAAGGCAGGCTGGGTTGAGCACGACCCCCTTGCCATTCTTTACAGTCAGTTTCAGGCTGTTGCAAACTGTGTTATTTCGGGCGGAATCAGACCCAGCGAAATTGCAGGTATCGGTATAACGAATCAGCGTGAAACAACAATTCTTTGGGACAGACAGACGGGCAAGCCTGTTTATAACGCTATCGTGTGGCAGTGCCGCAGAACGGCAGAGCTTTGCGAAGAGCTTAAGGCAAGAGGTCTTGAAGAATACGTTAAAGACAAAACGGGTCTTTTGATAGATGCTTATTTCTCGGGCACAAAAATCAAATGGATTCTCGATAACGTTCCCGAAGCAAAACAGCTTGCCGATGAGGGCAGACTCCTTTTCGGCACGGTTGAAACATGGCTTATCTGGAACCTCACGGGCGGCAGTGTTCACGTAACGGACTATTCCAACGCATCAAGAACAATGCTGTTTGACGTTGATAAGCTTTGCTGGGATAAGTATCTCTGCGAGCAGCTTGGTATTCCGATGTCAATTCTCCCCGAACCCGTTCCCTCAAGCAGAGTTTACGGCAGAGTGGCAAAGGGCATTCTCGGTCTGGAATCTCTTGAAGGCATTCCGATTTGCGGCGCTATCGGCGACCAGCCTGCCGCCCTGTTCGGTCAGGGATGTTTTGAGGCAGGTCAGGCAAAGAATACATACGGCACAGGTTGTTTCCTGCTTATGAACACAGGCAAAACACGTGTAAAATCAAAGAATAACCTTGTAACAGGCGTTGCGTGGGGCATCGGCGATGATGTTGAATATGCCATTGAAGGCTCGGCTTTCAATGCAGGCTCGGTTATCAAGTGGCTGCGCGATGAGCTTCATATGATTGACTCGGCAAAGCGCTGCGATGAACTTGCAGAAAGCGTTCCCGATGCAAACGGCATTTATTTTGTTCCTGCGTTTACGGGTCTCGGTGCTCCCTATTGGGATATGTATGCAAGAGGCTGTGTCATAGGTCTTACAAGAGGTGTCAACAGAGCACACGTTGCACGCTCGGTGCTTGAAGCAATTGCATATCAGGTAACGGATCTTCTTGAAGCTATGAAATCCGATTCGGACATAGATTTTACGGAGCTTCGTGTTGACGGCGGAGCAAGTGTCAGCAACATTATGATGCAGATTCAGGCGGATATGATAAGATGTAACGTCAACAGACCCAAAAACGTTGAAACAACCGCTCTCGGGGCTGCCTATCTGGCAGGTCTTGCCGTCGGCGTATGGGAGAGCACCGAAGAAATTCAGAACAACCGCTCCGTTGAAAGAGTATTTACTCCCGAAATGGATGTGGCGAGAAGAAACGAACTCTACGACGGCTGGAAAAAAGCAGTCAAATGCTCTATGGGCTGGGCAAAATAACCTCAATAAACTTGGAGATGTAAAAAATGAATTATTTGGAGGAGTCACTGAAACTCCATTATGAATGGAAAGGCAAGCTTGAAACAAAAGCAAGAACAAAAGCTTCAAACAAGCAGGAGCTGTCGTTGGCATATACTCCGGGCGTTGCCGCTCCCTGCCTTGAAATTCAGAAAGATATAAACAAAAGCTTTGAACTCACACGCCGTTGGAATACTGTTGCCGTTATCACTGACGGTACGGCGGTGCTGGGTCTCGGCGATATCGGTCCCGAAGCCGGTATGCCTGTTATGGAAGGCAAATGCCTTCTGTTCAAGGAGTTTGCCGATATTGATGCAATTCCTCTTTGCATACGCTCAAAGGACACCGACGAAATCGTCAATACCGTTGCACTGCTTGCGGGCAGCTTCGGCGGAATAAACCTTGAGGATATTGCTGCACCGAGATGCTTTGAAATTGAAAGAAAGCTCAAGGAGCGCTGCGATATTCCTGTTTTTCACGATGACCAGCACGGCACTGCGGTTGTTGTGCTTGCGGCGGTGCTTAACGCACTGCGCTGTGTAGGCAAAAAAATCGAAAATTGCACAATCGCAATGAGCGGCGCAGGTTCAGCAGGTTCGGCAATTGCAAGATTGCTTAACGCTTGCGGAGCAGGCAACATAATTATGAGCGACAGGCAGGGCATTATCTGCAAGGGCGACGATTTACCGCCTGCATTTGCCGAGCTTGCCGAATTCACAAACAAAAATTGCATCAGAGGCACTCTCGCGGATGCAATGAAGGGTGCCGACGTTTTTGTGGGTGTTTCTGCGGCAGGAATTGTCAGCGAAGAAATGGTTGCATCAATGGCAAAGGATGCCGTTGTTATGGCAATGGCAAATCCCACGCCCGAAATTATGCCCGAGCTTTCCAAAAAAGCAGGCGCAGCCGTTATCGGCACCGGCAGAAGCGACTATCCCAACCAAATCAACAACGTGCTTGCTTTCCCGGGAATTTTCAGAGGAGCGCTTGACGTCAGAGCGTCCGATATTACCGAAGAAATGAAGCTTGCGGCAGCATACGCCATAGCAGGTCTTGTTTCGGAAGAAAAGCTTTGTCCGGAATACATTCTGCCCGAAGCTTTTGATGAAAGAGTCGGTCCTGCGGTTGCGGCTGCAGTGGCTCAGGCGGCAAGAGATGGCAATGTTGCACGAATATAAGCTTCGGACACTGTGAATGATGCACAACATTAAGAAATATTTAACAAAGTTTTTTTGTCAATACTATTGCTTTATTTTAAAAGTTGTGTCATAATTATTGGGTATATTGGGTTGAAGCGCTTTGCTTCGGCCTGTAACAATTTTTTTGACCGTCAAAAATCGGTCATCAGTAACAAGAAGGAGGAAAAACGAATGTCTACATTCAAAAAAGTTGTAAGCTTGGTTCTCTGCCTTACAATGCTTATGGGTACCGTTGTTCTTGCAATCCCCACAGCATCCGCAGCAGAAGAAACAACCACAACTGCAACTTCACACACAGGCGACAAGTCTGTTATCAAGACGATGGATGAGATCAAGGCTAACGGCTATGCAGACGGCAGCAACAATTGGTTCATCTATTTCGGCATTGATTTCTATGAGCAGGATGCTGACGGTGAGTGGATAATCACAGACCACTACGTTCAGCCCGGCGATTCACTCAAAGGTTATGTTTACTATAAGTCAAACCTTTGGATTGGTGCCGGTACCGTTTACTTTGTATTCGACAGAAACTTCTTCGACGTAACAAACGGTGCAACAAACCTTACGTACCTCGATTCATATGACCCCAATCACGAGCAGTATCCCACAGAAAATTACCCTGCAAACATTAAGGGATCACCCAACACAGCCCACGCAGGCGTTGCAGCAAACGGTAACTACTATAACTACACAACAAAGTGGGCAAGAAACGTTCCCGGCTTCAAAGAAGCTGCAAACCTTAACTTCCACGACGTTCCCCTTGCAGAGTCCGACACATGGGACTTCTGGTATTTCCTCTATGGCCGTGACGCAACAAGCACAAGCTCTTACCGTTTCGATGTTGATGATCATTTCTTCACATTCGATATCAAGGTAAGAGAGTTTATGCCTGACGGCAAAACAGAGCTTGCAGATGGCACAACAGGTTTCGTTAAGCTTGATAAGCGTTGCTTCTCCATCTGGGATAACCAGGACGGTGCAGGTGACAAGCAGTCCAAGAGACAGGCTAACGTTAATGTCCGTGTTGACGAAGGCGCATTTGCACAGGCAAAGAGAATGAACATGCAGAATTTCTATGATATCAATGACTTCATCACTGATGACTGTTCACATACCTTCACAATCGGTGAACCCGAATCAACAGGTGCAAAGAAGTATAACGTAACATTCCTTGAGAATGACGGCACAACAATTTCATCTGCAGAATATAAGGAAAACACAGAAGTTAACGTTCCTGCTGCAGCTGCAAATGAACTCGGTTGGGCAAACGTTGCAACAGGTAAGATCGTTGACACAGTTGTTTCCGGTCAGACTGTTACAGCAACAAAGAACGCTACATATCAGAGAGTTCTTTCAACAGACGAATTCGACGTAACAATCAACCTTGACGGCGGCACAATTGACGGCGAGACAACTCTCGTTGTTAAGGCAGGCTACGGTGAAGAGGTTGACCTCACACAGTATGCTCCCGAAAAGGAAGGCTACAATCCTGTTTGGGAACCCGCAACCGTAACAGTTGACAGCATCAAGGGCGCAACAGCTAAGGTTAAGTGGGAAGCAAAGACATTCAAGGCAACATTCTATCTCAACAAGGGCGATGCAGAAGCATTCAAAGTTGTTGACGTTAAGTATAATGCTCCTCTCCAGAGCGGCGCAGTTTCCAAGGAAGGCTACGCTTTCGCAGGTTGGTATGATGCAAACACAGACGAACTTGTAAGCACAGCACTTTCACTCGGCGTTTATAAGAAGCTTGAAGATTCCGCTTACTATGCACAGTGGACTCAGCTTCCCGACTCCATCACCTTCATGGCAAAGAACTTCCAGACAGGTGAATGGGCTCCCGTATTCGTAGTTTACGGCGACGGTAAGGGCACAGTCGGCACAGCAACATCTCCCTACACAGAAAACCAGCTTAAGGCAGTTAAGTCAAAGGTTGACGTAGCTGAAGACCTTGGTTGGGACGGCGAAGTAACATTCGCAAGAGGTGACAAGTACACCTCAATGACATATAGTGAAAACTATGTTCAGAGCGAAATCATTACAGGTTCCGTTGCATTTGAAGGCGCAAAGACAATCTATATCCATGCATTCCCCGTTTACGAAATCGAATTCCAGATTCCCGTATACGATGAAATCGCAGGCGAATACACAGACGAATACACAACCGAAACCAAGCAGCTTGCTCTTGCTGCATTCGAAGGTAAGATCACTTACTCCGCAGCAGCTCTCAAGGCAGCAGCAGGTTATGTGTTTGACAAGTTTGTAACAGAAGACGGTGCACAGGCTGATTACTATTCAACAGGTGCAAACTACGTATTCGAACTCAGCCCCTCCAAGCCCGCAAAGCAGGTTGTTAAGGCTCAGTTCAAGCTTCAGGAATATGAAGTTCGCTTCAACATCGGCACAAACGACGGTCAGCAGATTGCTCCCGTTAACTTCAAGAACATCGGTGACGTTCTCGACGTTGAAACAGATACATTCGTATTTGTAAACGGTGCAAACAAGGGTAAGGAAAGAACTCTTCCCGCAATCGGTGTTGTAAACGAAGATCAGACAGATCCCGTTCCCGGTAAGGAAGGCCACAAGCTTCTCAAGTGGGTTATAAGCGGCACAACAACAGAAGTTGATCCTGCAAACTTTGTTCTTACAGCTGAACTTGCAGCAAAGGCATTCGACTCATCAGAAGGCACAAAGGCTATCCAAATCAACTCTGTTTGGGAAGCTCAGAGCTATGATGCTAAGTTCTATTACTGGGCAGCAGGCAGCACAATCGATAATCCTGTTTACGACATGGAAAATCCCGTTGTTATCACAGCTCCCGTTGGCACAAGCAGAGACGATATCGTTAAGCTTATGAGCGATGCTGATATCGCACTTCTTGACGGTTCTGCTCCCGAAGGCATTAAGCGTTCAACAAATATGTGGAATAACGCTGAAGGTTCTGCTGAATTGGACGGAATGAAGGTTGGCGGCACAAGCTACTATGCTGTTTACACAGTTCTTACATTCAACCTTTACATTGACCTTAACAATGGCAAAGAAAACAGCGTTGTCGTATTTGACGTTATTAAACCCATCTACGGTGAAGACGTAACGGTTGACCGTTCCGAAACAGAATGGGGCGTTAAGAACAACGCATTCAACTATGGTATCACCAAGAATGATAAACCCTCAGAATTCTACGAAATCGTTGACTGGAAGGTTTACCACGTTGAAGACAGCGCAACCGTTAAGGATTCCTCAACATGGCACGAAGGCGTTAACGATGAGGGCACAAACCTTGTTACAACTCACGTTATCTACCAGGCACAGTGGAAGCACCACAGCGAATTCCTCTTCAGAGTTTACAACGTAAGCGGCGAGCTTACCAAGGCTCTTGATAAGAACTTCAAGTGGCACTACTGGAGATACAACAGAATTACAACCAAGGACAACGCTCCTCTCAACACAGACGAAGCTATGATTATCCTCTTCCTCAAGCCTTCACTTGAGAACTTCAACATCAAGCAGTTCTTCAATGCTGAAATGTGGAAGAACGTATCTCTTCGTATTGATCCCTTCTTCCTTCCCAAGGCAATGTTCACTCCCGAAGCTATCGCAGGTCTGTTCAAGGCTCTCTTCACAGCTATCGGCACTCTTATTAAGGGTACAGACTGATAATTGACGGGTAAAACCAAATAACAATTTCCGCCCCGTTGCGAAAGCTTCGGGGCGGATTTTTTGCTTTAAAAACTTTTCACTTTGATTGACATTAACCCTAAAAGAGGGTAATATATAATTGTATATTTTAATAAGGGGCGGATACGTATGAATGATGTAAAAAAGCTCTATGACCTCTGGCTTGAAAAAACAAAGGATAACCCTGAAATTCAGAATGAACTTCTTTCGGTTAAAGACAACGACGATGAAATTCTTGACAGATTTTATAAAAATCTCGAATTCGGCACAGCGGGTCTGCGCGGTGTTCTGGGCGCAGGCACAAACAGAATGAACACCTATACCGTTTGCCAGGCAACGCAGGGTCTTGCCGATCATCTCAACAGCAAGGGCAAGGGTGCAAGCGTTGCAATCGGCTACGATTCACGCATAAACTCAGACGTTTTTTCTGCACAGTGTGCCGAGGTGCTTGCTGCTAACGGAATCAAGGTTTATATTTATCCCCGACTTATGCCGACACCTCTGCTTTCTTATGCGGTTATGCGCCTTAAATGCAGCAGCGGCATTGTAATAACGGCAAGCCACAACCCTTCAAAGTATAACGGCTATAAATGCTATGACCCCAAGGGTTACCAGATGACGGACGAGGCGGCGCTTGAAACTTATTCCTTTATTCAGAAGGTTGATATGTTTGAAGATATCAAACGTATGCCTTTTGACGAAGCGGTCGAGAAGGGTCTGATCGAATATATCCCCGATGAAATTGTTGAGGAATTCTATGCCCTTGTTATGCAAAGACCGATTAACCCCGAGCTTTGCAAAGAGAGCGATATTAAAATTATCTACACACCGCTTAACGGCACGGGCAATATTCCTGTCAGAACAATTCTTGACAGAGCAGGTTTCAAAAATGTTGCCGTTGTAAAGGAACAGGAAATGCCCGACGGCACATTCCCGACCTGTCCCTACCCTAACCCCGAAATCAAGCAGGTTTTTGAATGTGCGCTTGAAATGACAAAAGAAGAGAAGGCGGACCTTCTGCTTGCAACCGACCCCGACTGTGACCGTGTTGGTATTGCCGTGCTTGACGGTGGCGAGTATATTCTGCTTACGGGCAACGACGTTGGCGTACTTCTTGCCGATTATATGCTTTCTGCAAGAAAAGAAAAGGGAACTCTGCCCGAAAATTCGCTGATGACAAAATCATTTGTGTCAACGCCTCTCATCAACAGGGTTGCGGCAAAGTACGGCTGCACGGTTGTTGACGTGCTGACAGGCTTCAAATATGTTGGTGAGTTTATTGCGGAGCTTGAAAAAACGACCGATGACCACCGTTTCATTATGGGCTTTGAAGAAAGCTACGGCTATCTTATCGGCACCCACGCAAGGGATAAAGACGGAGTTGCGGCTTCACTGATGATCAGCGAAATGGCGGCATACTATAAGAATAAGGGAATGTCACTTGCCGATGCGCTCGACGAAATCTATAAGGAGTTCGGATATTACACAAACGACCTTTATAACTTTGCGTTTGAGGGTGCAAGCGGTATGATTAAGATGCAGGAGATTATGAGCGGAACCAGAGCCAATCCGCCCGCAAGCCTTGCAGGGCTTAAAGTGCTTAAGGTTCACGATTTTGAGGCAAGCACAATAACCGACACGTCAAGCGGTGAAGTTGAGCCTATCAAATTGCCTGAATCCAACGTTCTTGCCTATGACCTTCCCGACGGCAACTTTGCAATTGTAAGACCTTCGGGTACTGAGCCGAAGATTAAGGTTTATATAACAGGATGCGGAAAAACAAAAGCAGAATCGCAGGAAATCGCAAAGAAAATCGGCGAAGCGATGAAGGAACTGCTTAAAATAGGGTGAGAAGTAATGAAGAAAAGAAACTTATTTGTAAGAATAACTGCAATTGTGCTTTGCGCGATAATGGTTCTCAGCGTTTTTGCCGTTGCGCTTAATGCATTTGCAGCAGAGCCAACTGCGACTGCGGTTGCAGCCGATACGGGCAGTCCCGACAACACCTGGATAATTGTTGCTGTTGTTGCGGCGGTGCTTGTTGTTGCGGCGTGCATTGTTGTGCCGAAGGTAAGCAATAAAAAGTAAAGCAAACCCCAAGTGAACCGTGAAAGATTCACTTGGGGATATTTTTATAATCAGGTGCGGACGGAGTCCGCCCTAAACTATTCATTATTCACTTTTCGCTATACACTAAAAAAATCGCCCCCACCTTGCGGTGAGGGCGAAATTTTTTATTTATCAGCCGATTTTTAATTAGTCAGCCTTGGGAGCATAGAGGTCCTTAAGACGAAGAAGGTGGTCATATCTCTCAACGGATGTCTTCTCAGCAAGAGTGAAGAGTTCTTCTGCTCTTTCGGGGAAGGAACGTGTGAGTGATGAGTAACGAGCTTCGTTGAGAAGGAATTCTCTGTAGCTGCCTGTTGCGGGCTTGCTGTCGATGGTGAAGGGGTTCTTGCCTTCTGCCTTGAGTGCGGGGTTGTAACGGAACATGTTCCAGTAACCGCAGTCAACAGCCTTCTTCATTTCAGCCTGGCAGTTAACCATGCCGCCCTTGATTGAGTGCATTTCGCAGGGTGCGTATGCAATGATGATTGAGGGACCGTTGTAAGCTTCAGCTTCAGCAATAGCCTTGATTGTCTGGTTAGCGTCTGCGCCCATTGCGATCTGTGCAACGTAAACGTAGCCGTAGCTCATAGCGATTTCAGCAAGTGACTTCTTAGCGATGCCCTTACCTGCTGCTGCGAACTGTGCAACCTGACCGATGTTGGAAGCCTTGGAAGCCTGACCGCCTGTGTTGGAGTAAACTTCGGTATCGAATACCATGATGTTTACGTCTTCACCTGCTGCAAGAACGTGGTCAACACCGCCGAAGCCGATGTCATATGCCCAACCGTCACCGCCGAAGATCCAAACGGACTTCTTGGCAAGGTATTCTTTGCTTGCAAGGATTTCCTTGCAGGTGTCGCAATCGCAACCTTCGAGAGCTGCAACAAGAGCCTCTGTTGCTGCGCCGTTCTTTGCGCCGTCGTTAACTGTTTCAAGGTAAGCGTTAGCAGCTGCCTTGATTTCTTCTGTTGCGCAGTCTGCTGCTGCAACTGTCTTAACCTTTTCGATAAGGCTGTTGCGGATAGCGTTCTGACCAAGGTACATACCGTAGCCGTGTTCTGCGTTATCTTCGAAGAGGGAGTTAGCCCATGCGGGACCGAAGCCCTTCTTGTTAACTGTGTAGGGTGATGTTGCTGCGGGACCGCCCCAGATTGAGGAACAGCCTGTAGCGTTGGAGATATACATTCTGTCGCCGAAGAGCTGAGTGATAAGGCGGGCATAAGCTGTTTCTGCACAGCCTGCGCAGGAGCCTGAGAACTCAAGGAGAGGAGTCTTGTACTGGCTGCCGATAACGGTGTTGTCAGCAAGGTCAGCCTTAACTGTTACGTTTTCAACCATGTAATCGAATACGGGCTGAAGAGCATCCTGGCTTTCTCTTGAAACCATCTTGAGTGAGTTTGTGGGGCATACGCCTACGCAAACGCCGCAACCCATACAATCGAGGGGTGAAACAGCGAGAGTGTACTTATAAACATCCTTGCCCTTGCCCTTCTTGTCAACGATGATTGCGTTGGCAGGAGCAGCAGCAGCTTCTTCAGCTGTAAGAGCATAAGGTCTGATTGTTGCGTGGGGGCAAACGTATGAGCACTTGTTGCACTGTGCGCAGGTTGCGCCGTCCCAAGCGGGAACCATAACAGCAACGCCTCTCTTTTCATAAGCGGAAGCGCCCTGTTCAAATGTACCGTCAGCGTGGTCAACAAATGCGGAAACGGGAAGTGCGTCACCGTTCATAAGGCCAACGGGCTTCATGATGCTGTCAACCATCTTAACAAGCTTTTCTGCACCCTTTGATGCTGCGGGAGCTGCATCATCAGCTGCGTCAGCCCATTCAGCGGGAACGTTGATCTTAACGTAAGCTGATGCACCTGCATCGATAGCCTTTTCGTTCATTTCAACGATTTCTTTACCCTTCTTCATGAACTTCTGTGCTTTTTCCTTCATGTAGCCGATTGCTTCCTCGGCGGGAAGAACCTTTGAAAGTGAGAAGAAAGCGGACTGAAGAACAGTGTTTGTTCTCTTGCCGAGACCGATCTGAGCAGCAAGGTCGATAGCGTTAACTGTGTAAAGCTGAACGTTGTTCTTAGCGATGTATCTCTTTGCTTCAGCGGGAAGCTTAGCTGCAAGCTCTTCTTCGTTCCACTGGCAGTTGATAAGGAATACGCCGCCGGGCTTAACGTCGTTAACCATCTTGTAGCCTTTTTCTACATATGAGGGGTTGTGGCAAGCAACGAAGTCTGCCTTGTTGATGTAGTAGGGGCTCTTGATGGGGCTGTCACCGAAGCGAAGGTGAGAAATGGTGATACCGCCGGTCTTCTTTGAGTCATACTGGAAGTATGCCTGAACGTATTTGTCGGTGTGGTCACCGATGATCTTGATTGAGTCTTTGTTTGCACCAACTGTGCCGTCGCCGCCAAGACCCCAGAACTTGCACTCGATTGTGCCTTCTGCTGCGGTGTTGGGAGCTTCCTTCTCAGCAAGTGAGAGGTTGGTAACGTCGTCGGTGATACCGAGAGTGAACTGAGCCTTGG
>JAGBAK010000014.1 GCA_017938985.1 Clostridia bacterium
AAAAAGGATTTTAGCATCGGGATAATTATCTCTGATATAACCCGCAACCGCGAGAGCGGGATTGATGTGACCGCCCGTACCGCCCGTTGCGATAAGAATTTTCTTGTTATTCAGCATCTTTTTTATCCTCCTTCATTTTATCATCTCTGATTTTTGCTTTTCTTGAGCCAGTTCTTGAAATTCCGAGAACAAGTCCCATTTCAGCAAGAAGAATCAAGAGAGCCGTTCCGCCGAAGCTGAAGAACGGAAGTGAGATACCCGTATTCGGTATCATATCGGTAACAACGAGAATATTGAGCACCGATTGTATTCCGACCTGAAGAGAAATTCCGAGAACAACCAGACGCTCATACATACTCTTTGTTCGTTCAGCGATAATAAAGCCTCTTGCAACAAGAGCAAGGAAAAGTATAATGATGAGAACTGCACGGAAAAAGCCAAGCTCCTCACCGACGATAGCAAAGATAAAGTCGTTGTGCGGTTCGGGGATATACATATATTTCTGAATTGAATTGCCGAGGCCCAGACCGAAAAGTCCGCCCGAGCCGAGTGCATACAGCGATTGGTTAGTCTGCCATCTGCCGTCGGTGTCGTCGTAATCCTTGACAAAAAAGCTGTCAATTCGTGCGTTCTGATATTCATTCAGAATTTCGTGGCGTATACTGAAGAAAATTATAATCGCAATAACTCCCAATATTCCGCACAGGATGAACCAGCGTCTGTCCATACCGCTCAGGAAGAGCATTCCGATACCCATTGCGAAAATCATTACGAATGCAGAAAGATGACTTTCGGCGAAAACAAGCAGAGAAACAACTGCTACAACTCCAAAATAAAGGAGAGGCGCAAGAATGTTTGTATCAAGGAATTTCTTACCCTTTTCAAGTCCCCAGGCAAGACCGATTATCATCGCAACCTTGCCGACGTCGGAGGGCTGAAAGGTTTTTGAGGTAAAGGGAATTTCCATCCAACGCTTGATGCCCGGCTTATCGGGAATCTCCTTATAATAGAAAAGAACAAGAACAAGGAGCAGCAAGCCGATAATGCTGATAAGCACAGCCATTTTTTTGATTATCTGCGGGTTGATTTTTGAAATAACAAGCATAGCCGCAACGCCGACTATCGCAACCAAGCCCTGACTTTTGATGTAATGATATGCATCATTATTGCGGAATGTGCCCCAAACGTAGCTTGCTGATGCCATCATAATAAGACCCGTTGTCAACAATGCGATAACAAGGATAAAGTATATGATATCAAATCCTCCGCTGACAAAAAGCTTTTCGCGGAAAATCGTAATATTTTCAAGTTTTCTGAAGATGCCGCTGTTGGTTTTCTGCTTCTTACGCGCATTTTCAGTCAATTCAACCGTTGACATCTGATCTCTCCTTTCTGAAGGCATCCGTGTATTTTTTATCTGCCGAAATACATAATTACAACACCTATTATTCCCGCAATAAGATTAACCGTGCAGAAAACTGCATCAATTTTCTTCTCGCTCCAGCCGCTCATTTCAAAGTGGTGGTGAATCGGTGCCATTTTGAAGATTCTCTTACCGCCTGTCAGCTTGAAATAGCCGATCTGAATAACGTCGGAAAGAGCCTCGATAACATAAATAAATCCGATAAGAAGAAGGATAACGGGACAGTCAAGTGCATAAGCGATAGCAACAACCATACCACCGAGGAACATTGAGCCCGTGTCACCCATAAATACCTTTGCAGGATGCTTGTTCCAGATGAAGAAGCCGATGCATCCGCCGAGGAGTGCCGCCGCAATGATTCCGACACCGAAGCATTTATTGAGTACTGCGATTGCAACAAAGCAGACAGCCGCAGTTGCAGTTACGCTCGAGCAGAGTCCGTCGATACCGTCCGTGAAATTAACGGCATTGATTGCGCCGTAAATGACACAGATGCCTAAAATCCAGAACCAGAAGCCGAGACCGACGTTGCCGATAAAGGGAATGTACATATACGGGTCCTTACCCATTGCAAGGTAAAGGCTTGCAAGATATCCGCCGCAGATAACAAGCTGCAGAACGGACTTCTGAATGATAGAAAGACCGAGATTACGCTTCTTTACGACCTTTATGTAGTCATCTGCAAAGCCGACAAGACCGAACATAAGAGCCATAATGATACCTGCCCAGAGCTTTGTATTCATATCGCCCGTGAGCTCGAGCTTATTGCCCGTAACCATATTGAGTATAAGGAAAAGTGCAGATGAAACGAAGATGCCGATAATAAACATCACACCGCCCATTGTGGGTGTACCCTGCTTGCTCTTGTGCCACTTCGGACCTTCTTCA
>JAGBAK010000015.1 GCA_017938985.1 Clostridia bacterium
CAAGGTCGGCGATACATACCACCTGTTCTATAAGAATTCGTCAAACCCGCCGATGAATATGCACGCAACCTCAAAAAGCCTTTACGGCCCGTTTGAGCACGACAAGGCTTTTGAAGAATATATGGATAAAGAAATCAAAAACCCCGGTTCTTATGAGGGCCCGACAACCTACACCTTACCCGACGGCAGATGGTGTATGATGCTCGACTTCTTCGGCTGTGAAAAGGAGAAAATGGGTTATGTCCCGTTTGTTTCCTCAAAGCCGGGTGATGCGAACTTTACGCGTGCCGAAGAAGGCTTTTCCTTCCCTTACGGCTTCAAGCACGGCAAGGTCATAGAGATAACACAAGAGGAATATGAGAGATTGAAAAGCTTATAGCTTTAGGAGAAATGAAAATGAATAAAATGATTAAACCATTCAATATGGTGAGTGCGTTGGCGATTGCGATATGCTTGCTTTTCCCTGTTGTTACACTTGTGTTGCTTGTGTACGGAATTATCAACGGCTTTTCCGAGAGTTGTATCTATGGCATACCTCTTGGTATAGTTTTAAGCTTTTTTGTAGCAAAACCGATTGTGCAGGAATTGGTTTCAGTAAAAATTACACTTAAAGATAACAGCATAGAAATACGCTATTTTGAAAACTTAAAAACATTTAACCGTGACAGTAAATTCAAGTTTCCAAAATATAAAACCGTTGAGTTCAAGTATGCGGAAATAACCGATTACGGCGTGTTTAATATAACGGAATTAAGAAAAGGCGGTCAGGATGACCAACACAGACGCATTTTTACGTTTAGTTTGAACGGTGTGCCGATTCCGATTATAATGCCTAAAAAATTTGACGATGTGCGTGATATGGTGGTTTTTAACGATTGTAACGGTAACAGCGTTGTTCTCGATGCCAAACATTTCGGTAAAAAGCAGATCTTCGAGGTTTTCACCATCATAGAAAATCGTTCAGGAAAAGCTCCGCTGAAAAATGTAGGTTACGGTGAGTTTCCGAAAGGATTTGGTGCGGTTTTGATAATTGCACTATTATGTATCGGTGCGGCAATAGGCTTGAATCTACCTAAATTAGATGCACTTATAGTTCCTTCCCACGGAGCGAACTACAATTCGCCGTTGCAAATACTGTATACACTTGGCCCGATGTTTGCGAGTTTAGGTATCGGAGGTCTGTTAGTTTGCAGATTTCAAAAAGAACAACCGCAGACAATCACGCTTGACGGTGCAAAGAAACTTTTTGCGGGTATAACGATTGCGGGTATCTGTGCAACCGTAATCGGATTTTTGCTGTCAGTATTTGTTAATGTTTAAATGATAAACATAAAAAAGGAAGTATCACGCGATACTTCCTTTTTGTATATCCTGTTTTATCCGATAACAACAATCCCTGTCGTCTTCTCTCTTCCGCACGGCAGAATAGCGGGTGAGGAGAGGGAGAAAACGTCCGTACACATATCCTCGAGCAGGAATACCTGTCTGCCGTAGTCGTCAAGCTCATCAAAGTCCGATGCTTTTGTAACAATCGGAAGCGTTGCTGTTTCCTTTGCCTCTTTAAGGATTTCTTTGCCTTTCTCGTTCATCGCAAGTACACGGATGTACGGTGGATTTCCCTTATAATCGTCAGTAACAAAGCCCATAAATGCGTGGAGCACAATCCTGCGGATTCTCGCGTGGGAATAACGCTTTGTTTTAGCAAGAGCATAAAGCTCGTCAAGGGTTCTTGCTTTGAGCGCCGCATCGTGAATACGGAATTCAATACCTTCGCTAACATCGGGTGACTTGCCGATTGCCTCAGCGGTAAGCTGGCGCATACAGCAAAGGATGCTGAACTCGAGCTTTTCGTTAAGACAGGGTGCTTTTCCGTCGAATAACTCTCGGTTGTAGATATCAGCCGCCGACTCGGGCATATATCTTTCCCATTCGCGGTTATTTTCTTTCATCATTCTGCGGATTTCAGAAGCTGATGCAAAATTTCCGCTCGTCTCAAAGGAATCGTGCGAAGCACCGTTGCGGCGTATGGTCATCGGAATCATATCCGAGCCGAGCTTGTTGAGAGCGTTGAGGTATTCAATGCCGAGCGTGTTGTTTGCGCCTTCAAGAATATTAAAAAATCTGTTGCCGCAGACCGAGCGCAGAGCCTCTGCCCTTGCGCTTGCAAAGCCGAG
>JAGBAK010000016.1 GCA_017938985.1 Clostridia bacterium
CCCCTGACATTTCTGTCAAGGGGAATTTTGTAAACAATTTATTATCTCTGAACCTCTCCCGTAATTGCGTTGATAACGTTCTGAAAAACCGCAACATGGGAATTTGAAATATATTTATCAAGATGCATTGAGCCAAAAAACCATCTTCTGAATCTGCAAGCTTCCGAAAGCTCTTCAAGATAGGTATTCAGACCCGTTACGCTTGCCGCCTCGCTGTCCTTGAGCATCAGGAAGCCTTTTATTTTAAACGGAGGCTCGTGAGTGATGATATAATCAACCCTGCAGTTGAGTTTTTCAATGTTTTCTGCGCCTTCAAGAAGCTCCTCACGGGTGGGTATTTCAAGCTTTGACCACGCATTTTCTTCAAAACGGATATCAATATCGGGACTTTCGCCGCCGCCCATCGTGAAGAATGTCATATTATCAATTTTGAAAACCTGTCCCCTCATAAGGTGGAAAAGGTTGCCGCAAACGTTGTGAACCTTACCGCCGTTCCATGTTGTTACGGGGTAAGCGTTGAGAAGCTCAAAATTTTCGTGAGTTCCGTCAACAAAACAGATATTGAATTTCTTTTTGCCGAGCTTTTTAAGGTTTTTATGCTCGTGCTTGCTGTTATCCCAAACAAAACCGAAGTCGCCGCAAACAATCAGCGTGTCGCCCTTTTTGAGTTTTTTGATTGCCGGCGAATCAAAGCGGCTCATATCGCCGTGCATATCGCCTGTTATATATACCATAATCAGTAATCCTCTCTGAACTTATATCAAGAGTATACTCTTCAAAAGAAAAAAAATCAAGGCAGTTGCAACATTTACATATTAAAATTTAAAAAACAGGTTTATTTTTTTGATTTTATATGATATAATTCATTAAATGCCGCACAAAATCGGCAAATATTATTCAGGTGTTACATAATGAAAAAATTAACCACGTTGTTGCTATGCGTTGCGGTTATGCTTTCATCGTTTTTTTCGTTTCCCGTTTTCGCCTCTTATGACGACGCAATGAAAGAGCTGGAGCTTAATTCAGAATGTCATCTTCTTATGAGCGCAGATAACGGCGAAATTATTTTTGAAAAAGACATCCGTAAGCAGACTGCTCCCGCAAGCCTTACCAAAATAGTTACGGCAATTGTCGTTATTGAAAGCTGTGAAGACCTTAACGAAACCGTAACCGTATCCGAATCGAGCATTAAAGAGCTCAGCGGCACGGGCAGCTCCGTTGCCAACCTGCGTGCAGGCGAAGAAATAACCGTTTATGACCTGCTGTGCTATCTTATGATAATGAGCGCCAACGACGCCGCAACAGCACTTGCAGACCACGTGACAAACGGCGACAGACCTGCTTTCATCCAAAAAATGAATGACGTTGCAGCACGTCTCGGCTGCAAAAACACAAACTTCGTTAACCCTCACGGTCTTGATAACGAAGACCAGTACACCACCGCAGAAGACCTCGCAAAATTTATGAAATATGCAATGGACATTGCGGTTTTTGCAGAAATAACAGGAAAACTCAGCCACACCGTGGCGGCAAACAACCTGCGTGATGAACGCAGAATCACAAACACCTGCTATCTGCTCAACAAAAATTTTCCGGATTATTATTATAAATACGCAAAAAACGGCAAAACAGGCACAACCTCAAGCGCAGGCAGATGTCTTGTTTCATACGCATCAAAAGACGGCTATAACTACATAGCCATTGCCCTCGGTGCCGAAGAAAAAGACTTTGACAATGACGGAGTAAAGGAAAACGGTGCGCTTCTTGACTGTAAAGCAATGTTCAAGTGGGCGTTCGATAATATTGAGCTTGTTGCCGTCAGCGACCCCGAAAAGGTCGTGGGCGAGATAAAGGTAAACTATGCCAAATCCGCAGACCACGTAAGCCTTGTTCCTGCAGAAACAGTGTACAGCCTCGTGCCGCTCGGCACAGACAAGGGCAGCGTTCTTATCGAACCCGTTCCCGATTCCATGCCCGAATCTCTCAACGCACCCGTAAAAAAAGGTGACGTAGTGTGCAAAGGCAGAGTGCTTTATGCAGGCGAGGTTCTCTGCGAAATTGACCTTGTTGCCGCAAACGACGTAAGCAGGAGCGTAACCTCTCTTATGCTTTCAAAAATCAAAAGCTTCGTCACAAACCCCGTATTCATTGCCGTTTTTGTGATTGCGGCGGTTGCGATTGCAGTTGCATTTTTCTTCATCAAAAAAAGAAGAAAACGCAGAGCTCGCCCCGTTGTAGGCAAAGATTACCGTGTTCTCAGTTACAACGATTTCAGCAAAATCAAAAAATAAAACTTAAGGAGAATAAATTATGGAACTTTACAAAGGCAGATGCCCCGAGGAATATACTGACCACCTCATTGAAACTCTTGACGACATTTTCTTTTTTGAAGATGACGAAGAAACAAAGCGCAACTTCCGTGACCTTCTTCCCAAGCTTTACAAAGAGCAGTATAACCCCGCATACAACAACCTTGTTGTTATGGAGGATAACAAAGTCAAGGGCGCTGTAGGTCTTTATCCGTTTGAAGCAACGGCTGCAGGCAGAAAGCTCCGTGTCGGCGGCATCGGCAACGTTGGCGTAACAAGAGATTGCCGCGGCAAGGGCTATATGAAAGACTGCATGAATATGAGCCTTGACGAAATGATTAAGGATAACACCGACTATTCGCTTCTCGGCGGTCACAGACAGAGATATGCATATTTCGGCTTTGAGCAGTGCGGCCCCGATTACAGCTTTGATATCGGTATGCGCAACATCCGCCACTGCATAGGCAAAGACGCAAAGACCACCCTCACTGCCCGTGAAATCAAACCCGAGGATACCGAAATTCTTGCAAAAACAATTGAGCTTTATAACCGCTCACTTTACAAAATTGACAGAAACGCAGACAACATCTACGATATGCTCTGCTCCTGGAGAAGCGTCCCCTACGCCGCATTTGAGGGCGACGAATTCAAGGGTTATTTTGTTCTTCGCAAATACGGCGGCATTCAGGAAATCCGTGCGGTTGAGCTTGACGATATGCTCAATCTCATTATGTGCGTTATGGAAACAATGGGCAAGGACTACATTTCATTCAGCGTTCCTTTCTATGAGCCCGAGCTTTGCGCTTATATGACCGGATACTGCGACGGCTGGGACGTCAGCCACTCCGAAATGATAAACATTCTCAACTACGGCAGATTCATTGACGCTTTCCTTGCAGTAAAGGCAAAAACAGTTAAGCTCTGCAGCGGTTCAATCGTTCTTCTCATCCACGGCTACAAACAGGATGAACGCATTGAAATCACCGTTGACGGCGAAGACGTAAAGGTTTGCGAAACAGATAAGGAAGCAGACGTTGAGGTTGAACATCTCGAAGCTGTCCGCCTTGTTTCGTCTCTCTTCTCCGAATCAAGACGTTCGCTGCCCGCATTTGCACAGAACTGGTTCCCCGTTCACTTCTCAACCTACAGCCAGGATAACGTATAATTCAATCCGACCTACTAAATTAACAAACAAAAAACAGGCTTGCAACAGTTTAACCGTTGCAAGCCTGAATTATTTATTGAGTTTTTGACGTCTGATACGGATTAATAGTAGCTGTAATAATCATCGTAGTAATACTCGTCGCCGTAGTCGTTGTATGTCACTTCAGAGTAATAATCATCTTCATAAGCGTATTTTCTGCCGCCTACCATTTCTTCTATGAGCTCATCAAGAGCAAACTCTTCTACGTCGGCTGCATCATCTTCAACGTCTGCATGGTCATCCTTGGCATCGTGCTTCTTGTTGATGTCGGCAATCTTAACCTCAAGCTCGTCATACTCAACCGCAACAAGATAGCCGTCCTTGATGCCGACGGTGAATTCAACCTCTTCGTCCAAACTTTCGGGATAATCGCCATCTTCAAGCATTTCAAGTGTTTTTTCTAAATTCTCTTTGAGAGTTGTTCCGTCCGAATCAATTTCGACCTCAAGAATCGCTTCAAGTTTTTTGCATTCAAGAGCATATTCAATAACGCCCTTCATAAGTTCGGCAGGAATAACTTCGCATTCGTAGTACTTAACGCCGCTCTTTTTGCTTGTGTCGGCAACCTTGAATGCATCACCCTTGATGCCCTTTGTGAGTGCGCCTGCAATAATGCTCTTTATATCATCGTAATCAGGGATATCCTCTTTGTCAACCTTGAGATACTTTGAAGCAACGGGAATACCAACGGTGTTCCAGATTTCTTCAATAACCTTTTCGTTTATTGTCTTGTTTTTGATTAAAGTTTCTGCCCATTCAGCAACCTGATCGGGTGTAACCTCAACGCCGAACTGTTTTTCAAGTTCTTCGGCAAACGCCTCTGAGTCTCCGCCCGCAAGGTCTGATAACACGTCGTCAAGTCCTTCTGTAAGCTCGGCAAACAATTCAGGCAAATCAAAGGCAGCGTAATTCTGAACACCGCCGTAAGGAACAAGCAGCTGACCGTCGTCGCAAACAATCTTCATATCTTCCGCTTCAACACAGAAATCGGATGTAAACGTTGTTTTGCCAAAGGCAACGTAGCCCTCTGCTATATCATAACCGTCTGCCGAAATTTCAAACGAAAAGCTCTTTGTTTTAAACAGGGTCTTTTCAATTGCCCTTGCAATTTTAACCTCGGGGTTAGCTGCAAGAAAAATACCCCAGGCACCAAGTGCAATTGCCGCAACAAGAACAATGGCAACAACAGGGATAAGAAGTTTTTTGAGACCTTTCTTTTTGGGTTTCTCTTCAAAACCTGTAAAATTGCTGTGTTCTGCAGGTGTTGCAGGCTGGGGGCGTGCAGACATACCGTTAACGCCGAAATCGCCGCCGGAAAATTCACCGTTATTAAGGTTAGCATAATCCGGACCCGGAGCTGCCATGGTTGCATCAAGGTCAACCTCTGAGGACGGTTGAACAGGATAGCCGCAAACGTGGCAATACTTTTTTGAACCGTCAACAGCGCTTCCGCAATTTGAACAAATCATAAGTAAACTCCTTTATATAATTATAATAATGTAATGTTATCACATAAGTTTTTATTTTGCAACAATAGTTACAAAATTTTAATATTTGCACTTTTCAAGGTACAACAATTTCCTGAATATTTTTTGTTGTGGAACAACCTGATATGTGATATAATAGAATGGTATAAAGAATAATTAATATGGTGATTGTTATGAATATGGTGTTGCTCACCGCTCTCGGAGTCGGCGGTGCAACGGTTATCGGCTCGGTAATCGGTTTCTTTTTCAAAAAAATTTCTCACAAGTTCAGTGACATCGTGCTTTCTTTTGCGGCAGGTGTTATGCTTGCTGCGGCGGTGCTCGGACTTATCCTTCCCTCTGTTGAGTATGGCGGAAAGTTCGGCATACTTGTTACCGTTGCAGGTATTTTTACAGGTGCCGTATGCCTTAATCTTATCGACAGACTTGTACCCCATCTGCATAAGCTTGTGGGAGCAGAAATTGAAGAACATAAGAAAAACGCCAACCTTGACAAAGTGCTGTTGTTTGTAACGGCAATAGCAATCCACAACCTGCCCGAGGGCATTGCCGCAGGTGTCGGCTTCGGTTCAGGCAACTCAACGGAAGCTCTTCTTATTGCCGGCGGAATTGCTCTGCAGAATATTCCCGAGGGTATGGTTATTATCGGACCGATGCTCTCTGCAGGCGTAACTCCCAAAAGGACTTTTCTCTGCGCTCTGGCAACGGGTCTGATTGAAGTAGCGGGAACGCTTATAGGATATTTTGCCGTAAGCCTTGCTTCGGCAATACTGCCTTTTGCTCTTGCATTTGCAGGCGGAACAATGCTCTACGTTGTCAGCGACGAAATGATTCCCGAAACTCACGCCCACGGTAACGAAAGAGGTGCAACCTACGCACTTCTTGTCGGATTCTGCGTAATGCTGGTGTCAGATATTCTTCTTGGAGGTTAAAATGAAAAAGCTGTTAGAAATAATGCTGCTTGTTGCAGCTTTTGCCGCCTGCTTTTCGGGCTGCGGCA
>JAGBAK010000017.1 GCA_017938985.1 Clostridia bacterium
CCAGTTGTTCCGCCAGGGGCATGGCTGGGTAGCCAAGTACGGAAAGGAGAATCGCTGAAAGCATCTAAGTGAGAAACCATCCTCAAGATTAGATATCCCATCTGAAAAGAGTAAGACACCTTTGAGACGAAGAGGTTGATAGGTCGGAGGTGTAAGTGCAGTAATGCATTAAGCTGACCGATACTAATATGTCGAGGGCTTGATCGAGACGAATCGAAAGGTTCAGAGAAGTAGGTCAAACCAAGGTGAGTTAAGTTCCTGAAGCGAAAGCTTGAAGTTGTAAGTATTATGCGGTTGTGAGGATCTGCAAGATCCGAATAGATTTCCGGTGGCAATGGCATGAGGGATCCACCTGTTCCCATCCCGAACACAGAAGTTAAGCCTCATCGCGCCGAAAGTACTTGGCTGGAGACGGCCCGGGAGGATAGGTCGCTGCCGGATTCTTATAGTCCTCCTTAGCTCAGTCGGTAGAGCACTCGGCTGTTAACCGAGTTGTCGTTGGTTCGAGTCCAACAGGGGGAGCCAAAAAAGAAGTAACTTTTGTCTACCAAAAGTTACTTCTTTTTTTATCCAAGCCGCAGGCTTGGCATATCATCACGCGCCAGCGTGCATATCATCGCCGTAGGCGCATATCATCAGCCGAAGGCTGAATTACCTGCGGCTTGATGAGATGCAACACCTCGTGTTGATGATATACCGCAACAAGTTGCGGATGATATACAAGGCTTCGCCTTGATTTGTTTCTGACAAAGTAGTATAATACTCTTGAAAGGAGTGTTTCTATGTCGAAGAATTATTTACTGATCTATTCCGAGCAGCTTGCAACAGAAATAGAATTGCTCTGCCAAAATATCAAGGCATCATCTAACACTCTTTTCCAGATCCGTAAAAGTTCCAGCAGCGTTTATGCAAATATCCGCGAAGCAAATTATGGACAGAGTAAAGCGGATATGCTTTCAAAATTTGAAATTGCGCTTAAGGAATGTAGTGAAACCGAAGGATGGTTGCGTTTGTTGTTCAATACGAACGCGATTGATGAAGAAATCTATAAAAAGGATAGAAATCTTTGCGGTCGAATCAGACGAATGTTGATTGCAAGTTGTAAAACATTAAAGGAGAATTTAAAATGAAAAGAGATCCGATGCCTCTTGGTCTCGCCATATTTCTTCTAATTGCTGGATTATTTCTTGGAAGCGTATTTACCTTCGGTATGCAATATTGGAATTCAGAAGTTACACGAGAAGATTGCACGCTGATTGACACGCAGTTTGTTTCTTATAAGGAAATACGTCAACTCAAACGCCCTATGGAAATCAAGGAGATAGCAGTTTATTGTGTAAACAATGAACGATACTTTATAGACGGGGTATCCATAAATTCAGATTTGAGAAATTCGCTGTCTGAACTGTCCAAGCACCAGAAAATTTATATTCTGATTCATCCTAATTCCAATACCATCGTCGAGTTTTCAACTGAAAACGGCACGATACTTACATTTAATGAAACAATCCACAAATTAGACAGGGAGGCAACAGGCTTCTTATTCCTGGGCTTATTTATGTACTTTTGTTCCCTTGTAGGTCTATACTATACAGCTTTTCATATCATTAAAAAGCGGAATGGATAAACTGAGTAATCACAGCACATTACTTTTAGTCTTTCTTACCCCTATCTGTGCTACTTTTAGTCACTCTTTCGCAGAAAAAAGACGATTGCGAAAGCAATCGTCTTTTTTAGTTATATTCGCTTTCGGCAGTGAAACAATCAGTTCAAAAATGTGGATTTGCGATTCGCGGACGCCCGATTTGTTGAATAAAAGCGTTAACCGGTTTTGCTGTTCACGCCATAAAATGAACGCCGAGCGATTTCGGGGCGCTGTGCAGGCTGATGATGCTGCCGTTTTCGGCGGTGATTATTTGCTTGAAGCCTGCTTCGCGGAGCGTTTTTGCGGTTGACTCAAGCTCTTCGCCGTCAACGCCCGAATGATAGATGAATACAGCCGATTTATCGGCATAAGGGTATTGAGCAATCAGGTCGTTGACGTACTGAATGCGAACGTCTTTGGTTTTGCCTTTATATTTTGAAAGAATTTCAATTTTGCCGTCAACCATGCCTGCACAGGGCTTGATTGAAAACAGACTTGCGCCGAGAGCGCTCAGTGCGGAGCATCTGCCGCCAAGACGCAGAAACTCAACGCTGTCAAGCAGATATGAAACCTTTGTTTTCGGAATAAGCGCTTTCAGTTCGGAATAAATCTCTTCCGCAGCCATTCCGCTGTCACGCATTTCGCAGGCTTTGAGCGCAAGCAGAGCTATGCCGCCGCCGAGGTTTTTGGTGTCAAGCACAAAAACGTCGCCCATCCTTGCCGAAGCGATAACGGCGTTGCGATAGGTTGAAGAAAGCGCACCGCAGAACGACAGATGAACAACCGCCGCACCGTCTTTGATGAACGGCTCAAAAAAATCCATATATTCGCCGGGCGACACGGCAGAGGTTTTCGGAATTATTCCCGTTTTTTCAACGTATTCAAAAATCCGTTTGCCGTTTATGTCAACTCCGTCACGGTAGGTTTTTCCGTCGGCAACAACAAGCATCGGCATAATTTCAATGCCGTTTTCTTTTGCGAATTCCTGCGGCAAATCCGCCGCACTGTCAACACTTATAATAACTTTTTTCAAAAAAATCCCTCCGCAGTCATTATAACCGCGGAGGGAACTTTTATGCTGTTTTAAGGTGTGAGAGTTTCAATAAACGTGAACAGATCCGTATAGAACGTCAGTGTTTTCTGCGCCGCACCCGAATCGAGAGGAGCAAGACCTATGACCGTGCCGTGATGTCCCGCAAGTGTTTCGGAAACGTGCCATACGCCCTTTTTAACCTCGTCGGGCTTGAGGTCGGTTACGTTTTTATCGCAATAAACGCCGTCCTCGCCGTCAGGCTTCTGCGCCGAAACAACGCTTACAAGGCCGTCGTTTTCCTGCCATTTTTCGTCAATTACAATGCCGCCGTCAGTTTCGCCCGTATAGAATCCCATGCCGAGAGCGGGTCCCTGAAGAACAAGCAGCGTGCCGCCGACAGACGGAATCTGACCGCCGAGTAAAGCGGATTTGCTCGTTGTGCTGTAAGCATAGGAGAAATAATAAACGCTGTCAACGGTTTTGATTGTTTTGTTAAGAGCAGCCGCACCGTCGGGCGACAGGTCATAAGCGGCGTGGTCATTGCCCGAAGCGGTAACTTTTTCAATCGCACTGCGCAATGAGGCGGCGTCCACCTTATCAACGCCGAACTGGTCAAGCATCAGGTCATAAATACCTTCGGCAGGCTCGCCGAGGTTGGATGCAAGCATACAGAAAGAAATAAGCAGGTCGGTTGTGCTGCCGATATCGGGCAAATCAAGAAGCTTGCCGATTCCGAGCAGGTCAAGAATGCTTGAAAGACCGCCCAGACCGGTAAGGCTGTTCAGAACGGAGCCTGAATTGTTGATAATTTCTGTCAGCGTTGAGCCGTTGTGCGGAGCGCAAAGCGTTGTTACGCTGAAAACCCATTCGCCTTTTCCGCCTTTGAACAGGGGCGAAACGTCGTTGCCCGAAGCTTTTTTCTCGGCATCGCTGCCGTATTCAAGCAAAGAGGTGAGCAGTCTGACCGTTGCGCCGCCGAAGCTGTGACCGATAAGATTTATTTTTTTAATCTGACCGTTGTCGCTTTTCTCACCCCAGCCTTCAACAAGCGGCTCGGAATAAGTTCTGCCGAAGCGCTCGTGGTTATGCTCTTTTGAGTGTGCCTCACCGTAGTCAACCTGTGTGCCCGTAAGCTGGGCGTAAAGCTCGCACGCTCTGTCCCAGGCACTTGAAACGGGTCCCACGCTCGGTGTGTGAACCTCGTGACCCTCTTCCCTGAGTTGAGCGGCAAGGTCGCCCGAGGTTGAGCCCCAGTATGCGACGGTGTCGTTGATGCCTGTGCCTTCGCCCCAGCCGCCGAGACCGTGAACAAGCACGTAGGGATATATCGGAGCGCCGACGGCGTTTTTATGCCACAGTTTTTTTATCTGATTCCAGAAAAGCGGAACGCACAGCGTTGCAATCATAATGCATATAACAAGCACCCAGGCAACAATCTTTTTAACGGAACGCTTTTTGTCTTTGACTTTTTTGATTTCTGTGCTGCCCGTGTCAATTTCAACGGGCATAAATACTCCACTTTCTTCAACGGGAACAAGCTCATAATCTTCAACGTATTCTGTATCTGCCGTTTCGTCGTCGGCAAGGTCTTCGGGAAAAACGAACGGTGTTTCGGGTCTTACCGTGCTGTCAAGCTCAGAGCTGTAAGCTTCATCAAAAGCAGGTGTTTCAGCAAGGTCCTCTTTTAAAAGGAAGTCTGTTGTTACTCCGAATATTTCGCTGATTGATACAATTTTATCTATGTCGGGCATCGCAGCGCCTGATTCCCATTTTGAAACCGACTGACGGGAAACGCCAAGCTTTTCTGCAAAAGCTTCCTGCGACAAACCGTTTTCTTTTCTCAAATTCAATATTTTGTCTGAAATAGCCATCCGCTGACCTCCTGTCTTCAATGGCATTATAGCTTACCCCGAACGCAAATTCAATCATTCAGAGTTTACATTTTAAATATTTTTAAAAATATCTGTGTGCAAATCAGGCTTTACATAGAAAAAAACGGTGTAAACTCTGCTTTACAATTGAAAAAAGGACGGGGTTGCCGTCCTTTTTGCTCAATCAAAGGTTTTCGTTAAGGAAATCAAGGGTTGCTTTGCAGATTTCTTCGGCTCTGTTTTCAATGCACTGATGTCCGCCGCCCTCAACAAGATATGCGGTTGCATCGGGGAAAGCGCCGTTCATCTGATCTTTCATTGTCTGATTGATGATGATATCCTTGCTTGCCTGGCAGATGAAAACGGGGCAATCAACCTCGTCGGCTCTGTCAAGCTGTGTGGCTTTAACGTTGAACATCATTTCGCAAAGACCGCCGCCGAAGCCGTCGTGCTGAGTGGCATCGGTAACGCCCGTTACGTCGTAATCCATTGCAAATTTCCAATCCATTGTTGCGGCATAAATAATCATTTTAACCAGAGGAACAATTCTTGTGCCGTAGTTAAAGAAAAGGTTCATAATGAATTTCATAGGGCCGCTTGTCATCAGACCTTTCATCTGCCTGGGGAATTCGCTCTGCGGTGCGGGGCAATAGAGAAGCAGTGCTTCAACGTCTTCTTCAATTGCAATATTAACGGCAACGCCGCCGCCCATTGAGTGACCTGCAATTATCCATTCGTCTGCAGGGGCAATGCTTTCCATAAGAGCAACAACAATATCTTCGCGGTCAATGATTTCGGTGTCTTTGTTTTCGCGGGTGCTGAAGCCGAAATTCGGCAGGTCTGCAAGCACGCAGTCATAGCCTGCTTCGTTAAGAATCGGCACCATATTGCGCCATGCGTATGTAGAGCAAAGGAAGCCGTGAAGCATCATAATTCTGCCTTTGGGTGTGCCCTGTGCGGGAAAAACTCTGTAGTGAATGCTGTAATCGCCGATTTCAAAATACTGACTGTTTTCGTAAGGAAGTTCTTCTTTGGCGTCTGCTGCGCAAGCAAATACGGAGCAGGCTGAAAATACAACTGCGAAAACGCAGAGAATGCTTATTAACTTTTTCATCTTTTATCCCTCAATATTTTTTTAATTTTTGCCTGTTGAGCCGAAGCTGCCTGCGCCTCTTTCCGTTTCGTCAAGAGATTCCGCTTCAACGGGAGCAATGAGCGAAACGGGCATAATAACAAGCTGAGCGATGCGCTCGTCAGGCTGAATTGTATATTCTTCTTTGAGTTGGTTGATAACGCCGACGCAGATTTCGCCTCTGTAATCGCTGTCAATAACGCCGACACTGTTGAGCAGACCGATGCCGTGTTTGATTGCAAGACCGCTTCTTGCAAAAACAAAAGCGGCAAGCTCTGCGCTCGGGAGCTCAATGGCGATGCCTGTGGGGATAACCGCCTTTTCGCCGCCGCCGAGGGTTATCGGCTCATCAATGCAGGCATAAAGGTCCATACCTGCGCTGCCGGGGGTGGCTCTGAACGGAATTTTTGCGTTTTCACGCAGCTTTTTTATTTTGAAGGTATCCATTATTTTGCAAGTTCCTCTCTGTATTTTTCTTCGGGCGGAACTTTCTTGTGGGGACAGGGAATGGGTTCTCTGACAGGGTTAACGGGATTTGCCCAGCGAACTGCGTTGATGATTATGCGCTGAACGTATTCGTTGTGGAAGGTGGGATTGCTTTCGTGACCGGGCTGGAAATAGAAAATTCTGCCGAGACCTCTTGTCCAGCAGCAGCCTGAACGGAAAACCTCGCCGCCCGAGAACCAGCCGAGGAATACGATTTCGTCGGGAGCGGGAATATCGAACTGTTCGCCGTACATTTCTTCAACCGCAAGGCTGAAATGGTCGGGGATACCCTTTGCGATGGGGTGATTGGAATTTATGTTCCAGATTCTTTCTCTGTCGCCGTCACGCCATCTGAGGTTGCAGGTTGTGCCCATAAGCGCTCTGAAAATTTTTGAATGGTGACCCGAGTGAAGAACAACAAGACCCATACCGCCGAGAACACGGGTGCGGATTTTTTCAACAAGCTTGTCGGGTACTTTGTCGTGAGCCATATGACCCCACCAGATAAGAACGTCGGTGTTATCAAGCACCTCGTCGGAAAGGCCGCAGCGGCGCTGAGCAAGGGTTGCCGTGCGAACTTCAATATCTTCCTGTGTTGAAAGGAAATTCTTTATGCAGCCGTGAATACCTGCAGGATAAACGCCTGCAACTTCGTTGCTTGTTTTTTCGTGAACGCCTTCGTTCCATACGGTAACTTTAATCATCGTTTTCTCTCCTTTGCCGATTTATCTTAATTTTTTCATTATTTCCTGTGAAGCGGCAACAATTTTTGCAGCCGCAGGCTTGGTAATCAAATCCATTTCGCCCATAAATTCAACGTAATCGCCGTCGAAACGGTGCTTGAAACGGTAGAGACCGAAAAGGGGATTGCTCTCGTCAATAACGCCTGCAACGCCCCTGAAATCATAGATGCGGCAGCCGGCTTCGATTGACCATTTAATCATTTCCCACTGGAGCAGATAGTTGGGCATAACGTTTCTGTCGGAGTTTGACGAAGCGCCGTAGAAATACCACACCTTGTCGCCCCACAAAACGGAAATTGCGCCTGCAATGGGTCTGCCCTCATAATATGCCATATAGAGCCTTGCTTTGTCGCCGAAGCAGCCAAGAATGCGTGCAAAATATGCGGCGGAGCGAAGGTCAAAGCCGTCCCTTTCGCAGGTTTCTTTCATCAGTTGATAGAAGGTTTCCGCCATTTCGCTGCCGTGGATTTTAATTTCAACGTTGTTTTTGAGTGCCTGACGGATTTTGCGCCTGTGGTCGGAATGGAAAGCAGCAAAAACCTCGTCCTCAGTTCTGCCGTTGAGGTGTATGCGTATAACGCAGCGGCACTGATAATCTTCAAAATTTATTGTTCTGCCCTTGAATTTGAAGCCTTCGGCAAGAGCAATTGCTCTGTATTCCTCATTTTCATAGGGAACGTCTTTATCGATTTTAAGCTCGTATGCGTTATATTTTTTACCTTCTTCCTTTGCGGCGGCAATCAAAGCGGAGAACGTTTCTTTATCGTTGAATGCGCAAACGGGACCTCTGGGCGCATACATCATATGATAGGGCAGCTTTGAGATTTTGCGGAGCAAAACCGCCATTGTGCCCGTGATTTCGCCGCCGTCATTGCGGCAGATAACGCCGAACCATTTCCAGTCGTTTTTGACCTTGCCCCAGAGCGACGTCTGCAGAAAATGACCGTTTTCGTGCTTTTCGCAAAAAGCGTCAAGCTCGGCGGCGTTGTTTATATCAACAATCTGTGTTTTCACAATTTATCCTCACAATCATAAATTTACATATACACTGATATTATAACCTAAAATATATGGAAATGCAATAGCACCGAGAAGTTAATATTTGTGTTGCTTTATCAGAAATATTAATATATAATGGTTTTACAGTATGCATTTTATAAGGTGAAAAGAGATGAAGATTAATTTAAACTGCAGCAAAACTTATCAGACCTTTGAGGGCATAGGTGCAAGCGGTGCGTGGTGGGCACAGATTGCGGGCGGCTGGGATAACATTGACCCCGAAAGCGCAATGTCCGTCAGAGACCGCATTTCGCAGCTGCTTTACAGCAAGACCGACGGCATAGGTATGCGCACTTACCGCTATAACATAGGCGGCGGCTCGGCAGATTCGGGTAGGGGAGAATATTCCGACCCTGCGAGAAGGGCGCAGAGCTTTGATGACGGCAAGGGCGGCTATGATTTTTCAAAGGATGCAAACGCCGTTTATATGATGAAGCAGGCGGCAAAAGACGGCGCCGAAGAAATTATTCTTTTTGTCAATTCGCCGATTGAACGCCTGACAAAAAACGGCAAGGCACATCTCAACAAAAATCAGATTTTCAGAACAAACCTTGCACAGAAGAATTACGGTGCTTTTGCCGATTACATACTTGACGTTGCGGAGCATTTTGTCAGAGAAGGTCTGCCCGTTAAATATATTTCACCCGTAAACGAGCCGATGTGGATATGGAACGGCGGTCAGGAAGGCTGCCATTACAGCCCCCGTCAGGCAGGCAAGGTTATGCTCTGCGTTGCAAAAAAGCTTGCACAAAGAAAGAGCCTTTCTCACGTTATGCTCTCGGGCGTTGAAAACGGCGATATACGTTGGTTCAACAAGGCTTACACACGTCATTTGCTTAAATATTCCGAGGTCAGGGCAAAGGTGGATTCGGTTGACCTGCATTCTTACTGCCTGCCGCAGAAATTTTTGCCTGCGTTTGCAAACAACAGACTTGCTTTTGTAAAGCGTTTCAGAAAGTGGATGGATAAAAAATATCCCGATGTGCCCGTTAAAATGAGCGAGTGGTGTCACATGCAGGGCGGCAAAAATACGGGTATGGATTCCGCTCTTGAAACGGCAAAGGTTATGTGCGAGGATATCGGCATTCTGAACGTTACTTCGTGGCAGCACTGGATTGCCTGTTCGCTTTATGATTACTGTGACGGTCTGATTTATCTTGACACCGAAAAACGCAGTTTTGAGCTTACAAAAAGATATTACGTCACGGGCAATTTCTCAAAATATATTCCTTTCGGTGCGGTGCGTTTTGAAGTGAGCACCGATGACGAAGCCGTAACGGCGCTCGGATTTAAAAAAGACAGCAAAACGTATCTGGTTATTGTTAATTTTTCCGACGAAGAAAAAAGCTTTGTTTCAGAAGCGGAATCGCTTGTTGCCGTTACCGATAAAGGCAGCAACCTGCGTGAATACAATATCGCAAAGGGTAAAAAAATCACCCTTACCCCCGAATCCGTAACAACAGTTGTGATTGGCTGACGAGGTGAAAGAATGAACGTAAAAAAGAAGGCGTCTGAGATTCTCTCAAACGCAAAAAAATATTGGAAAACTCCGCCGAAGGGCAGATACGTAACCTATAAAGAAATTGCGTCGCTTTCGGGCGGCGGCATAGGCGTGCGTTTTGTGAGCCACTGCATCACGCAGATGCTCATTTCCGTTGGCAATGAGCTTATCGGTAACACCATCGGTATAACCCCGACGTCGCTCTATGCGATTTATATTATCAGCCTTATAACCGCTTTTCCGCTGACGGCTCTGCGTGCAAGAATGATTGATAACACACGCAGCATGAAAGGTAAATACCGACCTTATCTTATCGTGATGGGCATACCTGCGGTTATTCTGGGCGTAGGCTTTATATGGATGCCCTATGAGCTGATGACAAATTTCTGGAAGTGTGTAACCGTGCTTGCATTCAACATCGGTTTCCAGTTTTTCTATAATTTCTATTATGATTCATATGACGGACTGATTAACGTTATTTCGCCAAACAGCATTGAGCGCTCGGATATTCTTTCCGTCAGATGCATTGTTGAAAACCTTTCGCCCTCAATCATCAATATCGCATTCCCTCTGCTTGCAAAGCTTGTTACGGGCGAAAACACGCTCTATGATATAAGGGTTTACAGAATGACCTATCCGCCGATGATGATATTCGGCTTTCTGATTTCGATTTTTGTTTACGCCAACGTTCAGGAAAAAATCGTTCAGGCAAAAACCCACCTTATTCAGGTTAAATTCATTGATGCTTTCAAGGCGATTGCAAAGAATAAATATTTCTGGATAATCTCCCTTGCGGGCTGGCTCGGCTTTCTTGAATCCGCCTTTGCAAACATACTCCACTGGATGTACGACTATCAGAAAGCGTGCGGAGCAGGTCAGTTTGCAATCATCACCGCCATTGCAGGCAATGCTTCGCTGTGGCCCAATATCATTGCTCCGTTCTTTATCCGCCGTTACGGCAAAAAGAAAATTCTTATTTCAACAAACACGATGAGCATCGGCTTCATTGCCCTGATGCTGCCCGTAATCAGGCTTACGGGTCACCCGAGCGCAATATGGCTGCTGCTTGTCTGCCTGTTTATCAACACGCTTATCACTGCTCTCGGTCATCTGCTTACCCCCAGCGTTAATGCCGATATCCGTGACTATCAGCAGTATATCACGGGCGAAAGAATTGACGGTATGTTTGCCGCCGTGGGTCTTATCGGCAACGTTATAACAATGGCAACAGGCTCGGTTTTGCCGATGATTTACGAAAAGGCAGGTCTTAATGCCAAAACCGCAGAAGCGCTCGGTTATTCCGCCTCCAACGTTTACGAGGTGCTCAACAACAGAGAATATTTTATCAGTATATGCTCGATTCTGATTGTTGCTTCAATTATCGGTGCAGCGCTGAACGTTATACCCTATTTCTTCTTTGATTTCACTGAAACCAAGCAGAAATCGGTTATCAGTGTTCTTAAAATCAGGGCACTTTTTGAGGACTACGCAAACGGCGTTCTTTCTGATGAAAAGCTTGTTGAAGCCGTTGATATTATCAGGGAAGCCGAAAAATACGGCACGAAAACGCCTTATGATTTAAGCGGAGCAAAAGCGGTTCTGCGTCAGGCAAAATCAAAGGGCAGGGCGGAATATGCCGCAGTGAAAGCTGAACTCCGCCGTCAGAAGGAAGAAAACGAAAAAATCGAAATTGCCCGTTTTGTTATGGATGAACTTGAAAAATTCACAACTCCCGAAGGCATTGAAGAGCTTGAAAACGCAAAGGCTCTTGCCGCAAAGGGTCTTAACGGTTTCTTTGATATTGATGTTCCCGACAAAGCGCAGGCAAAGGCTATGCCCAAGGCAACAGAAGCCGAAAAGAACCGCCGCAGAAGAGCGCTCGGTCTTATCGGCGATATGAAAACGGCAAAGAAAGCAGCCGCAAAATATTTTCCTAACGGCATTGTTGAGTTTGATATGTCACGCTTTGACGAGCTTTTCAGGGCTGAAGACGAAGCGCAGGCAAGATTCCTTGAAACTGCAGGAAAGCTTAAGCAGGCAAAGGAAAACGGCAACGCTCCCGCAATAAAAGAACATAACGCGACACTTAAAAGCATCAAAAAGAAAAAGGCTGAGATTCAAAGAAAAATCAAGGCGGCAACAAACGATAATTCAATTTATCACAGAGCCGCAAAGCCTTATCTTGACGCAATCAAAACCGTCAGACAGGCAGAGAATTACAACCGCCTTGACGAAATTATTTCAATGTATGATGCTGCGGCAGAAAGATGCGCAAAGATATAAAACAAAAGGACTGTCCCACAGCGGGGCAGTCCTTTAATGCTTCTTACGGTTTGAGAATACCTTTTTCAACCGAACTTCTGATAACGCCCTCAACAATGCACCAGAGCTCGGGCGTTGCGGTGCGGATAACAGCCATTCTGTTGTAAACCTGTGCGGCGCTCACACCGCCCATTTTCCAGGTGTGTCCGTTGGTCAGGTAGTTAAGCAGCAGCGGCTGAATGCGGTCAATTGCGTTTGCGTATTTTGCTTCGGCAGTTTCGCCTGCTTCAAATTCGTCCCACAGTGCGCGGATCTGCGCACCCTGTTCGGGGTCAAGAATGCCGAAAAGCTTTGTTGCGGCGTCTTTTTCACGCTGCTCCTTGTCCTCATATCCCTTTTCGTCATATGCAAAGGTGTCGCCTGCATAAACTTCAACAAGGTCATGCACAAGAGCAATTTTTATTACTCTGTTAACGTCGATTTTTTCTGCGCTGTATTCCTCAAGAATCATCGCCATAACGGCGAGATGCCACGAATGCGCCGCGTCATCCTCACGCTTTGAGCCGTCGGCAACAAGATTTCTGCGCAGTATCTGCTTCATCTTGTCAATTTCAACGGTAAATTCAATCTGCTTCTGCAGCTTTTTGTTTTCAATAAAATCAAAGCATTCCATATTGTCACCTCTTTTCCAGTATATCATTATTTGTTCGGAAGTGCAACTTGTTTATGTTGAAAAAGCGGTGCTTGTGTGGTAAAATAAAAACAGAAATCATAAATTCAAGAGGTACACGATGAAAACTCTTATTGAACTTTTTGACAGGGAGCCGATATATAACTATCTTGCCGCAACGGTGTTCAGACCGCATAAGGTTTGTTTCATCGGCGACAAAGCATCGCTTGACAGCGACGAAATGGCGGCGGCGAAAAAATATGCTCGTCTTGCAGGGCTTGACTGCTGGTTTGAGTTCGTTTTTGCAAACACCAACGATTACGGCGAAATGCGCCGCACCCTTTCGGAGGTTATCCGCAAAGAAATGGCAAAAGGCAACGAATGCACCGTTGATGTTACGGGCGGCAGAGACCTTGCTCTTGTTGCGGCAGGCAGCCTTATACCCGATGACGTGCAGGTCATATATTATGATAAAACAATCAATTCGTTCCGTTTTCTCGGCAGCGAAAAGGTTCAGGCTGTTGACGTTGATTTAACCTGCGAAGCGTTCATAACCATTGCGGGCGGAACGGTGTTTTCAAAACCCAGAAATATGAATTACGGCGAAAAAGATTGGGAAATCATTCGCAAGGTTGTAAGGATATATTTTGAAAACAGAGAGGTCTGGAACAGGTTTGTAAAATATCTTCAGCAGGTTGCAAAGGGTGACAACGAAAGGGTTTCGGATAATCTTTACGTTGATGCACCGTTCTCTTTTGAGGAAGGCGGCAGAATTTTCAGCTGCAACGAAACGGTTATGCGTGAGCTTGAACGTACGGGCGCAATCAGAAATCTTAGATTCACGCCCGATAAACGCAGGCTGAATTTTATGTTTTTCAGCGGCGAAATTGCAAATCTGCTTGTCAACGAGGGTGTATGGCTTGAGCTTGCGGTTTATCTTGCCGCAAAGAGCAGCGACAAATTCTTTGACGTTCAGTCAAGCGTCAAGTTTGTGTGGGATATACCGTCGGGCGGCGAAACGCTCGGAGAAATTATTGCGGATAACACGCCGCGAAACGAGGTTGACGTTGTGCTCACAAGGGGAGTTATGCCCGTTTTTGTTTCGTGCAAAACAAGGGTTCCCGTCAACGATGACCTCAATGAGCTTTATGCAATCAGGCAGAAATTCGGCGGCGAGCTTGCAGGCGCAATTCTCGCAACAACAAAATTTGTCGGCAGGGATTTGCCGATATCCGAAAGAGCCGCTGAAATGGGAATATTTATTCTTGACGAGCGTTATTTTGAAAACGGAACGGTTGCAAAACAGCTTGAAAAGGTAACGGAGCTTAAATAAAGAATCAACAGGCTTGCAAAGGTGCGATACCTCTGCAAGCCTGTTTTTAATGCGGATTTGTTATGACTGAAACGGTGGAATGGAGGTATCCCGTCCCGAATTGTTCAGATAATATTGAACAGATAACAACATAAAGGCGATTCGTGAATCGAATCGCAAAAGCAAAAACGGGACGACACAGAGGTCGTCCCCTACGTTTTCACTATCAAAATTTTGCATTCTCGGACTTAATTTTAATTGTGTACTATATCCTGCCAGACGAATGCAACGTCGGGACCGACCTGAACAAAGGTATCAATTTCGCCGTTGTTGAGCTTTGAAACTCTTCTGAATCCCTGCTTTTCAAACTCGGTGCAGAATGCGTTTGCCATTTCTTCGCTTTCAAACGTGATGTGTGTCACGAGTCTGAACTGGTCTCTGGGTGCGCCTGTTTCAAGACCGGGCACAAATCCCGTGCACCACCAGTATTTTGTGTAATCTCTTGTGAAAATTGTCTGGTAGTTTCCGTCATGGCTTCTGTCCCAGACAAACGCCATTTCCATATTGAGCCAATCTTCTTCTTTTGCGCAGTTATAATGCGTGCCGCTTGCTCCGACTTTTCTTGTGTAAACGCCGACCTCGCCGCCGACGAACGCATAGCCGTACTGACCCTTCCACATCTGAACAAGCCATTCCTTGTTGTCATAAACGAACTTGACTCTCACGGTGTCATAGTTCATCATTCCGAGAGGCGCCATGCTGTCATAGCCCTCGTTGAAGCCGAAATTCTGCTGCCAGCAGTTTTTATCGTCGGTATAAAAATATCCGCCGTCGGGGTCATATTTATATGAGAGCACCTTTGCGGTTTCAAAGTCAACGTTAACGTCGGGCGGAATATACTGCGGCGCAACAGGCATTGTGAAAACCTTGTCAAAATCCTTGCTTGCAGGCTTGACGGGTTGCGTGGGCGTTGTTGCCTGCGGCTGTGTTGCGGCTTGCGTTGCAGACTGTGTTGACGGCTCGTCAACGGCAGGCTGAGTTGTCTGTGACGGCGCAACCGTTGCGGTTGTTTCGCCCTGAACATCCGTTGAATCTTCATACGTTGACGTCACTGTTTCGGGCAGAAAAACCTCCGCTGCATCTTCGGTTATTTGCTTTGTATTCTCTTCATCCTTTTTATCGTTTGCATTTATAACGACAAGCACGCAGACAACCGCCGTGAGCAACACGGCAATTGCCGCAATTATCGCAATAATTTTATTATTCTTCATTTATATATTCTCCTTAAACGGGGTATTCTCTGATGAAAGCGTTAATGAAAATCGTTCCCATATCCATGGCAACAAGAACGGTTTTGCCGTCTTTTTCGATGAAGGTCATACCTTCGCCCTCGCCGCCGACAAGGTTGCGGTCAAGATGCTTTTCAACCTCGCCGCTGTCGGGGTTGATTTTGTAAATCGCCTTTGTTTCATCATTGGTTGCGGCATAAAGAATGCCGTTATAAAACTCTGCGCCCTGAATTGAAGGCACGCTGAATGAAAGCGGAATTTCTTTGACGAAAGCCATCTCGTTTGCCGTGTCATAAACAAGCAGCTTTGCGGGTTGCTTCGAGTGGTCGGTGCAATAGAGATAACCTGTTGCAGGGTCAACGCAGACCCACGGCAGACCTCTTGTCACGGTTTCGCAGTCGAGAATATAATAATCAACAAAATCAAGGGTTTCGGCATCAAAAACGCCGACAATGGGATAATCCCAGACCTTGCTGTCCTCCATACCTGCATAGATATATCCGTTATAATAGCTCAGACCACCTATGTGCGCAATGCCAAGCTCCTTGAGTTCTTCGGGTATTGCGGAATAATCTGCGTCAATAACGGTTGTTGCATCAAGCTTTGTGCGTATAAGCGTTGTTTTTGACGAGAAATAATAGGTTTCGCCGTCGGTTGTCATACCCTGCGAGCGAAAAATTGCGCCAAGACCCACAACGTTTGTTTTTGAGGTGTCGGTGTGTCCGCCCGAGGTGAATAAATCGATTCCGTGGGTGAGGATTGAAAACGGAATAAACACAACCGCCAGCACTGTTGAAATCAGCTTTGTCAGAACAATCTGAAACATCGTCATAATTCTTTCCCCCTGTTTGCAATATTTAATTATTATACCAAAAAAAGCAACAACAGTCAACAAAAATACAACTCAACAATTCGGATGCCCAAAACCCGTTTATATTCGGCGAAATAACGATAAATAATGCTTGAAAAATTTGACATAATAATATAAAATATATAGTTGGTAAAGTATGCAACAAATACTATAAAATCTGAAAGGACGATTTGAAATGAGCTTACTTAACAAAAAGACAGTTGACGACATTAATGCAAAGGGCAAGAAGGTTCTTGTTCGCTGCGACTTTAACGTGCCCCTCAAGGAAGGCGTTATCACAGACGAAAACAGAATCAACGCAGCTCTGCCCACAATTCAGAAGCTTATAAATGACGGCGCAAAGGTTATCCTCTGCTCCCACCTCGGCAAGCCCAAGAACGGCCCCGAAGCAAAGTTCTCTCTTGCTCCCGTTGCAGCAAGACTGAGCGAAAAGCTCGGCAAGAACGTTGTTTTTGCAGCTGACGACACAGTAGTCGGCGAAAACGCAAAGGCAGCTGTTGCAGCTATGAACGACGGCGACGTTGTTCTTCTTGAAAACACACGTTTCCGTGCAGAAGAAACAAAGAACGGCGAAGCATTCTCAAAGGATCTTGCAAGCCTTTGCGAGCTCTACGTTAACGACGCTTTCGGCGCAGCTCACAGAGCTCACTGCTCAACAGTCGGCGTAACAGCTTTTGTTGAAGAAGCTGCTGTAGGTTACCTTATGGGTAAAGAACTTCAGTACCTCGGCAACGCTGTTGAAGCTCCCGAAAGACCCTTCGTAACAATCCTTGGCGGCGCAAAGGTTGCCGACAAGCTCAACGTTATCGAAAACCTCCTCAACAAGGCTGATACTCTCATCATCGGCGGTGGTATGGCTTACACATTCCTCGCAGCTAAGGGCTACAGCGTAGGTAATTCTCTTCTTGACGAAAGCAAGATTGATTACTGCAAGGATATGCTTGCAAAGGCAGAAGAAAAGGGCGTTAAGATTCTTCTTCCCGTTGACGTTGTAACAGCAGCAGGCTTCCCCAACCCCATTGATGCTCCCATCGACACAGCGGTTTATGCAGCAGACGCTATCCCCGCTGACGTTGAAGGTCTTGATATCGGTCCCGCAACAGCAGCTCTCTATGCAGACGCAGTCAAGAGCGCAAAGACAGTTGTATGGAACGGTCCCATGGGCGTTTTCGAGAATCCCACACTTGCAGCAGGCACAATCGCAGTTGCAAAGGCACTTGCTGAAACAGACGCAGTTACAATCATCGGCGGCGGCGACTCCGCAGCAGCAGTTAACACCCTCGGCTTCGGCGACAAGATGACTCACATCTCAACTGGCGGCGGCGCATCACTCGAATTCCTTGAGGGTAAGGCTCTTCCCGGCATCGAAGCAGTTAATGATAAATAATTTTGGCGAAATTTTATTTTCTCCCTCACTTGCGTATCTTCATACGCGGCGTTCGGTGCGAAAACCAAATTTCATCCAAAATTCCAATATCATTTAATAAATGATTTGATGTTTGTTTATGGATAATATAAACGAATCACCCAAGCGAAAAAATATCCGATTGAAAGGCTATGATTATTCTGCTGTCGGTTCGTATCACGTGACGATATGCACTAAAAACAAAGAGCATTTGTTTTGGAACAACGTAGGGGCGACCTGTGGTCGCCCGCAAGTAGAATATACGTTATCTGAATACGGCAGAATAGCTGATAATGAAATTCAGCGGATTACCGATATATATGATGCGGTTTCTGTTGATAAATATGTTGTTATGCCAAACCACATTCATATGCTTGTTTCTATTCAGGCTGATGAGTGCGGGCGACCGCAGGTCGCCCCTACAATATCACGTATAGTTCAGCAGTTCAAAGGGGCTGTCAGCAAGCAAATCGGGTTTTCTGTATGGCAAAAAGGGTATATTGACCATATAATCCGCGCACAGGCGGATTATGATGAAACGTGGATATACATTGAAGAAAACCCCATAAAATGGTTTTTGAAAAAAGATGAAAGGACGTAATTCTAATGGATAAATCACTCCGCAGACCTGTTATCGCAGGCAACTGGAAAATGAACAAAACTCCCGCAGAAACAAAGGCAATCATCGAGCAGATGAAGCCCCTCGTTGCAAACGCTGACTGCGACGTTGTTATCTGCGCTCCCTATATTGACCTTTATGCCGCTATGGAAGCTGCTGAAGGCTCAAACATCAAAATCGGTGCTGAAAACTGCCACTGGGCTGTAAGCGGCGCATTCACAGGCGAAGTTTCCGCTGAAATGCTCAAGGCTGCAGGCGTTCCCTACGTTATCATCGGTCACTCCGAAAGAAGACAGTATTTCGGCGAAACAGACGAAACAGTACGTGACCGTACAAGAGCTGCTCTCAACGCAGGTCTCAAGGTTATCCTTTGCGTTGGCGAAGTTCTTGAAGAAAGACAGCTCGGCATCACAGCTGAAGTTGTAAGAAAGCAGACAAAGGTTGCTCTTTCAGGCGTTTCAGAGGCTGAACTTGCAAACATCATCATCGCTTACGAACCCGTCTGGGCTATCGGCACAGGTCTCACGGCAACTCCCGAGCAGGCAAACGAAGTTTGCGCTGTTATCCGTGCTCTTATTGCAGAGCTTTACAGCAAGGACGCTGCCGACAAGTTCGTTATCCAGTACGGCGGCTCAATGAACGATGCAAACGCAGCTGACCTTCTTGCTCAGTATGACGTTGACGGCGGTCTTATCGGCGGCGCATCACTCGTTGCAGAAAAGTTTGCAGCTATCGTAGCAGCAGCTTCAAAATAATTTTTAACACAGTTTAATTTTAAATGTAATATTTTGTAATATTTAAAATTGACATTGAGTAGGGGCGGATATTATCCGCCCGTATAATCAGGTGTTGAATTTGCGGGCGGCTGATAGCCGCCCCTACCGTAAAGATTTGAGTGTTACAAAATAGTAGGGGTGACGCTGTGCGGTCGCCCGTTATAAACGTAGGGAATAGTCTTGGCTGTTCCGAATAATAAATAAGTGTAGGGCGGGATGCCCACATCCCGCCGTTAAAAAAGCAAAAGACTTTGCGGCGGCTTGAGGGCAAGCCGCCCTACGTGATATTTATTTTAAATGCGGAATAATCAAGAGTGTTCCCTACAATAAAGCTATAAGATAATTTGAAAGGAATGTTTGAAATGAGCAAAAAACCCGTTCTTCTTTGCATTATGGACGGTTTCGGCAGAAATGACAGCGATTACGGCAACGCAATTTCTTCCGCAAGAACCCCTAACCTTGATAAAATTATGAGAGAAAATCCCATGACCTATATCGGTGCATCGGGTATGGACGTTGGTCTGCCCGACGGTCAGATGGGCAACAGCGAAGTTGGCCACACCAACATCGGTGCAGGCAGAGTTGTTTATCAGGAGCTTACAAGAATCACAAAGTCAATCAGCGACGGCGATTTCTTTGAAAACGAAGCTCTTCTGGGCGCAGTTGAAAACTGCAAAAAGAACGGCTCGGCTCTTCATCTGATGGGTCTGCTTTCAGACGGCGGCGTTCACAGCCACAACACACATCTTTACGGTTTGCTTGAATTAGCAAAGAGAAACGGTGTTGAAAAAGTGTTTATCCATTGCCTTATGGACGGCAGAGATGTATCACCCACATCAGGTAAAGATTTTCTTGCAGAGCTTTACAAAAAATGCGCTGAAATCGGCGTTGGTGAAATTGCAACTGTTGAAGGTCGCTACTATGCGATGGACAGAGAAAGAAAGTTTGACCGTGTAGAAAAGACTTACCGTGCAATGACGGCTCTTGAAGGTCCCAAGTTTGCTTGTGCTTGTGAAATGATTGAAGAATCATATAAGAATGAAGTAACTGACGAATTCATCGTTCCTTGTGTAAGCGAAAAAGCAGAAGCAGTTAAAGACGGCGACAGTGTTATCTTCTTCAACTTCCGCCCCGACAGAGCAAGAGAAATCACAAGAGCTTTTGTTGACCCTGCTTTTGACGGGTTTGCAAGAGATAGGAAACTTGACATTTATTATGTTTGCATGACTCAGTATGAAGCTGATATGCCCAACGTTGAGGTTGCATACAAACCCCAGAGAATTGATATGCCTATCGGTGAAGTTTTCAGCAAGGCAGGTCTTAAGCAGCTCAGAATTGCTGAATTCACAAAATATGCTCACGTAACATTCTTCCTTAACGGCGGTGAGGAAACCGTTTATGAGGGAGAAGACAGAATTCTTATCGATTCTCCCAACGTTGCAACCTACGATCTCCAGCCTGAAATGAGCGCATATATTGTAACAGATACTCTGCTTGAAAAAATCAACGCAGATATGTATGATGCTATAGTTCTCAACTTTGCAAATTGCGATATGGTTGGTCACACAGGCGTGTTTGAAGCAGCAGTCAAGGCGGTTGAAGCTGTTGACACCTGCGTTGGCAAGGTTGCAGATGCCGTTATGGCAAAGGGCGGCGTAATGCTTATCACCGCTGATCACGGCAACGCAGACAAGATGTTTGAACCCGACGGTTCACCCTTTACCGCTCACACAACAAACCCCGTTCCCTTTATCGTTATGGGTTATCCCTGCGAGCTTAAAGAGGGCGGCAAGCTTTGCGATATCGCTCCCACAATGCTCAAGATTATGAACCTTGAACAGCCTGCACAGATGAGCGGCGAAAGCCTTATTAAATAATTTGTTAATTGTTTTTGCAATCCTCCGTCTTTTGGCTTCGCCAAAAAAGAAACGCCACTCAAAATATGGTCGCCTTTCTCCCTGCCGGTCGAAATTCTTCCTGTTTTGAGCAAAACCTCACCTCGCTGTATCCGCCACAGGCGGCGCTTCGGTGACGTTCCCTTTCAAAAGGAGGCTACTACAGCAGTCAGATTACGGGTATAATATTGCTAACACCCCGGGCTCCCTTTCAAGGGAGCTGTCACGGAGTGACTGAGGGTTGCAAAAATACAGCCAGACAAATATTGACAAAGCCACACTACCAGAACAAAAATGCCCGACGAATTTTCTTCGTCGGGCTGATTTTTTTATCAGAATCTGATTCCTAAGATGTCTCTGATTTTCTTCATAATCTGTGACACCTGTAAAGTTCTTTGACTTGTC
>JAGBAK010000018.1 GCA_017938985.1 Clostridia bacterium
CCACAATAACAACAAGAATAACTACCGCCGCAATTATGATTTTGGGATTGACGTTAAGAGGCTTCTTTGCCTTTTTGACTGCAGGTTTTGCTTTGTTTTCTTCAGGTTCGTTTGCTTCAGGTTCTTCCTTGACAAACTGCTCTGAACCGCCGAAATCAGCAAATGCCACCGCACCGTCATCCTGATTTTCCGTCGGCAATTCGCCGTCTGTAATTTCAGCAAGTCCGTCAATGCTTTGCTTTATTTTTTCAAAAGTATCTTCTTCAAGGTTGGGAATTTCAGGCTCAGTCTCTGCGGTTTCAGCCTGTTCATCAGCAGTCTCTTCATCTGCTTCAATCTCATCAGCGGAATCCGTATCGCTTTCCGGCTCAGCGTCATCGGCGGTCACTTCTTCTGCTTTTTCAGTTGACTCTACGCCGAGCATTGAGCTGATTCTGTTTTTGAACGAAAGAATGCTGTCTTCAATTTCAGCCTTGCCGTCATTCTGAGATTCACTTTCGTCTATAGTTTCTTCTGTTGTTTCGTCTGTAGCTTCTTTGAGTTCTTCGGGAACGTTTTCTGTTTCTTCTTCAGCAGCCTCTTCTTCGGCAGTTTCTTCTGTCTCTGCTTCTGCAGGTTCGTCAGATTCCTCCGCTTTTTCTTCTGTTTCTGCTGATTCTTCTGCAGTTTCGGGATCAAAAGCAGGTTCTTCTTTATTTCCCGCTTCATCCACAATGGGTTCTTCGAGTGTTTTGGGTGTTACTTCAAGATAAGATTCAATTGCAAAAACAAAAATCTCTCTTACCGCGTTGTTATCAATACCCATTTTTGCGACAAGATTCTTGAAAAGTCTTGTAAGCACGGGGAGAGTTGCAAGCTCGGGATAATCGGGTGCTTTTATGCCTGATTTGCTGTTGATATCAGCCTTTGCGTTGCTGAGAATTGCGGTTGCCGTGCTCTCGGAAACACCAAAGTATTTTGCAAGAGCGCTTACGGGCATACCCATATAGTAGTGAAGAAGCACAGCCGTTTTTCTTTCGGGAGAAAGCTTTGCAACAGCTTCCATAACCTTTGCGGCAGCCTTATCATCCTCAAGAATTGCTTCGGGAAGAAAATCGGAGTTCACGTCCTGAGCGTTGCCGTCTGCATCGTTAAAAATAAACTTTGCGTTATCTTTGTAGATAGTTGAAATAATCTGCTTGAGCCAGATTTCAAATGCCTCGGGCTTTTTGAGCTTGTCGATTGAGCAAAACGCTCTTGCATATGCCTTTTTGGTTATTTCAACGGCTTCGGATTCGCTCTCGCTGAGTTTTGCAGCAAGGAAATAAGAAGCCTTGAGAGTTTTTGAGTAAAGCTTTGCCATTGCATCGGTATCGCCTCTGCTTGCGGCATCAACGTATTGAATCAGATTCTCACTCACTTTAATATTCCACTCCAATCGGTTTTTATTAAAAAGTACGATTAAACGCTTTCAATCCATTTTAATTACACTTGTAAAATATTTTATACTATATTGAGCCGGTTGTCAAGATATGAATTGATCGGCAACCCGAAACAAAATGAATGCTTCACTCAGGCATCGGCCGTTTTGTGAAGCATTTCCATTCGTTTATATTTCCTTTTTGATTTTTTCAATTATCCTTTTTTCAAGCCTTGATATGTAGCTTTGCGAAATTCCGAGAGTGTCGGCGACCTCTTTCTGTGTGTATTCCCTGCTGCCGCCAATGCCGAACCGCATTGTCATAATCTGCCTTTCACGTTTATTGAGCGCGGCAACAGCCTTGTAAAGTCTGCTGCGTTCATCCTCCGCTTCTATATCTTTGTAAATTTCATCAGGTTCGCTGCCGAGAATATCAGAAAGAAGAAGCTCATTGCCGTCCCAATCAACGTTAAGCGGTTCAAAATAAGATACTTCGGCTTTCATCGGGTTGGTTTTGCGCAGATACATAAGAATCTCGTTTTCAACGCACCGTGAAGCGTAGGTTGCAAGCTTTATGTTTTTTGAAATTCTGAACGTATTGACCGCTTTTATCAGTCCGAGCGTACCGATTGAAATGAGGTCCTCAACCGAAATTCCCGTATTTTCAAACTTGCGTGCAATGTAAACAACAAGGCGCAGATTATGAACAATCAGTTCCTCTCTTGCCTGCTTATCCCCTGCCTCAAGCCTTTCAAGGCAACGGTTTTCCTCATCTTTTGTAAGCGGAGGCGGCAAAGTGTCGGGACCGTTGATATAGTCCACCTCAACTTCAAAAAAGCGTGCCTTGATTTTTGCTATCAGCCACTTGATTCTGTTCACCGTATCATCTCCTCACGGCAGATACACTGCCTTTTATATCATTATCAGCCGCATCAAAAACAGGTGTTCCCAAAAGTGCGCAAAAGCCGCCTGAAATGAGCTTTTGTTCAGGAACGGCAATATAAACATTCCTGACGCAGACATCACCGCCCGAAGCCGAAACCGTAACCGATTCCGCCATAAACGCAGACAAGGCGCCGCCGTTTTTTATTGTGCTGTAAGGAATCAGCCTGAAGTTTTTCTGTTCTGTCACGTCGCCGCCGTTGCCTATTATTTTTTCCGCGAAGCTTTTGTCCGCAATAATAACGGGTCTGCCCGAAAAACTGTCACGCAGACTGTTGCCTGTATCATAAAGAGCCGTACCCGTTATCTTGTTCCCCCCGTACTCAACCGTGATTTCATAAATGCTTTGTGCAGGTGCTCTGTTTCTTGCAAGACGTGAAAGTACTGACAGAATTATGTAGCAAATAACCGAAACCGCAACCAGCGTGATTATGTTGATATCAAAGTAAGCAACGCCGTTCACATAAAGCGCACCGTGCGGCGAAACAAAGGTACTGATTGCCAGCATAACGCCTGCAAAAACAAAGTTCGCAATGAAAAATGCGGCGCAGTTTTTGGCAAAGGATTTAAGCGATTTTGCACCGAAGGCAACGGCAACCATAAACAGCAAAAACACAAGCTTTATCAGGAAACTCACAAACGGCGGAATACCGTTCACAAATATAATCATTGAGTATAATCCGCCTGCCGCCGCCGACAAAAACAGCCGGACCGTTCTGCAGTCCGCACCCGTTACCGCACAGGAGGCACGCAAAAGCAAATAATTGACTATCATATTGACCGCAACAAGAATATCGGCATAAATAACCGTATTCATCAAACCACCTGCCTTGCAGATAATTATAACCGCCGCCGTTGAGAATTTTTTGTCGTATCGGGTAGTTAAATTAACTTTTTCTATTGAATAAAGCGACATTAAGGTATATAATATATCGGTAAATTTTCAAAAGGAGATAATTAATATGAGCGGCTATCTTTTTGACACACATATACACACGTCGGAATCAAGCTCCTGCGCTCGGGTTGCCGCAGCAGACGTTGTTGCACGCTACAAATCACTCGGTTACAGAGGAATTATCATAACCGACCATATGCAGCACATCATTGACCGTTTCGGCGGCACTTACGAGGAAAACGTGGACCGTTTTCTTGACGGTTACCATGCGGCAAAAGCTCTTGCAGACAAAAGCTTCAAGGTGATTCTCGGTATGGAAATCCGTTTTCTCGAAAACGATAACGATTACCTCGTTTACGGTTTTGACGAAGAATTTCTTTATTCCCGCGACCTTGCGCATATTCCCACGCTTGAGGATTTTATGCCCATTGCAAAAGAGAACGGTCTTGCAATTTTTCAGGCACATCCTTTCAGAAACGGTATGTTCATAAAAGCGCCCGGAATTGTTGACGGCATTGAGGTTTACAACGGTCACGGCAACCACGATTCACGCAACGACGTCGCCCGTATGTGGGCAGAAAAATTCGGCTTCAGAATGCTTTCGGGCTCTGATTTTCACGGAATTCTCACAATGGAACCGGGCGGAGTTTATTTTGACGAAGACGTCAACGATTCAAAAGACGTTGCGCAGGCTCTGCTTGCAGGCAGATACACTCTTAAAAATTGCAGCAAATAACATACTTCGCTTGTATTTTTAAATTGATTATGATATAATATATTGATTACAACGAAAGGGAAAAAAATATGCGTTACAGAAAACTCGGACTGACGGGGGTTGACGTTTCAACTCTCGGTTTCGGCTGTATGAGATTGCCGACAGTTGAAGGTACGGATAAAATTGACGAGCAGGAAGCAATCAGAATTATCCGTTTAGGCATCGATAACGGCGTAAATTACCTTGACACAGCTTTCTTTTATCATAACGGCGAAAGCGAAAGCCTCGTCGGCAAAGCGGTGAAAGACGGCTACAGAGAAAAGGCTTACATCGCAACGAAGCTTCCTCTGGGCGAAGTCAAATGCGAAGAGGACGTTGAGCGCATTTTTAACGAGCAGCTCAGAAAACTTGACGTCGATTACGTTGATTTCTATCTTCTTCACGCAGTTAATAACGATTCGTGGGAAAACAAAGTTCTTAAGTTTGACGTTCTGCCAAAAATCGAAAAGCTCATTGCAGACGGAAAGATAAAGCATTTCGGTTTTTCGTTCCACGACGACCTTGAGGTTTTCAAAAAAATCATTGACGCTTACGACGGTTTTGAATTCTGCCAGATTCAGTTCAACTACATTGACACAGACTATCAGGCAGGCGTCAAAGGTCTTGAATATGCCGCTTCAAAGGGTCTGGGCGTGATTGTTATGGAGCCGCTTCTCGGCGGCAAACTTGCAACCCCTCACGAAATTGTTGCAGAAAAGCTTGACGCTTCAAAAACACCCGTTGAATGGGCACTTGATTTTGTGTGGAACATTCCCGGAGTTTCAATGCTTCTCAGCGGTATGGGTTCCGAAAAAATGGTTACCGAAAACATCGGCTATGCCGACAAAGCTTCGGCAGGTATGCTCAGCGAAGATGAACTCAGAATGCTCCGTGAAGCAAAGGCGGCTTTTGACGAGCTGACTGCCGTTAACTGCACAGGTTGCGAATACTGTATGCCCTGCCCCTTCGGGGTTGAAATACCCAAGGTGTTTGCGGCTTACAACAACATCACAACGGGCGGCAGAAGAGCGGTAAAAGAAATCATGCCCGATATTGAATACGTTGCGGAAAGATGTCAGAAATGCGGTGCCTGCGTCAAAGCTTGCCCTCAGCACATCGACATCCCCGAAAAGCTTCACAAAATCAAGAATCAATTCTGAAAGGCGATATTATGAAAATACTTTTTCAAGGCGACTCAATAACGGATTGGGGCAGAGACAGAGAGGATATACACAATCTCGGCAACGGTTACCCCAAATTTGCGGCAGAGCTTATCAAAAAAGCTCACCCCGAAACGGAGTTTGAATTCATCAACCTCGGCATAAGCGGCAACCAGACCAAAGACCTTGTTGATCGCCTGCAGAGCGATTTTATTGACATTCAGCCCGACGTCGTTTCAATTCACATCGGTATTAACGATACCTGGCACAGAGCAGCTGACCGCAGCTGGCTGGGCAACGACGTTTTTGAATCACAGTACAGAAAAGTGCTGACCGAAATCAAAGAAAAAACAAACGCAAAAATCCTCATCATTGAACAGTTTCTTCTTCCCGTTGAGGATAAGCTCTATTTCAGAGAAGATCTCAACGGCAAAATTGACATAACAAGAAAGCTTGCAAGAGAGTTTGCCGATTTCTATATTCCGCTTGACGGACTTATGGCTCAGGCTTGTGTAGGAAAAGACGCATATCATTGGTCCGCTGACGGCGTTCACCCCAACGATAACGGCGCAACGTTCATTGCAACTCTCTATGCAGATGCAATCGACAAATTAATCAAATAAGAGCTAAAAATCAAAGAAGGCGAAAAAATGAATAACGTAAAAAAGGTGCTGAATTATATTTTTATTGACGGACTTTCGGGTATGGCACTCGGTCTTTTCGGTACGTTGATAATCGGCACAATCCTTGAGCAGGCAGGAAAATTTGTTCCCGGTGTTATCGGCACATATATTATTGCCGTTGCAGGAATTGCCAAATCCATAACAGGTGCAGGCATCGGCGTTGGTATGGCGTTCAAATACAAATGCTCTCCCCTTGCAAGCGCATCGGCGGCGGTTGCAGGTATGGTTGGCGCATTTGCCCCTAAAATTGTTGCAGGCACAGGAGTTGTTATTTCAGGCCCCGGTGACCCTTTATGTGCGTTCATCGCCGCATTCTTTGCCATTCAGGCAAGCAGACTTGTAAGCGGCAAAACAAAGCTTGATATTATCCTTACGCCCGCCCTTTCCATTCTTGTCGGCGGTGCGGCAGGTATTTTTGTGGGGCCGCCCGTATCAAAGGTTACAACATACATAGGCAACCTGATTGAATGGGGTATGGAGCGCGAACCCATACTGATGGGTATTGTTGTTTCGGTTGTAATGGGTATTTGTCTTACACTGCCCATAAGCTCGGCGGCAATCGGAATTATCCTTGGTTTAAACGGTCTTGCAGGCGGTGCAGCAGTAGTAGGCTGCAGCGCTCAGATGATTGGCTTTGCAGTTGCCAGCTACCGTGAAAACAAGGTCGGCGGTCTTATTGCACAGGGCGTTGGCACGTCAATGCTTCAGATGCCCAACATAGTGAAGCATCCGCAGATATGGATTCCGCCCATCATAACAAGCGCAATTCTCGGTCCGATTTCTACGGTTGTGCTCAAGATGTCTTGCGGTGCAACAGGCGCAGGTATGGGCACTTCGGGTCTTGTTGGTCAGTTTATCACCTTTGAGTCAATGACATCAGAAGGCAAAGACCCTATTATTGTACTGCTTGAAATTCTGGTTATGCATTTTATTGCACCCGCTCTCATAACACTGGCTGTTTCAGAATTTATGAGAAAGAAAAAGCTTATAAGCTTCGGTGATATGGAGCTTAAAAATATGAACTGATAATCTTAAAATAATTTATGGAGGTCAAAAAAATGACAAAAAGATTAACAGCCGCACTCCTCGCAGTTGCAATGCTCTTCACAGCAGCATTCTGCGTACCCGCATCCGCCGCAACGGAAGTTACATCTCCCGTTGAACAAAAGCTTTACCGCTTTGTTGACAAGCTTCTTGACGGTCTTGTAAACGGTATCGCTTCGCTCATCGTTGAGCCCCGTCACTTTGTTGACAAGGATGATTACGTTACCGAAAACTTCTATGAAGGTATGACTGCAGATGAATTCCTTTCAACTCCTGCAGCAGACGCAAAGTGGTCGGTAGGCTATGCAAACGCAAGCATCCAGACAGGCAAAGAGCTTGAGGAAGGTCACAACGTTGGCGGCAGCCTTGCAATCGGCAACAAATTTGCAACAAACATCATGGACGACCAGAAGGTAAGAACAATTGCTGTTTCTGACGGCAGAGGCATCACAATTTTTGCCTGCATCGACTCCTACGGTCTTTCGTCAACCGACGTAAGAGGCATCAGAGCTGCTTTTGCTCAGGAAGCTGCAAAGAAAAACCTTAATATCACAGCTGTTAACATTTCAACTCTTCATCAGCACAGCTGCGTTGATACTTTCGGTCTTAACGGCAACCTTATCACCGCTCTCTTCACATCCTGCTTCAGAAACCTTTTCGGTCTTGAGCTTCCCAACGGTCAGAATAAGAGCTTTATGGAAAACCTTTATAAGGTAACAGTTGATTCAATGCTCAAAGCAGTTGACGATATGAAGGAAGGCGAGCTTTACTACGGCACAGCAGACGCTACAAAATTCATGTATGACAAGCGTAAGCCCTACGTTTATGACACAGACCTTCACAGAATCCGCTTTGTTCCCAACGACGGCAGTGCAGAAACATGGCTTCTCAACGCTCCCATTCATTGCGTAGGCTACGGCGCAGGCGGCACAGAAATCACAGGCGACTATCCCTACTTTATGGAAAAATACATCAACGAAAACGCAAAAGCAAACGTTTTCTATATTCTCGGTGCAGAACTTGCAATGACATCAGAATATGACTATCTTCCCGAAGTTGACCCCAACTCCGCTCCTTATAAAGAACAGGGCGAAGGCTATGCAAGACTTGCTCTCTTCGGCGAAGAACTCGCAAAGCTTGCAATCTCAATCGACAACGATAAGGCAATCGCTCCCATCTTCAACATCAGACTTGCAGAAACTTACGTTCCCGTTGACAACAGCATTCTTAAGCTTGCTGCAAAAGGCGGTCTTCTTATTAACCAGATCGTAAAGAACAAGGGTTCATACGAAGTTGTTACTGAAGTAGGCTACTGCGAATTCGGCACAGACCTTGCAGTTGCTCTTATCCCCGGCGAGCTTGCTCCCGAAATCGCTTACGGCGGCGTTGATTCTTCTGCTGAAGCATGGGACGGCGACGAATGGAATTACTCATCATTCGCTGATGCCGCAAAGAACAGAAAGCTTCTTGTTTTTGGCGTAACCAACGACCAGATCGGCTATATGCTTCCCTCAAACGAATGGCATTCATATCTCACAGAGAATGAAGAAATCGTTTCAACCGGCCGTATGGCAGGCGCATACATTGCAGAAGCTTATCTTACACTTTTCAACGAAGTAAGATAACCCGACCATTAATGTGTAACTGTTGAGAAAAAAGCTGAATGGCGTTTTCTTCAACCGAAGGCGTACAAAGGTATGTCGATGGGAGAAAAAACGTCAAATAAACGAAAAAACCATTTTTGCCACCCCCGTCATTTTCTATCGAAAATAACGCCCCCTTGAAAGGGAGGCTGACAAGGTTTTCAGTTTTATTTCGTTTATGTTTCAGCAACTTTATCGACATTCAAAAAGGGGTCGGCTTTAAGCTGACCCCTTTATTTGAGTTATGAATGATTAATCCGCTTTCGTTCGGGTTAATCATTGATTATTCAAAGCAAATTGTTATACGGAGGTGATCACATGGCAAAAAACAGTTCTCTGAAATATGCATTAAAAGAAACAGACTGGTTTCTCTACCTCACCTGCATTCTTACATCTGCCTTTGGTGCAATGATGGTTTACAGCGCAACAAGAAACAAAGCGATTGACGCGGGCACTCTGCTCAGCCGTGAATGCCTGATTATGGTTATCGCTTCAACTGTCGGCATTGCGTTTTGCATTGTGATATCCTTTCTTGATTACGATTCCATACTGCGGCTGTGGCCGTTTGTTGCAGGCGTATGTCTGTTGCTGATACTTTTGCTTTTCCCCTTTGGTGACGGCCCCTCTGACAGACCCAACGCCAGATGCTGGCTTCCGATTCTGAAGCTTGGCGACACAAAGGTTAACTTTCAGCCGTCGGAGCTTGCAAAAATCGGTTTTATTATAACTTTTACCGCCCACATTGAAGCAGTTAAAGATAACGTCAACAGCTTCAAAAACGTTATCCTTTTGACTCTTCACGCACTTGTACCGATTGGTCTTATCATCATAACCGACGACCTTGGTTCGGCAATTGTTTTTGCATTTATGTTTATCGGCATGATGTTTGTTGCAGGTGTAAAGCTGAGGTATTTCGCAGTTGCAATCGGTATGGGTCTTGCGTTTGTTCCTCTGCTCTGGACAAAATTCCTTTCATCGTTCCACAGACAGCGTATTCTCGCCATATATTATCCCGAAGCTCTCAGCGAATATGATTATGAAAAAATAATTTATCAGCAGCAACGGTGCGTTAACGCTATCGGTTCGGGCAGAATGTGGGGCGACGGACTTTTTAAAGGAACTTATACCCAAACTCCCGGCGGCGTTCCCGTTAACGAGAGCGATATGGTGCTTTCGGTTATCGGTGAAGAGCTTGGTTTTGTTGGTTGCATAGCACTGTTGGTTGTGCTTTCGGTCATCATTATACGCATCGCTATGGTCGCTAAGCGTTCAAGAAACATCACAGGTGCGCTTCTTTGCTACGGTACGGTGTTTATGATTGGTGCGCAGACAATTATCAACATCGGTATGTGCCTTATGCTTCTGCCGAGCATCGGCATTACCCTGCCTTTCATCAGCGCAGGCGGCTCTTCAAATATGTGTATTTATTTCGGCATAGGTATTGCGATGAGCGTTTACCGATTTAACTGTGACAGAGCACCTGTCAATTTCAGGCTGACAGGCATAAGCACACCGTTTGCAGAAACTTGATTCTGATATGTAAGACAAAAGCTTGCAGAAGGCGAATTGCCGATGCAAGCTTTATTTTTACTCTCGGGACAGTTTTCCGTCACCTAAAGGTTATTAAAAACAACGCTGCAAATCACGTCAGCAACGTAGAGGCAGCGTTACTATCAATAGTAACAAGGTAAACAGAGTAGGGCGGCTTGCCCTCAAGCCGCCGCAGATGTTGCATTATAATCTAAAACGGCGGGATGTAGGCATCCCGCCCTACACTACTGTGAACAAACAAAAGCTTGCAGAGGTTTTTGTAACCGCCGCAAGCTTTAGTTCTTATGCGGACAGCCACAAGGGCTGTCCCTACTGTTTTATTTTGGTCTTCGCTCCGTGAGCAGACATCAAAGATGCTTTTCGATTGCATCTGCTATAGCCTGCGCATAAGCGTCAAGGTTTTTGTCAAAAAGTTCGTTATCATCTTCACTTGTGATAAACCCAAGCTCCACAAGACAACTTGTCATATCGGTATGCTTGTTGACATAATAGTCCTTGCTTCTGTCGCCGATATATCCGACCTTGACTCCGCGGTCATCGGTTATTTCTGCTTTTTCAAGTCCTTTGAGCATAGTTTTGGCAAGAGAACGTGCTCTGTAGTCGTTATCGCTGCCAATCCAGATTTCAACGCCGCCGACATCGGAAGCCGCGCTGTTTCTGTGAAGCGAAACAAACAAATCAGCCGAGCGTGAATTCGCAAATTCGCAGCGGTCCTCAAGGCTAAGATAAATGTCGATTGTCCTTGTCAGAACAACGTCAATCCCCTTTTCTTCGAGGCACTCTTTAACCTTAAGCGCTATGCGCAGATTATCGTCTTTCTCATACCTGCCGTCAACGGTTGCGCCAACGTCTTTTCCTCCGTGACCGGGGTCAATAACAACGCACACTTTTCCGGGTTTTGTGAACGGTGCTCTGCCCGTTTTTGCCCAGTAATCAAGGCACAGCCCCGATATAATTCCGCCAACGAGAATAAACACCAGCAGAATGGCTGTCATCTTTTTGTTCTCTTTTAAAAAGTCAAATATCTTTTTTAATATATTTTTCATATTTTACCCTCTGATAAACACTGCAACAAATCCGTAAAAAAATTCCTCGGCAGAATGTTTTTACGGATTGTTTAATCAAAGTGAATCAATATAACGACAAGCAGCAAGAGCCGCAACCGAACCGTCGGCAGCTGCAGTTGTTATCTGTCTTATCTGTTTTTTGCGGCAGTCGCCCGCAACAAAAACGCCTGCTGTTTTTGTGACACAGCTTTCATCGGAATCAATATATCCCCACTCATCAAGACCTGCGATATCAGCAAAGGCGGTATTGTTGGGAATCAGACCGATGGCAACAAAAAGACCGTCAACCTCAAGGTCGCTTTCGCTGCCGTCAGCTTCTTTTTTAAGCTTAAGACCGTTAAGGGTTGTGTCGCCTTTAAGCTCTGTGATAACGGTACCCATAATGAATTCAACGTTATCTTTTTCTTTGAGCTTTTCAACAAGTCTTGCTTCGCCCGTAAAGAAATCAAGGTTCTGAATAACGTAAACCTTTTTGCAGCCCTCCGAAAGAAGAACAGCTTCCTGCAAAGCGGAGTTACCGCCGCCGAGTACGGCTACGGTCTGTCCCTTGAAGAATGCACCGTCACATACCGCACAGTAAGAAATACCTTCACCTACAAGCTCGTTTTCTTTTGCAAGACCCGTCTGTCTGTGCTTAACGCCTGTTGCAATAATAACAGCCTTTGCCTCGTGCTCACCGTCCTCTGTAACAACAGTCTTTGTTGCGCCGTTATCACGGATTTCGGTTACGGTTTCCATTTCAATATCAGCGCCCTGTGAAAGTACCTGGTCAACAAGCTTATCGGCAAATTCATTGCCGCTCATTGTTGCAAAGCCGGGATAATTTTCAATCTGGGGAGAATAGGTTATCTGACCGCCGAAAGTGCCTTTTTCAAGCACAAGAACGGTTTTATCTGCTCTGAGGGCATAGAGCGCCGCAGTTAAGCCTGCAGGGCCTGCACCAATTATAATAATATCATACATAAACGTCAATCCTTTAAAACAAGACAAGCCTGCAGTGTGCAGGCTGTCTTTTTTATTTATTTAATCAAAAATCAGATTGCGGCACTGCTTGCGGAATCAATGAACTTCTTGATATCTGCAACGCCTGCGTATTTTTCATATGAACCGCCGGAAACAACAACAAGTGTGGGAGCCTGCTTGATACCGAGTTTAACGGCGAGGTCCTGATTCTCATATGCCATAACTTCGTTAACTGCGATGCCTGCCTTTGAAAGCTGAGCAAGAGCTATTTTGCAGTTGGGGCAAGTTGCTGTTTTGAAAAGATAAAGTCCGTCAGCAAGGGGGCAAGCCGTTTCTGCCTCTGCTGTTGCAGCTGCTTCTCTCTTGACTGTGCCGTGCTTTGTGATATCGGAGTTTGCGATATTATAAACCTTTCGCTCCTTATATTCCTGTGACTTACCGTCGTTCCAGTTCTGAACGGGTCTGTAATAACCTGTGATACGGCTGTAAACTTCTGCAGTTTCACCGCATTCGGGGCAAGTGAAATGCTCGCCTGCGATGTAGCCATGGTTCTTACATACGGAGTAAGTGGGAGAAATTGAGTAGTAAGGAAGCTTATAGTTTTCTGAAATCTTTCTGACAAGATTTGCAGCAGTCTTCCAATCAGGAAGCTTTTCGCCAAGGAAAGCATGGAAAACCGTACCTGATGTGTAGAGAGTATGAAGTTCATCCTGCATATCAAGAGCTTCAAAAACATCCTCTGTGTAACCAACGGGAAGATGCGAGCTGTTGGTATAATAAGGTGTGCCGTCGGAAGCGGTGATGATACCGGGGTAACGCTTAACGTCGTGCTTTGCAAGACGGTAAGA
>JAGBAK010000019.1 GCA_017938985.1 Clostridia bacterium
CCTCGAGCTCGTTGAAATGGAAATCCGTGAAACACTTGCTGAGTACGGCTTCGATGAAGAAGCTCCCATCATCAAGGGTTCAGCTCTTCAGGCTCTCAACTATGAAGGCGACGACACAGGCGCTGACGTTCTTGCTCCCATCTGGGAACTCATGGCTGCTGTTGACGAATATATCCCCACACCCGATCGTAAGGCAGACCTTCCCTTCCTTATGCCCGTAGAAGACGTATTCACAATCACAGGTCGTGGTACAGTTGCTACAGGTAGAGTTGAAAGAGGTCAGCTCAAGACTTCAGAAGAAGTTGAAATCGTTGGTCTTTCAGACGAAAAGAGAAAGACAGTTGTTACAGGTATCGAAATGTTCCGCAAGCTCCTCGACTATGCTGAGGCAGGCGACAACATCGGCGCTCTCCTTCGTGGTGTTCAGAGAAGCGAAATCGAACGCGGTCAGGTTCTCTGCAAGCCCGGTTCAATCAACCCCCACACAAAGTTCAAGGGTCAGGTTTACGTTCTTACAAAGGAAGAAGGCGGTCGTCATACTCCCTTCTTCAACAACTACCGTCCTCAGTTCTATTTCAGAACAACTGACGTTACAGGCGTAATCAGCCTTCCCGAAGGAACAGAAATGTGCATGCCCGGCGATAACGTTGATATGAATGTTGAACTCATCACTCCCATCGCTATCGAAAAGGGTCTCCGCTTCGCTATCCGTGAAGGCGGCAGAACAGTTGGTTCAGGCGTTGTTATCGAAATCAACGAATAATTAAAAAATGTTTTTGGGAGCAGTCGCAAGACTGCTCCTTTTTTCATTATCAGAACCGATTATTGTATAAGGAAAGCCTCACAGTTTGACTGTGAGGCTTTTGTTTGTTGTGTTCAGTTTTTATCTCAAACCTTCCTCAACTGCGATGTGGGCGCAGATTTTGAGGATTTCCGTTATTTCTTTCGGATAATCGGGCAGGTAAAAGCCGTTGTCAAGAATGCTTTCTTTAAAAATCATCTCGTAAAAACAAGCGCCTGCAAGGTAACATCCCATATCGTTGCCGTGAAATCCGTCTTCGGTCAGCTTGTCACCGATAACGCTCTGTCTTGCGGTTTCCCAAGCTCTGCCGCTCGGGATAATCAAGCCGATATCTGCTTCTTCGGTTGCTTCAAGGCAGCTTTGAGTGAGGGCGCGGTACATTTCTGCCTGATCGTGCTTATAAGTGGCAAATGCGGGGTGCTGTGAACCTTTTTCGTATGCCCAGGTCTGGTGAAACATAAGCTCTGCTTTTGGCTGAACCATTCTGCAGTATTCGGCAAGCTCAGAAAGATAGGGTGTATAGCTTTCTCTCACGCCGCTTAAGGCGCTGCCTTGCTGAAGAGTTATTATATCCCATTCTTCGTCCTCAACCGCTTCGTGAATTGCCACGCCGTCAGGTCGGCTCATCTCGGTTTCAAACGGCAGATAAACCTCGTAATCATAGTCTGCGTTTTCCTCACGCAGGTTTTTCCAGTGCTGCTCCAACGAACAACCGCCGATAAAAAGGTTGCAAAGCAGAAGCTCTTTGCCTGCTGCTTTTGCCATATGGGGAAGAAATTTATGTGCGTTGGTTGAAAAGCTGTTTCCTATTGATAATACGTTCATTTCTTACCTCCGTTCCTGACGGAAAGAATGCTTTTTAATGTTGTGATTTCATCCTTCGGTGTGCATTTTTCAATGGCAACAAAGTAGAATGTGATAAGGAAGAGATAGGGGAACGGTGAGAAAATGCCGGGGTTAACGAGGGACATCAGTTCAAGACCGATGTATGAAATAAATATAAACAGGTTAAACAGGGATATGTTCTTTGAAAGAACCTTGAAGCGGTTATATATAAGATATCCGTAAGCGGCAACGCCTGTAAGTCCGAAGCTGCCTATAACCTGAATGGGTGAGCAGTGATACCAGCAGAGCGTGAATTTTGCGTTGTTATGAACGTCGCTGTTACCCATGTAGCCGATGCCTCTGCCGAAGAATATGTTGGATTTGAAGTCGCCCCAGCCTCTCTGGATAAGCTGAATGCGGATTGTGTTTTCGCTGTAGGTGAAAAGTCTGCCGATTGTATAGCTGAGCATATCAAGCAGGGGTTTGATTGCAATAAGCACACAGCCGACGGCGGCACCGATGAAAATGAGAATATGCTTTCTGTGCGGCTTGTCAACAGCAAGCAGAAAAACAAGGCAGATGCCAAGCTCAATAAGACCGAAAATCATACCGCCTCTTGAGCCGGTGCAAAGAATTGTTATATATGAAAGAATACCGACAAAGAAATAGGGAAACTTTTTAACGGATAACCAGAAAGGGAAGGGCATTGCAAGCATCAGAACGGTTGATGCGTTGTTGCGCCACTGAAAAGCGAGAACGTTCGGGTTGGCAATAAATTCAGCGTAACGGCTGATATATTCCTCTGCAACGCATACAAAAAGGAAAAGAATGATTGCCGTCATAATTTCGGCGAATCTCTGTGAAAAAACGTATTCCTCACGTACTCTGAACGTGGCTGATAAGAACATATAAATAAACAGCATTCCGAAGCCGAGCAGGAACATATAGAAAAGTGAAGTGAGGCTGAAATATTCTTTGAACGATATAATACCGAAACCGCCTGCGGTAGTTGCGATTGAAGCCGCCAGTATGCCGTTAAAGCAACTGCCTTTTTCAAATTTGATTTTATATTTAAAAAAGTGTATCAAAAACAGTATGATTATCGGCGGAGCCATCCACCAGAATTTTACAAACGAATCAAACGAATTCTTGCACCGTATTGCGAAACAGGTAACAAACAGTATCGCTTGCAGAACGGGCAAAAAGTCATCGGTAACGGCAAAGCAGGCTGTTATGATGAGCACAAAAACAAGTGTGCCGAAAACTTCCTGCCCGATGATTGCAAAAAAGCTTCCGAGAGCAAAAAGAAAAACTGAGAAGTACTTTGAAAAGATAAATTCCCTGAACTTATCTTCAAGAGGCTTCAGTTTTGCTGCATATTCTTTAACCATAATAATCCTCGCTGAATTGTCATAGATTTTGGCTATATATAATAAATAATATCATAAAGATTTATAATGTCAACAGATGTTACAAATTTGTAATGGCGCAGACTGAATCTATTTATTACGATATTGTTAATTTTAGGAAAATATCTTGACAGGGACGAAAAAAGGGGCTACAATGAATTAGCACTCACAAGTGAAGAGTGCTAATTGATAACGTATTAAATATTTGGAGGTAATAGATATGACACTCAAACCACTTGCTGACAGAGTTGTTGTCAAGCTTGTAGAAATTGAAGAAACAACAAACAGCGGTATTATTCTTGCACCTTCGGCACAGGAAAAACCCCAGGTTGCAGAAGTAATTGCCGTTGGTCCCGGCGGCATTGTTGACGGCAAAGAAGTTGAAATGTACGTTAAGGTTGGCGATAAGGTAATCACCGGCAAATATGCAGGCACAGAGGTTAAGCTCAACAAAGAGGAATATACCATTGTTCGCCAGAGCGACATTCTTGCTATTGTAGAATAAGGAGGTAACCGATAATGGCAAAGCAGATTATTTATGGCGAAGAAGCCCGCAAGGCTCTTCAGGCAGGCGTTGATAAGCTTGCAAATACAGTCAAAATCACCCTTGGTCCCAAGGGCAGAAACGTTGTTCTTGACAAAAAGTACGGCGCACCGCTCATCACAAATGACGGCGTAACAATCGCAAAAGAAATCGAGCTTGAGGACGCTTTTGAAAATATGGGCGCTCAGCTTGTTAAGGAAGTTTCCACAAAGACAAACGACGTTGCAGGCGACGGCACAACAACCGCAACTCTTCTTGCTCAGGCTCTTATCAGAGAGGGTATGAAGAACGTTACGGCAGGTGCTAACCCCATGGTTGTCAAAAAGGGTATGGCTAAGGCTGTTGAAACTGCAGTTGCACAGGTAAGAGAAAATTCAAAGCCTGTTTCAAGCACAGAAGATATCGAAAGAATTGCAACAATTTCTTCCGCTGACGAAGAGGTAGGCAAATTCATTGCAGACGCAATGGAAAAGGTTACTTCCGACGGCGTTATCACTGTTGAAGAATCCAAAATCGCTGTTACCGAGGCAGAGGTTGTTGAAGGTATGCAGTTTGACAGAGGATATATTTCTCCCTATATGGTAACAGACACCGAAAAGATGGAAGCTGTCATTGACGATGCTCTCATTCTTATCACTGATAAAAAGATTTCCAGCATTCAGGACCTTCTTCCTCTCCTTGAGCAGATTATGCACGCAGGCGGCAAGCTTGTTGTAATTGCTGAGGACGTTGAGGGCGAAGCTCTTTCAACAATCCTTGTCAATAAGCTCAGAGGCGTATTTACCTGCGTTTGCGTTAAGGCTCCCGGCTTTGGCGACAGAAGAAAGGAAATGCTTCAGGATATCGCTATTCTCACAGGCGGCGAAGTTATCACAGCTGACCTCGGTCTTGAACTCAAGGATACCCAGCTTGCACAGCTCGGCAGAGCACGTCAGGTTAAGGTTTCAAAAGAAAACACAATCATCGTTGACGGCTCAGGCGAAAAAGACGATATTTCCGCAAGAATCGCTCAGATCAAGCTTCAGCTTGAAAACACAACGTCTGATTTTGACAGAGAAAAGCTTCAGGAAAGACTTGCAAAGCTTTCGGGCGGCGTAGCTGTTATCAAGGTTGGCGCAGCAACAGAAACCGAAATGAAAGAAAAGAAACTCCGCATTGAAGATGCTCTTGCAGCAACAAAAGCAGCCGTTGAAGAAGGCTGTGTTGCAGGCGGCGGCGTTGCTCTTCTCAATGCAGTTTCCGGCGTCAAGGCTCTTCTTGACACAACTGACGATGCTGACGAAAAGACAGGTATCAAAATTGTTCTCAAGGCTCTTGAAGAACCCGTTCGCCAGATTGCGGCAAACGCAGGTCTTGAAGGCTCAATCATCATCAACGCTATTCAGGAAAGCGGCAAAATCGGCTACGGCTACGACTTTGCAAAGGACGTATATTGCGATATGGCATCCGAGGGTATTCTTGACCCCACAAAGGTAACACGTTCGGCTCTTCAGAACGCAGCATCCGTTGCATCGATGGTTCTCACAACCGAAAGCCTTGTTACCGATAAACCCGACCCCGCAGCAGATGCGGCTCAGGCAGCTGCAATGGCAGCTCAGGGCGGCGGAATGTATTAATTACAAATAATAATTTTTATCACGGCACTGCTTTTCGGTGCCGTGATTTTTCTTTATTGCGGATGAAAAAATATCAATGTTTACCGAATGTTAATAATTTACACGTCATATTGATTTGACAAGACATAAAAAATGTGGTAAAATTCATTTATCAATCGCCTATTTTGAAATTTTTCAATAAAACAGGAGGACAAAAAATGAAAAAAGTTAAATCATTTCTTGCCGTGCTGATGGCTCTTATTATGAGCATGAGCTTCGCTTCAGTGGCATTTGCTGCTGACGCAACCGAAACAGATGCCGCTAACGGCGTTGCTTCAGGTGCGGATGTTTTTGCTGTCGGTGACACGGTAACAGGCAAAATCAACAGCGCAGAGGATACGGACTACTTCTCATTCACGGTTGAGAAATCAGGTCTTGTAACCGTAACTGTTGAACACGCTGCAAACGCAGAAGCAGTTGGTACATATTTCACCGTTGAGGTGCTTGACGAGGCAGAAAAGGCAGTTGCTTCCTTTGCTGTTGCTGCAAACGCTGCTTCCGTTTCTTCACCCGCTTTCGGTGCGGCTGCAGGCAAATACTTTGTTAAGGTAACAAAGGGTTCGGTTTGCGACACAACTGTTGAATATAAGATTTCTGCAGCTATCGACACAGACGTTCTTTGCGAGTATGAAACAAACGATACTCGCGAAAAGGCAACTGAAATCGAACTTTCATCAATCTATGCTCTTAAAAAGTACAGCGGTACAGTTCCCGCAGCAGAAGACGTTGACTATTATAAATTCAACATTGCGAAGCCCGGCTACATCTATATCTTCGTTGAAAACGATGCAGCTTTCGGCGGCAATTTTGCGCTTGAACTTGAAACATATTCAGAAGGCTCAAACGGTCTGACAGAGTGGAAAAAGTTCGGCAAGTTTGAAGTTGCAAAGGCAGATACAACCGTTAAGAGTCCCTGCATCGGTGTTGCGGGCAATTCCGAATATTATATTTCCGTAACAGGCACAGAGGGCGGCTACAAGCTCTATGTTGTTTATGTTGAAGACGCAACTTCAGAAGCAGAATATAACGATACAATCGCTTATGCAAACGTTCTTCCCAAAACAGGCTTCCTTTACAGCACAATCTTTGATAAGAACGACGTTGACTACTACGCAATCGAAGTTGCTGCAAAAACAAAGTACACCGTTAAGGTTGCTGCCGAACCCAAGACCGTAACAACAGACGGTAAGTGGAAGGTAAGCGTTGTTAACGGCAAGGGCGAAAGCGTTGCTTCAACTGCAACCGCAACAAAGGATAAGGCTGTTGAAATTGAACTTACAGGTCTTGAAGCAGGCAAATATTACGTTAAGGTTGAAAGCGGTGACGTTCTCAACACCAATTTCTATACGGTTGAATGTGCAGATAACGGTGCAGACACGTCAAATATGACTTTCAAAGAGCTTCTTCAGAGCATTAAGTGGAAGACTCTCCTTGATAACTTTGCAGGCTGGATCGGTCAGGTTAATTTCCAGAAGATCGTTAAGGATATCGTTGCAAGCATCGTTGCTCTTATCTCATCAATGGGTTGATTGCGCAATAGCTTAACAGGATAAGTGCAAGTGTGCCAATCCGGCAACACCGTTTAATCATTAAATCAGCGGCGCATTATCAGGAAAATCTTGGTAATGCGCTGTTTTGTTATTACATAACAAAGGAGACAGCTTCATATGGGATTCGACAATAATTTCAGCCCCGTGCTCAGATTTATGGTAGTCAGTGACATTCATTATAAGGATGAGCATACCGTTGAACGTGAGCGTATGCAGAAAGCGATTCAGACTGCCTATGCTCTCAGTGACAAAGAAGAATATAACAAGCTTGATGCGCTTTACGTTGTAGGTGATTTTGCAAACAGCGGAACAAGAACGCAGATGCTTGCATTCAAGGATACTCTTGATACAAATCTCAGACCCGGAACCGTTGCAACACTTTCGCTCTCAAGCCACGAATACGGCTCGGAAGGCGAGGAGGCGGCTCTTGAAAAGTTTGCTGAGATTTTCAAAGAAAATCCTGATACACATAAGGTTATCAACGGTTATCATTTTATCAGCGTAACAAGCACAAACGGTTGCCATTTTGACGAAAAGAAGCAGGAATGGGTTGCAAAAGAGCTTAAAGAGGCTGTCAAGGATGACCCCAGACGCCCGATTTTCTTCTTCCAGCATCCTCACATTATGGGAACGGTTTACGGCAGCGCAAACTGGGGCGAGGATGAACTTACCGCAATCCTTATGAACTATCCGCAGATAATTGACTTTTCGGGTCATTCTCACGCACCCATCAATGATCCCCGTTCAATTCATCAGAGACATTTCACTTGCCTTGGCACAGGCACGCTCAGCTATTTTGAGCTTGACGAATTTGACAAGGTTTACGGCACAATTCCGCCCAATGACGATAATGCCGCGCAGATGCTTATTGTTGAAGCCGATGCACAGGGCAGGGTAAGAATTTATCCCTATGACCTTATTACCGACAATTTCTTCCCGTTTGTCTGGAAGATAGATTCGGCATGGGACGTTGAAAGCTATCTTTACACAGACGCACGATACAGAACAGAAGAAAAGCCGTGGTTTGAGGACGGCGCAAAAATCGAAATCAAGGATATAAAGGCTGACGGATTTGCCGTTGAGTTTGACCAGGCGAAGGTTAAAACGGAATACGTTGACGATTATAACGTTTATCTCAAGCGTGCGGACGGACTTACGGTCCGCAATGCAACCATCTGGAGCGAATTCTATTTTTACAATATGCCCGAAAAGCTCAGCGTTAAGTTTGACGGCATTGAAAGCGGCGAATATTACGTGGAAATCTATGCAAACAGCTTCTGGAGAACAAGAAGCAAAAAGCCGCTTATCAGCGAAACAATAAAACTTTAAATCGCCAAAAAAGCAATTGAATCAAGCATATTTCGATAAAATTTCGTGATATGCTTGATTTTTATTTTTCTTTATATTACAATAGAATGCATAATGGGCAGGAATGGCGCAAAGCTGTTTTTTGCCCGACAAAATTAATCGGATTACAACATTTTCGGAATGGAGGGTGAACGTTTTGACTGATCAGACAAACACCGTTGCCGTTGAAGCAACCAGCGAAGACGCAGTGCTTCGCCAGTATCAGAATCAGAACAAAAACTACCTGAGTCCCAAGCATTACGTAGCATATATTCTTTCCGGCATGGGTGACA
>JAGBAK010000001.1 GCA_017938985.1 Clostridia bacterium
AAGCTACGTCAAGGACGATTATTTCGGCACCGAACTTAAAGCAAGAAAGCTTTGTGACCCCGAAAAGCTTGCCGATTACGTCAAAAACGTTGTCAAAGATACCGCCGCTCTTTCATTCTCGGGTTTCTGCCTTAACGATGCGGGAACGGTTCTTTATTCTGACTTTTCAAAGGGCGGTCAGCTTCGCCAGAGCTCCGCAAAAACCATTGCAAACGCCACCATTCCCCTTTCAACAGAAAAAAGCACCATGGCGGTAACGGGCAATTTCTATATGCTCAAAAACGTTGACTCGATTGTCAATTTGCCGCTCAAAACAACGGCTTCGGCAAGCGGAGCTTACGTTTCCGTTCCGTTTGTGCCGCTTGTTCTTCACGGCATTGTTGACTACACGGGCGAGCCGATTAACACGCAGGTCAACATTGAAGAAACCCTGCTCAAATACGTTGAATACGGCGCCTGTCCGCATTTTGCCTGGAGCTATGAGCCTGTCGGCGAGAGCGAAAACGACGATATCTACTATTACGATAACACAATCAACACCGCCGCTGAATATTATGCGGAGGTTGACGGTATACTCAACGACCTGCGTGACGCAAGAATGACCGACCATTATGAGGTTGCAGACGGAGTATTCTGCACCGAATATGACACGGGTTCGCTTGTCTACGTCAATTACACCGACAGCGACTATGAAACTCTCGGCGTAACGGTTGAGGCGAACGGATTTATAAGAATCAACTGATTATTTTAGGAGGAAAATTATGCCTTATATCAGAACAACGGTCAGCAAAACAATAACTGACACTGCAAAAGAAAACATCAAAACAAAGCTCGGACAGGCAATTGCGCTTATCCCCGGCAAAACCGAAAGCTGGCTTATGCTTGCTTTTGAGGACAACGTTAATATGTATTTCAAGGGCGATAATTCGGCTGAATACGCCTATATTGAAATCAGCCTTTTCGGCACAACGTCCGACGCCGCTTATGACAGACTTACCGCCGCAGTCAGCGAAATTATCAACGAAGAACTCGACATTGCAAGAGAAAATATCTATATCAAATATGAAGAAGCAGAGCATTGGGGCTGGAACGGCGTTAATTTCTGATTTATGTCACAAATTCAATAATTGAATAATGTTATTATAATTAATTGCAATCCTCAGGCGCTATGCGCCGGCTCCTTTCAAAAGGAGCCCTGAATTTAAGGCTGAATAAAGCAGAAAGCTGAATTGTTCAGTGGCCTCCCTTTCAAGGGAGGTGGCATTTTCACAAGAAAATGACGGAGGGTTGCAAGAGAACCGAACAATGAGGTACACTATGGAAAGACTTGAAATAAAAAAGCTTTATGAATGCCCCGAAAGCTACGGCGACAAAACAGTTACCGTTTGCGGCTGGGTAAAAACTCTGCGAGATTCAAAGGCAATCGGCTTTATCGAAATCAATGACGGCAGCTGCTTTAAGGGCGTACAGATTGTTTTTGAAGCAGAAAAGCTTGAGAATTATAAAGAAATTGCAAAGCTGAACGTCGGCGCGGCAATCAGAGTAACGGGCAAGCTTATTCTTACGCCGCAGGCAAACCAGCCGTTCGAGATTAACGCTGACGAAATAGGCATTGAGGCTCTTTCAACGGCGGATTATCCCCTGCAGAAAAAGCGTCATTCGCTTGAATATCTGCGAACAATTGCTCATCTGCGCCCAAGAACAAACACTTTCAATGCGGTGTTCAGAGTGCGCTCGGTTGCGGCTTACGCAATTCATAAATTCTTTACCGAACAAGGTTTTGTATATGCGCACACGCCGCTTATCTCCTGCAGCGACTGTGAGGGTGCGGGCGAAATGTTCAAGGTGACAATCCTTGACCTTGAAAACGTGCCCAAAACCGACGACGGCAACGTAGATTATGCCGAGGATTTCTTCAAAAAGCCTGCATATCTTACCGTTTCGGGTCAGCTTCAGGGCGAAACAATGGCTCTTGCTTTCGGCAAGATTTATACATTCGGACCAACTTTCAGAGCAGAAAAGTCTTATACACAGCGCCACGCCGCAGAATTCTGGATGATTGAGCCTGAAATGGCTTTTGCAGAGCTTTGCGACAATATGGACGTTGCCGAAGCGATGATAAAGTTTGTTATCAACTACGTGCTTGAGAACTGCTCACAGGAGCTTGAATTCCTCAACAAATTCATTGACAAGGGTCTTATTGAAAGACTTCAGGCGGTTGCCGGCTCTGATTTCGGCAGGGTCAGCTACACCGAAGCGGTGAAAATGCTTGAAGAGCATAATGATGAATTTGAATATAAGGTCAGCTGGGGCTGCGATTTGCAGACCGAACACGAGCGCTACCTGACAGAGCAGATATTTAAAAGACCTGTTTTTGTTACCGATTATCCGAAAGAAATCAAGGCTTTTTATATGCGCCTGAACGATGACGGCAAAACCGTTGCCGCCTGCGACTGTCTTGTTATGGGTATCGGCGAAATCATCGGCGGCAGCCAGAGAGAGGAACGCCTTGACGTGCTTGAAGCAAGAATCAAGGAGCTTGGTCTTGACCCCGAGGACTACGACTGGTATCTTGACCTGCGCCGTTACGGCGGCGTCAAGCACAGCGGCTTCGGTCTTGGCTTTGAAAGACTTGTTATGTATCTCACGGGCATAACAAACATCCGTGACGTTATCCCCTATCCCAGAACAACGGGTTCGGCGGATTTCTGATTTGCATTCACGGGCGGATACTATCCGCCCCTACAT
>JAGBAK010000020.1 GCA_017938985.1 Clostridia bacterium
ACAACGTTCTTCTATGGTAAGATGGGTATAACTCATATAAATCCTCCTTGGTTTTTGTTTTGTAGCAATCACATTATACCATGGATTTATATGAGTTACTTTATTTTCTTAAACTGTTGCACTTGATAGTATAATTCACCTATGCAAAAATAAAGGCACTCCAAACGGAGTGCCTTTGGTTTTTGTAAATTTAATTATTTAAACTTACGCTTACGAGCAGCTTCAGACTTCTTCTTTCTCTTTACAGAGGGCTTCTCGTAGTGTTCTCTTTTGCGAACTTCCTGAATAACGCCGTCTCTTGAAGTCTGTCTCTTGAATCTTCTGAGTGCGTTTTCGAGTGACTCGCCTTCCTTAACTTTTACCTGACTCAATTATATTCCCTCCCCTCGAATGATACAGGGTACCTGATAATCATAACTTAATCTGTATTATACAATAGCTTGACCCGAATTGTCAACCACCAAAATATTAATTTTTTTCAGTTATTCAATCCAAAATCAAACATCTCATCGGTATTTTGCCAAAAAAGAATCGTTTTTAAGGCTTAACAACGATGTTAACAAGTCTGCCCTTAACGTAGAGCTCCTTAACAATTGTCATACCGTCAATGGCGGCTGCAACCTTTTCAAGAGCCTTTGCGGCGGCAATGACGGTGTCATTATCAGCGTCAGCGGCAACAACAAGCTTTTCTCTTACCTTGCCGTTAATCTGAACAGCGATTTCGATTTCGTTATCAACGCACTTTGCTTCGTCATAGGTGGGCCAGCTTGTCTGGTTAAGCATACCCTCAAAGCCTGCAACCTGCCAGATTTCCTCAGTAACGTGAGGAACAAAGGGGTTGAGCAGGGTGATGTATGTTTTAAGCTCTGCCTTGTTGATTGCGCCCTTGTTATAAATCTCGTTTGTGAGAGTCATAAGAGCGGCAATGGCTGTGTTATATTTGAGGTTTTCGATATCGCTTGTAACCTTTTTAACGGTCTTGTGCATTATGCTTTCAAGCTCTTTTGAATAGCTGTCGCCCTCTGTCATAATCTCGGTCATACCCCAGATACGGTCAACAAATCTCTTGCAGCCCTTAACGGCTGTGTCACTCCAGGGAGCAGCCTTTTCGTAGTCGCCCATAAAGAGAACGTAGGCTCTGAGAACGTCGGCGCCGAACTGGTCAACAACTTCGTTGGGGTCGATAACGTTGCCCTTGGATTTGGACATCTTTTCGCCGTCGGGACCGAGGATAAGACCCTGTGCGGTTCTCTTTGCGTAGGGTTCCGAAACGGGAACTTCGCCGAGGTCATAGAGGAACTTATACCAGAATCTTGAATAGATAAGGTGTCTTGTAACGTGTTCCATACCGCCGTTGTACCAATCAACGGGCATCCAGTACTTGAGTTTTTCGCTGTCGGCAAATCTCTCTGCGTTGTGAGGGTCGATGTAGCGAAGGAAATACCAGGATGAACCTGCCCACTGGGGCATGGTGTCGGTTTCGCGCTTTGCAGCCTTGCCGCACTTGGGGCAGGAGCAGTTTACGAAGGAATCAATCTTTGCAAGCGGGCTTTCGCCGTCTGTGCCGGGTTCAAAGTTATCAACCTTGGGCAGTCTGAGAGGCAGCTCGCTGTAGGGTACGGGAACAATGCCGCAGTCGGGGCAGTGAACAATCGGAATGGGTTCGCCCCAGTATCTCTGGCGGTTGAATGCCCAGTCGTTCATCTTATACTGAACGCCCTTTTCGCCGATGCCCTGTTCCTGAAGGTAAGCAGCCATCTTTTCGATGGAATCCTTTTTGTTGGTAAGACCGTTGAGGAATCCGGAGTTAACCATTTCGCCGTCGCCTGTGTAAGCTTCAACGTCCATATCGCCGCCCTTGATGACTTCGATGATGTCGATGCCGAATTTCTTGGCAAACTCAAAGTCTCTCTGGTCGTGTGCGGGAACAGCCATAATAGCGCCTGTGCCGTAGCCCATCATAACGTAGTCGGAAATATAGATGGGAATTTCCTTGCCGTTAACAGGGTTGGTTGCAGTGAAGCCGTCAAGCTTAACGCCGGTCTTATCCTTAACGAGCTGTGTTCTCTCGAAAGCTGACTTCTTGCTGCACATATCTCTGTAAGCCTCAACGTCAGCCATATTGCCGATCATTGAAGCGTATTTGTCAATAAGAGGATGTTCGGGAGCCATAACCATAAAGGTTACGCCGAAAAGTGTATCGGGTCTGGTGGTGTAAATTTTGAGTTTTTCGTCAGTGCCGTTAACGGAGAAGTTAACGAAAGCACCTGTTGATTTACCGATCCAGTTTTCCTGCTGAAGCTTTATGTTGGGAAGATAGTCAACTTCCTTGAGACCTTCAAGGAGCTTGTCTGCATATTCCGTGATGCGAAGATACCAGACGTCTTTGGACTTCTGAACGATGTCGCTGTGGCAGATATCGCACTTGCCGCCCTGCGAATCTTCGTTTGAAAGAACAACCTTGCAGCTGGGGCAATAGTTGATGAGGGTCTTATCTCTGAAAACAAGACCGTTATCAAACATCTTAAGGAAAATCCACTGTGTCCACTTATAGTAATCTTCCTGCGTGGTGTCAACAACCTTTGACCAGTCAAAGGAGAAGCCTACTCTGCGGAGCTGGCTTGTGAATTTTTCAATGTTGTTATCGGTAACAACTCTGGGGTGCAGACCTGTTTTGATAGCATAGTTTTCAGTCGGCAGACCGAAAGCGTCAAAGCCGATGGGAAACAGAACGTTGTAGCCTTCAAGTCTTCTTTTTCTTGAAACAACTTCAAGACCGCTGTAAGCTTTGATGTGACCAACGTGCATACCTGCGCCGCTGGGATAGGGGAATTCAACAAGAGCATAAAATTTCTTTTTGGAATAATCCTCTGTGCATTCAAAGGTCTTTTCCTTATCCCATATATCCTGCCATTTTTTTTCTACGCTTTTAAAATCGTACTGAGCCATTTTGCTCAACTTCCTTTCTTAATTCAACCTTTTATATAAAGAAATTAATCTTCTGTCAATACGTCGCTCAGGTCAACAGTGCCTGCGTCTGCCCAAAGGCGTTCGAGGTTATAATATTCTCTGTCTTCCTGTGTGAAAACGTGAACAAGCACCGTGCCGTAATCAAGCAGAATCCAGCCTGTGGCTCTGCCCTCAATGTGTTCGGGGTCAACGCCGAAGCGTTGCTTGATTTCATACTCAACGTCGTCAACAAGTGATTTTGCGTGAGTGTTTGAAGTGCCCGAAGCGATGATAAAATAGTCTGAAACAATTGTAACCTCTTCGGTTTTGATTGCTACAATGTCAATCGCCTTTTTTTCATCAAGTACTTTTGCAATTTCTTTAACGAGAACGTTTGATTCCATTTATTTTACCTGACCTTTCTGCAATAACATATCGTTATAGCATTCCACGGTTGCGGGGTGAATAAGCATATCATTGCCCGCCAACTTATTGATTGTGTAGCGTGTTGTGTAGAGCATTGCCTGTTCAAGGCTTGTTTCGGCAAGCCTGCGCACAACGGCAACGTCGCTGTATTTTCTGTCAGCGGAAATAAAATCCGCAACGTAAACGATTTTTTCAAGCAAAGTCATATCTGCTTTGCCTGTTGTATGCCATCTGACGGCGCCCAGAATTTCTTCATCGGTGATGATTTTATTTTCACGCAGAAAACCTTCGCCCGATATCTGATGCCATACCTTGGGGTTGTTGAGCTCAACCGCCGAGATATTGTTCATATAACTGAAATGCTCTTGTGCAGAGGCATTTTTCATAACGTCGTGCATAAGACCCGCAAGGCGTGCTTTTTCGGGGTCAGCGCCGTATTTTTCTGCAAGAACGGCGGCGCATTCGCTTACGCACTCGCTGTGGTCAAGCCTGTAATCATCAAGCTTTTCTTCAAGAATCTTTCTGTATTCCGAAAGACCGTCGTCATAAAGATTGTTTTCTTTGATGTATCGGGCAACGTCGGGGTCAATCAAATCCGCTTTCTGACCGCTCCGAAGCTCCGTTGAGCTGACCTCAAGCGGCTCCGCATCAATAAAAACAAATCTTTCACGCTGTTCGGGAGTATAAGCGCTCCAGTCGGGTCGGTAGCCGTTTTCTCTTGAAGCGGCGCAGATTTTGGCAAGGGAAAGAATTTCTTCCCAGCGGACCCATTGCTGAAAAGTCCGGAGCATATCAGAGCCGATGATGAAATAAAGCTCATCGTCGGGATATATTTTTTTGATTTCGTTCAGGGTGTCAACCGTGTAGCTTTTTCCGCTTCGCTCAAGCTCGATTGCCGAAACCTCGCATCTCGGGTCTTTGCCGAAAGCAAGGCGGCACATCTCAAGCCTTTGCGTTCCGCTTGCAAGTTTGCCTGCAAGCTTATGCGGAGGAATGCAGGAGGGAATGACAATCAGTTTTTCAAAACCGAGAGTCTCCGCCGCCGTTTGAAGCAAACGGGTGTGACCCTTGTGCGGAGGATTGAAAGTTCCCCCGAAAATACCGATTTTAATAAGAATCGCTCCTTATTTGATGTTGACCTTTTTGTGCATAAGGTAAGAAGTGCCGAAGAAAAGACCGACGCATTCAATAATGCACATAAGCATTCTGCTGATATCGTAACCGCCTACGTATGCTTCGCCTGCTTTTGCAACGCCAAAACCGAAAGAGCCGTCAGCCTTGAACTGAACAATCATCTGGAAATGTTCCGAAGGTATGAATGCAAGCTTTGTAAGAATTGAAAAAACGGGGAAGAAAAGGACGATTGCCCACAGAATGTTTGACTTCTGGAAATATCTCATATGTGAAACCGTAATTGTGAAATATGCGGTTGCAACAAACAGGAACATCAGCGTGAAAACGTTGAGCATCATAAATACCGCCGAAGCGATAATCTGCGAAAGCGAGGGAAGATTGAACATCTGGGTGAGAAGCATTTCGCCTGCCTCAACGCCTGTTTCGCCGAGCTCATCAACAAGATATTCGTTCGTAAAAGCCATTGTCTGTTCAAGTATTAAATAGAACACAAAATAGCTTACAACCATCCAGCCGCCGTAAATAAAGGTTTTGGATGCAAGAAGCTGTTCGCTTGAAACGGGCAGAGTGAAGCTCAGATAGCCCTGAGGGCTGTAGAGCGATTTGTTGAAGTCATAAATAATGTAAAAAATAGTAAGGAAAACAAGCAAAAAGGCAACAACAACCGAAATAATAAGAGCGATGGGAGCGAAACCGATAATTTTGGAAACAAGCTTTCCGGGGTCAACGGTGTTTTTGGCTAAGTGTTCGCCGACCTTGAAAAGCAAAAAGCTTATTGCTTCAACAATATAAAAAAGGCTGATAACTCTTGCGCTGGCAAGAAAATCGTGCTTAAGAAGCATACCGAACTTGTTTTTGGGTTTATTAATATTTCCAGTCAACGCTGAACACCTCCTTGAAAATATCGTTGATGGTTTTGCCGTCTTTAGTCAGGTTGTCAACAGAATCCTGAATGCGGATTTTGCCCTGACGAATCATAAGAATTGAATCAAAAATTTCTTCAACGTCCTGAATCAGGTGGGTTGACATAAGGATTGTTGAACCCTCGGGACGGTTTTTGAGAATTGTTTCAAGAATAAAGTCTCTTGCGGCAGGGTCAACGCCGCCCATAGGCTCGTCAAGGATATAGATTTTTGCGTTGCGGCACATAACAAGAATAAGCTGGAGCTTTTCCTGCTGACCTTTGGACATTGTTCTTACCTTCTGCTTGGGGTCAAGCTGAAAAACTTCCATCAGGCGGTTAGCCTTTTCTCTGTCAAAATCGTCATAGAAATCGGCAATGTAGGTGATGGCTTCGCTTGCAATCATGTAAGTGGGCAGATAGGTTTTTTCGGGCAGAAAAGCAACCTTTGCCTTGGTTGATTTGCCGGGCTTTTCGCCGTCAACAAGCACTTCACCGCTGTAATCGTTGATAAGACCTGTTAAAATTTTGATGAGTGAGGTTTTGCCGCAGCCGTTGGGGCCGAGCAGACCGATAATCTGACCTTCTTTAAGGTTGAAGGAGATGTTGTTGAGAACCTCTTTTTTGCCGTAGGACTTGCTTAGGTTTTTTACGGAAATAATATCAGACACTTCAATGCCTCCTGTGAAAAATTATATGTAATTAACATAATTATCCATAATCGGATATATTATATCACTATCAATTATAAAATAAAAGACCAATTTTGCGAAAATTTAGATATAAGTTAAATATTTTGTGAACAAGGCTTGATTTCGGGCGGTTATTTGCGCACAGAAGCAAAAAAATCAAAAAGTTTTGCGTTTCCTTAGACCTTTTGCGGTTTTCAATCGTAGTAGAAGTAGAAAGGAAAGGAGGCATTTCAATGAAAAGGACGTTAAAATTTTTAATCCGGGTTTCGGCAATATTCATTTTTTCATCGTTGAGTGTAATGTGTGCGGCGGCGCAGGAACTTGATATTTCGCAGGGCAGTATTGTTATCACATCAACGGGATATTCGGTTGGCGGCGAAACAGAAACGGATTATACGGGCGAGATTACGCTCACGGGTACTTCAACCGCAAACACCGTCGAGATTAAAAGCGGCACACGCAAAATAACGCTCAATAATTTGAACATTGACGTTTCGGCAACGGAAAACGCTGCAGCTTTTCTTATTTCGGGCGGCGCAGGTAACGTTTATCTTTCGGGTGAAAGCACTCTCAAAAGCGGACTCAACAGGGCAGGTCTTGAAATTTCGGGCACGGGCAGGGTCAATATTTTTGATGGTGGTAACGGAATTCTTAACGCAACGGGCGGCAAATACGGCGCAGGTATAGGCTCGGGCAGTCAGAGCGCCGCAAAGGGTGTTATTACAATTAAAAGCGGCACGGTCAACGCAACGGGCGGCGAAGGTGCAGCAGGAATCGGCTCGGGCAAAACGGATTCTTCAACAGGTGCTCTTGTTATCAACGGCGGTGTTATTACCGCAAACGGCGGTCGCTGGGGAGGTGCAGGAATAGGCACGGGCGGAGACGGATCTTCCTGCGGAACAATCAGAATAACTGCAGGCACTGTTACGGCAACAAGCGGTGAATATGCCGCAGGCATTGGCTGCGGAGACGGAAGCAGAATGAGATATGACAACAGAGATGCTGTTTGCGAATGCGGTGCAATATCCATTTCGGGCGGCGACATAAAGGCTTACGGTGACGGCGGCGCAGGAATCGGCGCAGGAGATACAAATTCCCTCTGCGGCAAAATCTATCTCAACGGCGGCACGATATATGCGTATTCTGAAACTGACGGTGCAGGTGTCGGTGCCGGTCCGGGCTCAACCTGCGGAGATATAACCATAAACAAATGTAACCTTACCGCAATCAGCGGCGATTACGGTGCAGGCATTGGCTCGGGTTGTGACGTTATCTATTACACAAGTGTCTGCGGCTCAATAACCATAAATTCGGGCACGGTTTATGCTGAAGGCGGCAACGGCGGAGCAGGTATCGGCAGCGGATATTATGAGGGTTCAACCTGCGGCGAAATAAAAATTACAGGCGGAGAGGTTACGGCAATCGGCGGCGGAAGTTCCGCAGGCATCGGTTGCGGATATCACGAAAGCTATATTGAAAACGATATGACTATCAGCGGCGGTACAGTTACGGCAATCGCAGGCAAAAATTCATCTGCACTCGGCAGGGCTTATTACAGCGGTTTCTACGGAAACATATACATAACAGGCGGAACAGTTTATCTGACCTGCACCCACGTTCAGGATGCGATTGATACCGCTTATGAAACGGTTATCAGCGGCGGCGAGCTTCACGTTAATACAGAGTATGGCTTTGTCACCTCCAGATTTGAAAGCACTCAGGTGAGCAGCAACGGCGGCGATGCCGTGATTTATCTTGAAAGCACAGGCGAGCGAAAATATGAAGCATACTGGGCGGACGACGTCGGTTTTGATTCGGGCATTTTTTATCAGGACAAGGTCGGCAAGGTTTACGGCAAGCAGATTCTTTTTCCCGACCACGTAATCGGCGAGGGATATTCGCTGACTGTGCCCGAGGGTGCAAAGCTTGAAATCAACAGAGGTATGGCACTGGTGAATAACGGTTCTTTCCATATCCACAGCAGGGATTCCATAACCTACGGCGGCTCAATCATCGGCAACGGCACTTACACCATCGGAACGCTTGACGAAACCATGATTGTTGTGCCCGAAAACCTTGTTTACAGAGGCTCCGATCTTATGCAGACAGCACTTTCAAAAATTACCGCAAAAAAGAAACTGCACGGCAGAGATTTTTATTTTGCAAATGAAAGTTATTCACTCAGCGTGGAAAAGCTTGACGGCGAGCAGTGGCAGACCGTTACGGCAATTGATGAAGCAGGCACTTACAGAGCCGTTTATTCCGACGGTGCAAACAGCTTCAGCAAGGAGTTTACGGTTGCAAAGAATTATTCCGAGGCAAAAATAACCGTGCTCAAGCCGCAGACACGCTATCTTGAATACGGCGAAAAAACAACTCTATATGCAAACGCAACGAATCTGCCCGAGGGTGCAAAAATAAAATGGAAAATCGTTGACGGCAGAGGTGTTACACTTGAGCCGTCGTCTACGGGATTGAGCTGCACCGTGACTGCAACCGTTGACGGCGATGCGGTTATTGAAGCGTATCTTGTCGACAGAAACGGAAACCGACTTAAGGATATTGACGGCAAGACGATTGCCGACAGGGAAGGAATAAGCTCCGAGGTCAATGCGTGGATGATGCTTATTTGGTATTTTAAGCGCATTTTCGGGTTGATATAATGTGTTTGCGGCAGAAAAATTGTAGGGGACGGCAGATCGGAAGCACACGTCTGAACT
>JAGBAK010000021.1 GCA_017938985.1 Clostridia bacterium
ATCCTCAGGGGAGTAGTATCTTCGGGAATTATTGCGGCAAACGAAATTGCAGTTTATGATATTTTCAGTGAAAAGACAGCTCAGCTTGAAAAGGAGCTTTCGGTTGTTGCTTTATGCTCCGCAAATGAAATTGTTGAAAAGTGCGAAAAGGTTGTTGTTGCTGTCAAGCCTAAAGATATTGCGGCTCTTATTGAATCGGTAAGAAGTGAAGCTGCCGCCAACAATCCTCTTGTTATCTCAACAGCGGCAGGTACAACTACGGAAAAGCTTGTCGGCTGTTTCGGTTTTGATGCAAGAGTTATCCGCATTATGCCCAATATCAACGCAGCCGTCGGCGAATCTATGACCGCTGTGTGTGCTTCGCCTGCTGCAACGGCAGATGACGTTGCCTTTGCAATGAGTTTTTGCTCTTGCTTTGGTAAAGCTGTTGAAATTGAAGAAAAATATTTTTCTGCGTTTACAGCGGTTGCAGGCTCTGCACCTGCGTTTGCATATATGTTTGCTGATGCACTTGCTGCCGCAGGCATCAAATACGGTATTCCTGCAAAGGTTTCGCAGGATATTGCGGCTCAGATGCTTCTCGGCAGTGCAAAAATGTTGCTTGACAGTCCTCTTGCCGTGAGCGAGCTTATCAGAAATGTGTGCTCACCCGGCGGCACGACAATTGAGGGTGTATGCAGCTTAAAGGAAACGGGCTTTGAGAACTCGGTTATTACTGCCGTTGATAAAACTGTAGAAAAAGACAGAAAGATGAGTGGTAAATAAGCTTTACGGGAGGAAACTATGGAGTTAATTATTTTAAGTTCACTTGAAAAAGTGTTTTTTGATGAAAAACCTGAAGGCAAAAGTATAAGCGGATTTTCAATGCTTAAAAACGAAAGGTCGTCGTTTCAGGCTGCTTTTTGTTGCGAAAAGAACACAGTTCTGACAGTTTCGCTCAACGGTGTTCTTGCTCCGTTTGCCAAAACTTATTTTGTTAAAGATGTACCCGTGGGTACGGCCTGCAACAAGGATGCGGATGATTTCTTTCTTCGCAAAACCTCGGGTATGTACCCCGATTTGCTTGAACCCGTTGACGGCAAAATTTCCGTTGAAGGCGGAAAATGGTACAGTGTTTGGGTCGAAATTTCTCCTGAAGAAAAGATTACGGGCGAATCCGAGCTTAAAATCATCTTTTCGGAAAGCGGCAAAACTGTCGCTGAAGAAGCTGTTACCGTTGATGTTATTGATTGCTGCCTCGAAAAGCAGAGTCTTATTCATACCTGCTGGTATCACGCCGACTGTATCTGCAACTATTACGGCGTTGAAGCTATGAGTGATGAATTCTGGCGTATCAACAAAAACTTTATCAAAACTGCTGTTGAACACGGTATTAACTGCATTCTGACTCCCGTTTTCACTCCTCCGCTTGATACAAAAATCGGCGGTGAAAGGCGAACCGTTCAGCTTGTGGGCGATAAAAAACACGGCAAGTCCTACACGTTCAATTTTACCAACCTCCAAAAGTGGGTTGATATGTGCCTTGATTGCGGCGTTGAATACTTTGAAATCAGCCATCTCTTCACTCAATGGGGCGCAAAGCACGCACCTAAGATAGTTGCAACCGATTGCAAGGGCAGACAAAAGAAAATTTTTGGCTGGAAAACACGCACTTCAAGCAAAAAATACGATAACTTCCTGCTTGCTTTCGGCGCAGAGTTGGTTGATTTTATTGATAAAAACGGTCTGCGTGATAAGTGCTTTTTCCATGTTTCCGATGAGCCTGCAATGAAGCATTTAAAAATATATAAGCGCAGAGCGGCTCTGATTGCTGATATTTTTAAAGGAATGCGCGTTATTGATGCACTTTCCGAATATGAATTTTACGAAAAAGGTGCAGTTAAATTACCCGTACCCTGTGAAGACCATATTGAAGATTTTGCAGGCAAAGTTCCCGAATTATGGACGTATTATTGCTGCGGTCAGGATAAGAATTATGCACCCAACCGCTTTATGGCAATGCCTTCGCTGCGCAACCGTATTTTGGGTATGCTGCTGTATAAGTACGATATAAAAGGCTTTTTGCAGTGGGGCTATAATTTCTATAATCTGCAGTATTCCGTTAAGGATATTGACCCTTATAAGATAACCGATGCAGGCGGCAGTTTTCCGTCCGGCGACTCTTTTGTTGTTTATCCGTCGTGTAAAGGCGAAGCCCTTGCCAGCCTGAGATTCAAGGTTTTTTATGACGGTTTTCAGGATATGATGGCGCTGCAAACCCTTGAAAATAAAGCGGGTAAAGCAAAAGTTGATGAATTTATGGCAAATGAAGTTGTAAAGTTAAAAAGCTTTACGGATTATCCGCACGATGCGGAATGGCTTCTTGAAACCCGTGAAAAAATAAATGCTTTGATAAAGGAGAATATCTGATATGCCTATTCTTTTTGACAGCGAAAAGCGTATTTTTAAGCTTGACACATCAACGTCAAGCTACGTTATTCAAATATTTGAGCAGGAATATCTTGCACACCTTTACTACGGTGCAAAGATTCCCGATACGAATCTTTCTGCTTTTATTTTCAGAAGTCCGTTTGCATCATTCAGCCCCAATAACATAAATATTGACGATTGGAGATTTTCTCCTGACGTTTGTCCTCTTGAATATCAGGGTGAAGGCTGCGGCGATTTCAGAATCAGTGCGGTTGCAATTAAGAATGCCGACGGCAACAACGTAACCGATATGCGTTATAAGTCCCATAAAATCTATTCGGGTAAGCCTTCGATTCAAGGTATGCCGTCGCTTTATCTTGAGGATGATTCCGAGGCTTCAACTCTCGAAATTCTTACTGAGGACAGCGTTACAGGAATTCAGGCGGTGCTTTACTACACCGTTTTTGAAAAACTTGGCGCAATGACCAGAAGCACAAAAATCGTCAATCCCACCGATAAAACTGTTGATATTGAAAAAGTTTACAGCTGCAGCGTAGACTTTGTTACTCACGACTATGATCTGCTTACTCTTTACGGCAAATGGGGCAAGGAAAGAAACCTTGAAAGACGTGCACTTGCTCACGGCAGACAGGGCGTTTCGAGTAAAAGAGGTTCGTCAAGCCATTTCCAGAATCCTTTTGCAGCTCTTGTTGACAGCGACACAACAGAAGACTTTGGTAATGCATACGGCTTTAACCTTATTTACAGCAGCAACTTTGCGGTTGACGTTGAGGTTGACGGCTACGGCGGAACAAGACTCCTTATGGGTATCAATCCCGAAACCTTCGGTTGGAAGCTTGAATCCGGTTGCAGCTTCAGCGCACCCGAAGCCGTTATGGTTTATTCCGCAAACGGTATCGGCGATATGAGCCGCACTTTCCATAAACTCTATGCAAAACACCTTGTAAGAGGTAAGTGGAAAAATATCAAGCGTCCTTTGCTTATAAACAACTGGGAAGCAACGGGTATGGACTTTGATGGCGATACAATTGTTTCTTTTGCTGCAAAAGCAAAGGAACTCGGCATCGAAATGCTCGTTATGGATGACGGCTGGTTCGGCTACAGAAACGATGACCGCAGCTCGCTTGGTGACTGGCAGGTTAATGAAGAAAAGCTCGGCGGCACCCTTGCCAACCTGATTGAACGCATCAACGCTCTCGGTCTTAAATTCGGCATCTGGTATGAGCCTGAAATGATTTCAAGAGACTCAAACCTCTACAGGGCGCATCCTGACTGGTGTCTCCACGTTCCCAACAGAGAAAAGTCAATCGGACGCCATCAGTACGTTCTTGATTATTCAAGACAGGACGTTCGTGATTATATATTCAACGAAATGTATAAGGTTCTTTCGGTCAACAAGGTTGACTATCTTAAGTGGGATTTCAACCGTAATCTCACTGAGGTTGGCTCGGCAATTCTTCCTGCCGACAGACAGAAAGAAGTCTTCCACCGTTACGTTCTCGGCACTTACGAGGTTATGGACAGACTTACAAAAGCATTCCCCGATATGCTGATTGAAAACTGCTCGGGCGGCGGCGGACGCTTTGACCCCGCAATGCTCTATTATTCACCGCAAATCTGGACCAGCGACAACACCGACCCGATTGAACGCCTTATGATTCAGTTCGGCACTTCAATGTGTTATCCTGCATCAACAATGGGTGCTCACGTTTCCGCTTGCAGAAGAACGGGCTACGAAACAAAGGGCAACGTTGCTCTCTGGGGTACGTTTGGCTATGAGTTGAACCCCAACAAATACACTGAAGAGGATGCGGAACTTGTAAGAGCGCAGGTTGCCGAATATCACAAGTATTATGATGTAATCCATTTCGGCGAGCTTTACAGACTCATTTCTCCGTTTGACAATGCTTACAGAGCAGCCTGGATGTTTGTTGCGGAGGATAAGAGCGAAGCGCTTGTTACAAGCGTAGTTATGCGTGAGCCTTATGACAAGGCGTTCTGCCTCAAACTCAAGGGCCTTGACCCTGAAAAGTATTACCGTGACGAAGAAACGGGTGAAATCTATTCGGGTGCGTTGCTGATGAATGCAGGTCTTTGCCTGACGTGGACAGATGAACACGACGGCAAGAGCTTCAAGAAATATTTTAAAGCAATATAAAATCAAATGCTCCCTTGACCTCGGTCAAGGGAGCATTTTTATTTCTTCATCAAATTTTTAACTGCCAGAGCTATTGCGCCTGCGCCGAGGGCAACAACAGCAGCTTCTTTAACAAACGTAACAACCGCTGAAACGCTTGTGGGTACGTAGGAATATATTGCGAACTTTGCTTTGTTTGTTACGTCTTTTTTATCGAAAAGCTCGCCGAATGTTACGGTTTTGGTTTCGAATCCGCCGTTTTCATCAAGGTCAAAAATTCTGAAGCCTCTGTTATATCCCGGCCCGTAAACGTTGAAGCCGCATCCCTGCGTATAGCCAAGTCTGATGCCTTTGTAATCTGCAACAAAGCTGTTGTTGTGGTCGTGACCCACAAACAGACCTTCTACTTCTTTCTTTTCAAGAAAAGCGTCGATTTCACCGCTGTTGGTAAACGGTGCGGCAGGAGTTTCGCCCATAAAATCACGCATTCCGCAGTTGTGAGAGTCGAGCACGTACCATTCGTTTTTATGGTTTCCGTATGCTCTTACTCCGCCCTTTGAAAAGCGTTTAACCTGCTTGATAACGTCGAAATATTCAGGCGTGGGGATGTGCTGAAAAGCAATTGAGGGCAGGGGAGATTCATAGGAATCACGTACTTTTCTGTACCAGTCAAGCTGATAAGGTAAAACTGCACTGTATCCGCCGTCTTCTGCTTTTGAGTGTGAATCAAAAAGATAAATAAGACGTTTCACTTCGCCTTTTTGGTTTTTTACTTCAAGGCAGTACGTTGCTTTGTCGTTATCGTTAACGGGGTCTGCATAAACAAACATCGGCGATTCTTTATAAATTTCAAACTGTTCGTTATTCGTCAGAGAAGAGTCTCCGTCGTGATTACCGAAAGTCATTGCAAAGGGAATACCTTTTTGTTCAAGCGGAGCAATAAGCGCTTTGAGAGCGTTTCTGACGTTTTCTTTGCCGTTTTTGCCGTGAAAGCTTGAAGAATAACCCTTAATTTGGTCGCCCGTAAAAACAACAAGGTCAGGCTTTTCACGCTCAAGGGCGGCAGAAATGAATCTTATCGTGTCAGTTGCAATTGCAGCGGATTCCTGCGTATCAGCAATCTGCATGATTCTGAACTTGCCGTTATTGAATTTCAGTTCTTTGTTCTGCATAAAAAACTCCTTGAAAAAACCGCCGAGTGTTTATCTCGGCGGTTGATGTTTTTATTCTTCGCCTTCTTTTCTGAAGCCGTATTTGGTAAGAATGTTGTAAATTCTGTCTTTGGGGTCAAGAAGTCCGCTGATTGAATCATCATGGTTAAGGGTATCAATGATGTAGGAGCAGTATTTTGAAAGGTCAACGCTTACGTGCCATTCTCTTTCAAGAAGCTCGGGTGAAGAATAGATAAGGTTGGTTGTGAACACCTTATCAATAAGACCGTCGGCATAAGCCTTGTCAAAAGTTTCAAGACCGTTGCAGAAAAGACCGAACGAAACGCAGATGAAAATGCGGTTCGCTTTGAGTTCCTTAAGCTTTGTTGCAACCTCAATCATTGAATCGCCTGACGAAATCATATCGTCGATGATGATAACGTCCTTGCCTGCAACGTTGGTGCCGAGGAATTCGTGAGCAACGATGGGGTTTCTGCCGTCGATGATAACGGAATAGTCGCGGCGCTTATAGAACATACCGAGGTCAACGCCGAGAACGGATGAAAAATAGATGCAGCGACCCATACCGCCTTCGTCAGGGGAAATAACCATCATATGGTCGTTGTCAATGTTAAGATTGTCAACGTTTTTGCAGATAGCTTTGATCATCTGATAAACGGGCTGAA
>JAGBAK010000002.1 GCA_017938985.1 Clostridia bacterium
CACGGAGAACAGCAGCGTGGCATTGACAAAACCCGTCGCAAAGCCCGCGTCATTCTTCGCAAACTTTGCCTGCGCCCATTCGCCCAGCCGGTCCAGACCATCCTCAATGCGCATCAGCTCACCCAAAAAGGAGCCCACCACCACAGAGATAATCACCAGCAGCATATTTCCGGTCTGCAGCGCACCGCTCATGCCGATCAGCAATACGCACAGCGCCAATCCCGCATTGATGGTTTTCGAATATTTTTCCTTGATGCCGCCGCGCAGCAGCGTGCCCAACAGGCCGCCAACAACCACTGCGCCGAAATTTGCCCATACGCCCAGCATACTTTTGTCCCTCTCAGTTCTGCTTCAGAAATCAACGGGAATGCCGCCCGTTCGCGCCGCATGAAACAGAAACTGCTGCAGCAGTCCTGCATGCTCGCCCAACATCGCTCGCGCCTCGGCCAGCATTTTCTTTCTTCCGCTGACCTCCACGCCGAACCATCCACGAAGCAGCTTTTCCACCCATGTATCCACCGGAAACGCCGACGCATGCCGGCATCCGAACAGCAGCACGCAGTCCGCCACCTTGACGTTACCCTTGCATTCTGCCTCGGTGACGGCTTCACAAATCTGCTCTACCCCACAAGCGGAATTATGATTATAGCTATCGGTCTTGTTAACGTGTCATACGGCAAATGGCTCAAATTTTCATGGAAGCTTTTTGTGCTTGAAGGCATAGCTTCCGTAGCGGTTATGCTTCTTGCCGTCGCAACAAATTATTCTTAAGGTGAAGATATGAAACTTAAATTCAACAACGGAAAATTCAAAATACTGCTTTTCGGCGATATCCACGAAAATGAAGATTATAAAACCAGTCCCAATTTCAAAGATATGCGCAAACTGATGAATGCGGCTCTTGACGAATACAACCCCGACCTTTGCGTTCTTCTCGGCGACAACTGCAACACAGATCTTTATAAAAAAGACCCCGAAGAATTCAGAAAAATGGTCATTGCCGTTTGCGAGCCTATAATCAACAGAAATATTCCTTATGCTCTTATTCTGGGCAATCACGAGCACGACCTCGGTCACGAGGACGAAATTGTTGAGATTTACAGCAAAATGCACGGCTGCATTTCAAGAAACGATGCTCCCGAAATCACGGGCAACGCCAACTGGAAGGAATTCATTTATTCTTCCGACGGCGAAACGCCGAAATTCTGCCTGTGGTTTATTGACTCAAACAACGTTTGCTGTGACCGCAAGCTTTCACACTATGATTACGTTCATCACGACCAGATAAGATGGTTTGAGCGTGAAAGCGAAAAAAACAAAGAGCTCAACGGCGGCGAGCCGATGCCCTCGTTTGTTTTTCAGCATACACCCGTGCCTGAAGAATATAAGCTTCTGCGTAAGGCACGTCTTTGGGAAATTCCGTGGTCGGCAAAAGGCTACGGCGTACACAGCAAAAACCGCTATATGCTCAAAAAAGGCGCAACAGGTTACCTTGGCGAAGGTCCCTGCTCGCCCGACGTTAACAGCGGACAGTTTGCAAGCTGGAAAAAGGTTGGCGGCGTTCTCGGCGCATTTTTCGGTCACGACCACCTGAACGATATGAGCGGCTTTGTTGACGGAATCTTCCTTGCACAGCACAAAACCGCAGGCTTCAGAGCTTATACTGACGGCTGCAGAAGCTGCGTAAGACTTGTTACTCTTGATGAAAACGACCTTTCAACTTTCACGCAGGAGCTCAGGCATTTCAAGGAATTCGGTCTCAAGTGCGAATGTCTGGGTCCCGTGTTCCGAACTCTCACTGACAGACAGAGCATAAATCTGCATATTCTCGGCTATTCGGCACTCGCCGTTGGCGGTGTTGCCGCCGCAGGAATTGCAGTTAAAAAACTTATTGACAAAATCGGAGGTTAAGCAAATGGAAAAAAGCACAAAGCTCAGCAAATCCCTGCTCCTTAACATAATCCTTTTCGGCTTTATGGGTCAGGTTGCATGGGCAGTTGAAAACAACTTCTTCAATATGTATCTCTTTAACCGTGTCGGCGGTAACGAATATGACATTGCAAACATGGTTGCCGCAAGCGCCGTAACCGCAATGCTCTCATCGCTCTTTATGGGCAGCCTGAGCGATAAGCTCAACAAAAGAAAAATCTTTATCTGCGGCGGTTATATTCTTTGGGGTATAACAGTAATGTCCTTTGCTTTTATCACCCCCGAAACGGTATCAAAAATCACGGGCAATCCTGTTGTTGCCTGCATTCCCGTTGCGGTAACGCTTGTTATTGTTATGGACTGCGTTATGACGTTTATGGGTTCAACCAGCAACGATGCCGCTTTTAACGCCTGGGTTACAGACGTAACCAACCCATCAAACAGAACGCTCACGGAAACCATTCTTGCAATAGTGCCCGTTCTTGCGCTTGTTGTTGTTACAGCCGCTTTCGGTTCACTCTCGGGCATATTCGGTTACGGTCCCTGCTTTATCGGTCTTGGTGTTCTTGTTACAATCTGCGGCGTTGTGGGTATTTTCACCATCAAGGATTCACGCAACGGCATCAAAACTTCCGCAAGTTTCTTCGAATGTCTCACTTACGGCTTCAGACCCTCCGTTATCAAAGGCAACAAGAGCCTTTACATTGCTCTTGTCTGCATGGGTATTTTCTCAATCTCAAGCCAGGTGTTCTTCCCCTATCTGTTTATCTACATACAGCACTACGTCGATATGGGAACGCTCTCATCAACACCCATTTATATCATTATCCCCTGCGTAATTGCTCTTATCGGTGTTATTCTGCTTCTTGTTAAGCTCTACACCTCAATTGACAAGGTTGGCAAAGCAAAAATAGCTTTCCCCTGCTCCGCAATCTTTGTTATCGGTCTTGCACTTGTTCACTTTGCAGGCAAGAATTTCTGGTTCTTCGCTGTTACGATTCTTCTCGGTCTTGCAGGTTACGCACTGCTTATGATTCTTCTCAACGCAGCTATCCGTGACTTCACCCCCGAAGACAAAGCAGGTCAGCTTCAGGGCATCAGAATGATTTTCTCTGTTCTTCTGCCCATGATTATCGGTCCCAGAGTTGCAGCAACGGTTATTGACCGTTTTGCAGTTGACACTTACGTTAACGAATACGGAACCGCAGTTAACATTCCCGTTCCTCATATCTATCTTGCTTCTGCGCTGATAGGTGTTACTATATTTATACCTCTTGTTTTCCTTGCAAGAGAATTCAAAAAGTCCGATTCGGCAAAATCAGCAAAACAATAATAAAGAAGGTTATTTCAGATATGAATATTATCATTGTAGGTCAGGGCAAGCTCGGCACAACAATGACAAAACAGCTTGTTGCCGAAGGCCACGACGTTGCAGTTATTGACACTCGCAGAGAAAAAGTTGAATCCGTTGTTGACGTGTACGACGTTCTCGGTGTGTGCGGCAACGGTGCAAGCTGCGAGGTGCTTGAAGAAGCAGGTGCCGCAAAAGCAAAGCTCATAATTGCAACCACCGCTTCAGACGAACTGAACATTCTTGCCTGCCTCACCGCAAAAAGAATGGGTACAGAACACACGATTGCAAGAGTGCGCAACCCTGACTACGCAAATCAGCACCAGTTCCTGCAAAAAGAACTGGGCATCAATATGATTGTTAACCCTGAATTTGAAACAGCTAACGAAATTTCAAGAATAATACGCTTTCCCTCGGCGGCGCACCTTGATTCATTTGCAAAAGGCAAGGTTGAAATTGCAAGCCTTCGCATTCATTCGGATAATCCCCTGTGCGACACCCCTGTTCATGATTTGCGCAAAAAGACAAAAGCAAAAGTCATCATCTGCGCCGTACAGCGTGACGATGAAGTGTTTATACCCTCAGGTGATTTTGTTATCAAGTGCGATGACGTTATCAGCGTCACAGGTACACGCTCCGAGCTTGTTTCGTTGATGAGACAGTGCGGCGTTTACAGGCACAAAATCAAAAACATCCTGATTATCGGCGGCGGACGAATCGGCTTTTATCTTGCAAAACAGCTTTCTGACACAGGCAGAAAGATTAAGCTCATCGAGCACAACGAATCAAAATGCTACAGCCTGAGCGAAAATCTTCCCGATGACGTTACGGTTATTTTCGGCGACGGCACCGACCAGGAAATCCTTGATGAGCAGCGCCTTGAATATCAGGATGCACTTGTTGCTCTTACGGGTATTGATGAAGAAAACATAATTGTTTCAATGTATGCCGAATCAAAAGGAGTAAACAAGGTTATAACCAAGGTTAACCGTCACTCTTTCTCAATTCTCAACGATATCGGTCTTGAAACCATTGTATCCCCACAGATTGTTGCAGGTAACCTTGTTACCCGCTACGTCAGAGCGCTTCACAACTCTGCTGACAACGCACAGATTCAGACTCTTCACAAGCTTGTTAACGGCAAGGTTGAAGCCGCAGAATTCATCGTACCCGAAAACGCAGGTTACCTTGACATTCCCTTCAAAGACCTCAATCTGCTTCCCAATCTTCTTATCGGCTGCATTATGCGCAACGGAAAAATCATTTTCCCCGGCGGTAATGACGTTATGAAAGCCGGTGACAGCGTTGTTGTTGTTACCGCAAACCGAATTCTTGAAGACCTTCACGATATTTTTGTGTGATTTCAGCGGAGGTCGGATATGAATTATAAAATGATTGTTTACAACATAGGCAAAATTCTGCTTGTTGAAGCTGTTTTGCTTGTGTTGCCTGCCATAGTTTCAATAATCTACAGCGACGGTATGCTTGCTTCCTATGCAGTTACCATTGCTGCGCTGACGGTTACAGGCATTCTCGCAACCAAAAAAAAGCCGAAAAATAAAAGTATCTATGCAAAAGAAGGCTACGTTATTGTTGCCTTCACGTGGATTCTGATGTCACTTTTCGGAGCTCTGCCATTTTGGCTGAGCGGAGGAATTCCCAACTTTGTTGACGCATTTTTTGAAACTGTTTCAGGTTTTACCACAACAGGCTCTACCATTCTCAACAATATTGAAGTTCTGCCGAAGAGTCTGCTTTTCTGGCGAAGCTTCACCCACTGGATCGGCGGCATGGGCATTCTGGTTTTTGTCATTGCCATTATGCCAAAAACCGAAAACTCCTCAATGCACGTTATGAGAGCGGAAGTACCCGGTCCCACGGTCGGCAAGCTTGTTTCAAAGCTCGGCGCGTCGGCAAGAATACTTTACGGCATCTATTGCGGAATGACGGCAATTATGGTTGTTTTTCTGCTTGCAGGCGGTATGCCGCTGTTTGACAGCCTTGTAAATGCATTTGCAACAGCAGGTACAGGCGGTTTCGGAATACTGAACAACAGTATTGAGGGCTACAACAACCTTTATTTTGAAATGGTTATTGCTGTCTTTATGCTGCTTTTCGGAATAAACTTTAACCTTTATTACCTGTTGCTCATACGCCGATTTAAGCAGGCGTTAAAAAGCGAAGAACTGCGTTGTTATTTAGGTATAGTTGCCGCTGCAACAATAATTATTGCTGTTTCGCTCATAACAGGTAACCATTCGGCGGGTTACGCCTTCCGCCACGCATTTTTTCAGGTTGCGTCGATTATAACTACAACCGGTTTTTCATCAACAGATTTCGGCACCTGGCCTATTATTGCACAGCTCACGTTACTTTTTCTTATGTTTATCGGTGCCTGTGCAGGCTCAACGGGCGGCGGCATCAAGGTTTCTCGACTTGTGATTCTTGTTAAAAGCGGTATGAGAGACATAAAGAAAGCTATTAACCCCAGAAGTATTGAAACCGTTAAGGTTGACAAGCAAACGGTTGAAGAACCGGTTGTGAAGGGTATTTCGGTTTTCTTTGCAATGTATATTATTGTGATTGCTGTATCCTCTATGGTTGTATCGCTTGACGGAAGAGATTTGACAACCACATTAACCTCTGTTGTTGCGTGCATAGGCAACATCGGTCCCGGTCTCGGTGCCGTCGGACCTGCAGGAAACTTTGCCCATTTCTCGGTACTGAGCAAAATAGTTCTTTCTTTTGATATGCTTGCAGGCAGACTTGAGCTTATCCCCATGCTGATGATATTCACACCCTACGCATGGTCAAGAAAATATAACTGAACAAAAACACGGCTTGTGCAGATACCGACGCACAAGCCGTGTTCTTTTGTCGTTATTTGATTTTTGTTATTTTGTTGCCCTTTACAAGATAAGCATTCTGCGCAAGGTCAATCAGCGGTTTATCGTTGAGCGAATCGGTATAGAAATTTTCAATAACCGCATCGGGATACTTTGCCTTGAACGCTTTCACCTTATTCTCCCTGAAGCAAAAGCTGACAAGTTTATGGTTTTCAATATCCGTTTCGGAAGCTATATAATTCTTTATGCCCAGCCTTTTGCAAACCTCGGCAATCATAATGTCAAGGCACGCCGAAACAATGACGTCATCATCGCGCCTCTGTCTGAAATAAAAAGGCTTGATTTTTACGCAGTGCTTATCCCAGAATTCGCCAACGTTTTTCTCAATATCCTCTATTGTTTTGCTGAGTTCTTCAACCCTGTCCTTATATTTTTCAAGCGCTTCATCAAGAGTCATTTTGCCCGATTTATATTTAACCGCAGCTTTTGCGACCCACGGAACTTCTTTAAGAAGCTTCGGATTCTTTCTGATATAGAACTTAAACAAATCAAGAACGGATTCACCGTCGTAAATCGTATTATCAAAATCATAAACGTTCATTCCTGTGCCAGCTCCTTTTCATTTATATTATATCAATCAATGCGGCAGTTAATTTTCTGTTTTGGAAGAATATTCAAAGATATATGGTTTTCATCATTTTTGATATTGTTTTTCGGCTTTTTCGGTGCTATAATTCTTGTTAGTTTTCAGAACCAAGGTGATTTTTATGTCAACCAAAATTAAAGACAATGACTTTTACAAAGCGTTTTTCACAATGACGCTGACGCTTGCTTTTCAGAATCTGATTGTTTACGGCGTTAACCTTGCCGACTCGGTTATGATGGGCGCTTACAGCGAAACAGCGCTCAGCGGCATAGGAATATGCAACAACGTTCAGTTCTTTCTGATGATGGCAATAACGGGCACCTGCAACGGTATGACGGTCATCGCCTCACAGTATTGGGGAAAAGACGATAAGAAAAACATCAAATCCGTCTCCGCCGTCAGTATGTGGATAAGCATTGCCTTTGCTGTAATCATCACCGCTTTTTGCGCATTTGCACCCGAAACGGTAATCAGACTTTACACCGACAAAGAAAACGTTATTGAGCAAGCGGTGCAATATCTTGATATTGTTAAATATACATATTTAATATACAGCCTCACAACCGTTCTGCTCGCAATTCTCAGAAGCGTTGAAACGGTTAAAATCGGTTTTTACGTTTCGCTTTCCTCGTTTGCAATAAACATTACGCTCAATTACGCACTTATCTACGGCAAATTCGGTATGCCTGAAATGGGCGTAAGAGGTGCCGCTCTTGCAACACTTGCTGCCAGAGCAATTGAGCTTGTGGTTGTTGTTGCGTACACACTGCTTCTTGACAAAAAGCTGAAATTCAGACCGACTGAGCTTTTCAAAACAGAAAAGCAGATGTTCAGGGATTTCTTCAAAACAGGCTCACCGCTGATGATGAGCAGCCTTTCCTGGGGCATCGCAATGAGCGTTCAGGGTGCAATCATCGGCAGACTTACCGAAAGCGCAATCGCCGCAAACAGCATTGCCACCACAATTTTTCAGATTGCAACGGTTATCACCTACGCTTCGGGCAACGTTGCCTGCGTGCTCATAGGCAAAACCATTGGCGAAAACGGTACGCTTGACTTAATCAAGCGCCGCAGCAAAAACCTGCAGCTTATCTTCCTTGCAATCGGCGTTGTTTCAAGCGCAATTCTTCTGATATGCAAAGGACTTATAATTGATTTTTACAACGCAACACCCGAAACTTATGCCACAACAAATCAGTTTATATGGGTGCTTGCGGTTACGATTATCGGCACGTCATACGAAGCGCCTGCACTTTGCGGAATCGTTTCGGGCGGCGGCGAAACGGGCTTTGTTTTAAAGAACGATTTCATTTTTATGTGGCTCATCGTTCTGCCGCTTTCTGCGTTAAGCGCATTCGTTTTCAAATTTCCCGTTGTTGTCACGTTCGCCTGTCTTAAGGCTGACCAGGTGCTCAAATGCATCGTTGCCTACGTCAAAGTCAACCGTTACAACTGGATAAAAACCGTTACAAGATAAAAAACACTCCCGACGTCTTTTGCGACTTCGGGAGTTAATTTTATTATCAGCTGACTCTGCCCGGCTTTGTTACTTTGGGCGGCGGCGAAATTTTAACCTTTTTGCGGTTGGGGTTGCGCTCTATGAGCGGCTGCTCACCGTCGTTAATACAAGCCGCTGTGATGCAAACCCTTTCAACCGTGGGGTCGGAAGGAACGTCATACATAACGGGCAGAAGCGTTTTTTCAATTATCGAACGCAGACCTCTTGCGCCCGTTTTCTTTTCGAGTGTTTTCTCTGCAATGGCATTGAGCGCGCCGTCATCAAATTCAAGCTCAACCTCATCAAGGTTAAACAGCTCTTTATACTGCTTAACGATGGCGTTTTTGGGGGTTGTGAGTATCTTTATAAGTGAATCCTTATCAAGCTCTTCAAGCGTTGTGATGATGGGAAGTCTGCCGACAAGCTCGGGAATGATACCGAACTTAACAATATCCTGGTGGATAGTTTTGGAAATAAGGTTTTCCTGAGCAAGTTCCGACTTACTCTTAACGGGAGCTTCAAAGCCAAGCGTTGAACCGCCCGTTCTTTTTTCGATTATCTTTTCAAGACCGTCAAAAGCGCCGCCGCAAATGAAGAGAATATTTGAGGTGTCAACCTGAATAAACTCCTGCTGCGGATGCTTTCTGCCGCCCTGCGGAGGAACGTTTGCAACCGTACCTTCGATAATCTTGAGCAGCGCCTGCTGAACACCTTCGCCGCTTACGTCACGGGTAATTGAAGGATTTTCGCTCTTTCTGGCAATCTTGTCGATTTCGTCAACGTAGATAATGCCGCGCTCCGCTCTTTCAATATCATAATCAGCAGCCTGAATAATTCGCAGAAGAATATTCTCAACGTCTTCGCCAACGTAGCCTGCTTCGGTGAGTGTTGTTGCGTCCGCAATCGCAAAAGGAACGTCAAGAATTTTTGCAAGGGTCTGCGCAAGCATGGTTTTACCTACGCCTGTGGGACCGAGCATCAGAATGTTGCTCTTCTGGATTTCAACGTCCGTGTCACCCTTGCTGCCGATTCTTTTATAGTGGTTATAAACAGCAACGCTCAGTGCGATTTTCGCATCTTCCTGACCGATAACGTATTCATCAAGCTTTGCCTTGATTTCGTGCGGCTTGGGCAAGGAAGAAACATCAAAATCGCTGTGTCTGCCTGTTGACGGCTCTGAATCAATGATTGAGCAGCAAAGGTCAACGCACTCGTTGCAGATATATACATTGGGACCTGCGATAAGCTTATCAACCTGGTCCTGCGTTTTACGGCAGAAAGAACAGGTTACGACAGGCTTATCTCTTCTATCGTCATCTCTGGGCATAATATGCCTCCTGTTGTGGGTAAATTAGTTTATCTGTGGGCAATAACTTTGTCAACAAGACCGTATTCCATTGCTTCCTGTGCAGTAAGGTAATTGTCTCTTTCTGTGTCTCTTGCGATTTCATCAATCGACTTACCTGTGTTTTCAGCAAGGATTCTGTTGAGTTTTTCTCTGGTCTTGAGAATGTGATCTGCAACGATTTTGATTTCTGTTGCCTGACCTTTTGCGCCGCCGAGAGGCTGATGAATCATAATTTCGCTGTTGGGAAGAGCATATCTTTTACCCTTTGCGCCCGATGAAAGCAAGAATGCACCCATCGAAGCGGCCATACCGATGCAGATTGTTGAAACGTCACACTTGATATACTGCATTGTATCATAAATTGCCATACCAGCGGTTACGGAGCCGCCGGGGCTGTTGATATAAAGGCTGATATCCTTTTCTGCATCCTGACCCTCAAGGTAAAGGAGCTGAGCAACAACTATGCTTGCCGTTGCATCGTTAACCTCATCGGAAAGAACGATGATTCTGTCGTTAAGAAGGCGGGAAAAAATATCGTATGAACGCTCGCCTCGGTTTGTCTGTTCAACTACATATGGAACAAGTGCCATTTAAATTCAGTCCTTTCTCCGCAATTATACTGAATAAACCGGCACTAAGCCGGTTCATTCATATGCTCATATTTGAATCTGCAATTAAAGTATAGTTAGAAATCCGCCGAATTATTCAGCAGCTTCTTCCTTTTTGGGAGCAGCTTTCTTTGTTGTCTTTTTTGCGGCGGGCTTTTTCTCTGCCTTTTCTTCAGCGGGAGCTGCTTCGCCTTCTGCTGCTTCCTTCTTCTTGGTTGTTTTCTTTGCAGCAGGCTTCTTTGCCTTTGCTGAATCGATAACTACCTTGAAAGCTTCCTGCTTCTTGATTTCAGCTGCAACTGTTGCTTCGGGAACGATGCCCTTGAGCTTTTCAACTTCAATCTGATACATTTCGCTCATCTTTGTGTATTCTTCGTTGATTGCTTCTTCTGAAGCTTCAATGCCTTCAAGCTCGATGATCTTTTCAACTGCAAGTTCGATCTTAACGTCTGAAACTGCACGCTCTCTCATCTGGCTTTCGAACATTGCCTTATCCATACCCATATACATAAGATATGTGTCAAGGTCAATACCCTGCTGAGCTACACGCTGAGCAAATGAGTCAACGTTTTCTGCTGCCTTATTGTCATACATGCATTCGGGGATTTCGCCTTCAACGTTTTCGCAAAGAGCTTCGATAACAGCGTCTTCAAATGCTCTCTGAGCGCTTTCCTGCTTTCTCTTAAGGATATCTTCTTCGATGCCCTTCTTGAGGTCTGCTACAGTTTCGTATTCGCCCATATCCTTTGCGAATTCGTCATCAAGTTCGGGAAGCTCCTTAACCTTGATTTCGTGAAGCTTAATCTTGAAAACAGCTTCCTTATCAGCAAGCTCGGGTGCATAGTCTGTGGGGAACTTAACGTTAACGTCAAATTCTTCGCCTACGCTGTGACCTGCAACCTGCTCTTCAAAGCCGGGGATAAATGAACCTGAGCCGAGTGTAAGGCTGTATTTTTCTGCCTTGCCGCCGTCAAAAGCAACGCCGTCAACAAAACCTTCAAAGTCAATAACTGTGATATCGCCGTCCTTAGCCGCTCTGTCGTCAACGTCAACGATTCTTGCGCCTCTGTCAAGCATATGCTCGATTTCGTGGTCGATTTCTTCCTTTGTAACCTTGGAATCAGCCTTTTCTGCGGTAAGACCCTTATAAGACTTAACGGTAATTTCGGGTTTAACTGTTACGTTGAAAGCAAGAACAACGCCTTCTTCTTTGCTCATTGTCTTAACGTCAACATCACGGGGCTGGTCAACGGGAGTGATGCCTGCCTCATCATAAGCTGCCTGAACAGCTGTGGGGAATACGATTTCAAGAGCGTCTTCAAAGAAAACTTCCTGACCGTAAAGCTTCTCAATCATCATAAGGGGAGCCTTGCCCTTACGGAAGCCGGGAATAACGATTGACTTTCTCTGCTTCATATAAGCCTGCTGGATAGCAGCTCTGAAATCCTCTGCTGAAACAGCAATTTCAACCGCATAAGTGTTTGTTTCTGTTTTGTTTGCTGATACTAAACTCATTTTGAATTCCTCCGTTTGACTTTTCTAACCCCTAAATTATAACAAATAATTTTTGGAATTTCTATATATATTTATATTTTCTTATGTTTAGTTAATTTTTTCAAATATTTTCCTCAACTTTTGGTGAAAATGCTTAAATTTTTGTTACCAAAGTCGGACAAAAGCCCAGAAAATCGCTTGAAATGAGCTGAAAACGTATGCCGTCGCACTCTCCGTTGAAAGCGGTTGCGTGAGAATATGAGTGCAGATGACCGTAATAACAGCGCTTTATGTTTTCTTCAACAAGCACGTTATAAATTTCATCACACTTGCGGTCACGGCTGAGCGGCGGATAATGCAGAAACACAACAGGCTCAAGCCCCGTTGCCCTTGCCGCATCAATAGACATCTTCAGTCTGCCCGCTTCACGAAGCACAACTTTTTTGTCTGCATCGCTTTCGGCATCAAAAAACCAGCCTCTTGTACCGCATATTGCAACGCCGTCTGACTCATAGGCATTGTTGTGCAGAATATTAAGCGAATTCAAGGAATTTTTTTCAAAAAATTCGTCAGATTTTTTCTTGGTTGCCCACCAATAATCGTGGTTGCCTTTGAGAATTATTTTTCTGCCGGGCAAAGAATCAAGAAAACGGAAATCCGCAAGTCCTTCTTCAAGATTCATACACCAAGAAATATCGCCTGCAATAACAACGGTATCTTCGGGACGGACAAGGCGATTCCAGTTGCTTTCAAGGCGTTTCTCATAGTCGCTCCAGCCGCCGAAAATATTCATTGATTTTCCGGTGGAGATTGACAGATGAGTATCTCCTATCGCAAAAAGAGCCATAGCCAAATCCTTTCCAAAAATAATTTTGAAATCAGTGCAAATAATATGATTACGGATTCTGTCCGATTAAAACCGAAAGGAGCAATAATAATGCCTAAAGAAATCAACGAAATCACTTGTTTTGCAAAGAACTGTGTTTACCACAAGGGTGCAACCTCCTGCACAGCAGGCACAATTGAGGTAGGCAACTCCACCGCCTGCAGATGCGGTGAAACACAGTGTTCAACCTTTAAGCTTAACGATAACGCTGTGGGCAAAAGCTACGGCTGCGCAGATTAAACGCCAAGCATATCAAAAACAACCTGCTCCATGCTGTCCTTTGAGCAGCAACCGTCGAATCTGACCGCCTTATCGCGGAGATTTGCAAGCTGCTCGGGGCAGCTTTTCTTTGTTACTGCGGCAAGCTTTTCAACCATTTCAAATTCGTCAAGGTCGTTTTTGCCGTCAACAGCTTCAAGCACTGCTGCGCTGAATTTGAACGGACTTGCTGTTGAAGCGATAACAACGGGGGTTGCATCGCCTGTTGAAGCCTTGTAGTCGTTATAAACCTTAACTGCAACTGCAGTGTGAGTGTCGCAAAGGTAATCCTTTGACTTGAAAACCCCGGCAATTGTTGCCTTTGTTTCATCGTCGTTGCAGCAGCCTGCGGCAAAATCAGCTTTGATTGCCTCAAGAGTTGCGGCGTCAACCTCATACTTGCCTGTTTCGGCAAGCGCCTTCATCCAACTGCGAACGTTTTCGCTGCCGCTCATTGAATAAAGAAGTCTTTCAAGGTTGCTTGAAATAAGAATATCCATTGAAGGAGATATTGTGGTGAAGAACTCACGGTTCTTATCGTAAACACCCGTTGTGAGGAACTCCGTGAGAACAGAGTTGCTGTTTGAAGCGCAGATGAGCTTCTTTACGGGCAGACCCATTTCTTTTGCATAGTAAGCGGCAAGAATGTTACCAAAGTTACCCGTGGGTACGCAAACGTTGATTGCATCGCCTGCTTTGATATCACCGCCTGCAACAAGGTCGCAGTAAGCTGAGAAATAATAAACAATCTGAGGAACAAGTCTGCCCCAGTTGATTGAGTTTGCCGATGAGAAAGCCATACCGTTTGCGGCAAGCTTCTCTGCAATAGCCTTATCGGTGAAAATCTTTTTAACACCGCTCTGTGCATCGTCAAAGTTGCCTTCGATTGCACAAACGGAAACGTTGGCACCTTCCTGAGTGCACATCTGAAGCTTCTGCATAGGGCTTACGCCGTCGCTGGGATAGAAAACAAGGATTCTTGTGTTTTCAACATCCTTGAAGCCTTCAAGTGCAGCCTTGCCTGTATCGCCCGAAGTTGCAACAAGGATAACGATTTCAGTGCCTTTTGCAGCTTTGCCGCTTGCAACCGTGAGAAGTCTTGGCAGAATCTGAAGAGCCATATCCTTGAATGCACAAGTGGGACCCTTGAAAAGTTCAAGAATGTATGTGCCGTCCTCAAGCTTGACAAGAGGAGCAACCTTTTCGCTTGAAAAGCCTGTTTCGTATGCGCCCTTGACACATGAATCAAGCTCAGCTTCTGTAAAATCGGTCAAAAACAGAGAAAGTATTGACTTTGCTCTGCCGATATAATCAAGTGAAGCAAGTTTTTCAATTTCCGCAACTGAAACAGCAGGCAGATTTTCAGGCACAAAAAGTCCGCCCTCGGACGAAATGCCCTTGGTGATTGCCTGTGAAGCCGATACTTTGACGTCTGTGTTTCTTGTGCTTACATAATTCATAATATCATCCTTCCGAAAAAACTCTAAATATTATATCACAATATTTTATATTTGTAAAATACTTTTAAAGAAATTGTTGGCATTTTCATAAAAAATTTTATCCGTCAATGACGCATCAAAACCCTTTGAGCGAAGAAAAGCTTCAAACCTTGGAATTTTATCAACACCGCAAAGCTCGTCATTGATTTCGCAGCCGTCATAATCGGAGCCGATGGCAAGCGAATTTTCCGCACCCAACTCAAGCATATGGCTGATATGACGGTAAGCAGCTTCAAAGCCGTCATCGCCCTCATCGCCGAGAAAACTTTTGCAGAAATTGATTCCTATCAATCCGCCTCTTTGGGCGAGCAACCTTATTTGCTCATCATCAAGGCATCTTCGGCAGGCAAAAAATTTATCCTCACTGTCGGCACGGGTTTTCAGCAGCACCGAAGCGCTGTTGGAATGGCTCGCAATAACAGTAGCTTCGCTGTCAATTGCGTCATAAAAGCCTTTTCTGTTAAGATGCGATACGTCAGCAACAATATTGTTTGCCGCCATATCACGAAGCATTCGTTTTCCGAGCGGTTTTAGACCGTTATCGCAACCCGACTGACAACCGAAGCCGAGTTCATTTTCGGCATTCCACGTCAAGGTGATAACCTTTACACCATATCTTTTTGCAAGCTCAATTCCGCCTTCAAAAGCAAACGGTGAAGCTCCTTCACACGATATCACAGCGTTGCATTTTGTTGAGTTTTTATCATACTCAAATCCCGAAACGCCTTGATATAATTGAATTTTATCCGAATTAAGCTTTATTTCTTTCTCAAAGTTTTCATAAACTTTTCTGAAATATTCAAGCGCTTCCGCTCCCCTCAAGTCATCGGGAATCCAAATTGCAAAAATCTGCGACCACTTGTCAAGTGATTCGCCTTTACACAAGTCGATATGCAGGTCATTACTCAAAAGCGGTTTTCTGCGATTGAAGCACTCCCCCGCCGTATCACAATGCAGGTCAAAAAGTCTCATTTGCCCTCCTGAAAAGCGTTTTTGATATAGTTTATGCTGTAAAGATTATCACTGTCATCGAGCAAAACCTCGCACACATCAAAACGTATTTCACTTTTAATTTTCAGCACTGACATAAAGTGCTTTGTGGCAGCTTCAATTCTGCCTTGCTTGCCTCTGTCAACCGCTTCCATAGGGCTGACGGGCGTATTCCTGTTTCTTGTTTTAACCTCAACAACACAGACCACGCCGTCTTTTTGAGCAACGATATCAAGTTCGCCAAAGCGGCACACGTAGTTTGCAGTCAGAAGCATATAGCCGTTATCACGCAGATATCGGGCGGCATAAACCTCGCCCCATACGCCTGTTTTGTTTTTAATCATCACTTTGTACCCAGAAAGCTGCCGAGGAAGCTCATACGGTGATGCTCCGATATGCCGTGCTCCGTGAGCATTTCATAGTGAAGCTTCGTGCCGTATCCCTTGTGCTTTGCGAACTGATACTGCGGCATCTTTTCGTCAAGCTCAAGCATAAACCGGTCCCTGCTGACCTTTGCAAGAATGGAGGCGGCAGCAATTGACGGGCTGTTTGCGTCACCCTTGATTATGGTTTCGCCGTCAATGGCAAGAGGCGGCATTCTGTTGCCGTCTATCAGAGCATAATCGGCAGGCACATCAAGACCTTCAACCGCCTTTTTCATTGCAAGATAAGTTGCCTGCAGAATGTTTATTTCGTCAATCGTCTTTTCGTCAACGCTTGCTATCGAATAGCTTATTGCCTTTTCTTTTATCACGTCAAAAAGCTTTTCTCTTTTCTTTTCGCTGATTTTTTTGGAATCGTTAAGACCTTCAATCTCGCAGTTTTCGGGCAGTATGACAGCCGCCGCATAAACGGGACCTGCAAGAGGACCTCTGCCCGCCTCGTCAACGCCGCAAACCGCCGCATAGCCTCTCGCTTTGGCGTTAAGCTCATATGTAAAATCCATAGTTAATTCCCCTTTATTTAACAAGGGCTGTATCGCTCAACCGACACAGCCCTCTTTGATTTTATACCAAAAAGTCTTCGTCAATAACGTCCGTCAGAATATCGTCAAGGTATTCACGGCTGAAAGACGAGGTGTTTGAAAGAACGCCGTGCCGCGAAGCAAGTTCTTCCGTGTAATCTTCAAGAGGATAAACCCTGATGTTGGTATATCCGCTGCCGTAGTGAGTAACAACGCCCTCAAATTTCACGTTTTCGATTGTTATTTCACCCGTCTTGTTGTTTCTGACAAACTCAAAATTCAGCATACCGCCGAGCATTCGGGGTCCTCTGTTCTGCGCTGAAATGAAGTTGCCGAGTGAATATGCAACAAGAGTACGGCTTCCGTCTGAATTTGTGATGAACTCTACAGGCTGAATAACGTGGGGATGAGTGCCGATTATAACGTCAGCGCCCCAATCGCCGAGTTTTTTTGCAAGGTCACGCTGTGTATCGTTTGGTTCGTGCGTATATTCCACACCCCAGTGAGCGTTGACAACAACAACGTCTGCTATTGCATCGGCATCCATAACTCTTTGTCTGAGGCGTTCCTCATCGGCAGAGGTCATAAGAATAACGTCGGTATCCGAAGGCAATTTGAGACCGTTTGTCTGCTCGGTAAAGCCCACATAAGCAATCTTCATACCCTTTACCTCTGTAACGGGTATCGTCTGATAGTCCGCCTCGTTAAGATATGCGCCCGTGGTCACGGCTTCTTTTGACTTCCAGAATTCAATTGCCGAAATAAGACCTTTTTCGCCACAGTCAATTGAGTGGTTGGTTGCGATATTGAAAACGTCAAAGCCGATATCCAGCATTTCATCGCCAAGCTCCGTGGGCGAATTGAACTGCGGATAGCTTGAAACATTATGCGCCGTTGAAATAATTGTTTCCTGGTTAAGAATTGCTATGTCTTTTGAAGATATTTTGCCGCTGATGTTGCGGTATGCATCTTCAAAGTCATAGCCGTCGCCGCCTGCTCTTGCCGCCGCCTGTTCATAAATAACGTTGTGGATAAGGTTATCTCCCACAGCAGTAACGCTTACTTTGGTAAAAACTTCAACGTCTACGTTATTCTGTTCCGAATTGCCTCCTTCATCCGGACTACCGTTTTCGGTTCCTTCGGGGTGGCGGATAATTGCGTTTTCGTTTGTGGGATTGCTTTTGTCAACAAAGAAAAGCGCTGCAATTGCAACAACATCAAAGAACAAAATAATCGCCAGAAAAACTGAAAGTATCTTTCTCATTATATCAGCTCCACAATCAGTCGAGGGTTATTCTGCCAAGCTTGCCGCTTCTGTATTCATCAAGAAGCATAACCGCCGCTCTTTCGGTGTCATATTCGCCCTTACGCAGCAGCATACCTCTTTTTTGGGCTATAAGCTCAAGAAGCTCATAAGGCTCAAGCTCCTCAAAGTCCTCGATTTTATATCTTTCTCTTAATCTGTCTGCATAGTTTTTTTGAAGAACAACGAGCAACCGCACCGCAATTTCCTGAATATCAAGTATCTGGTCTTTAACGGAGCCGATGAAAGCAAGCTTGAAGCCTACCTCGGGGTCCTCAAACTTGGGCCAGAGCACACCGGGAGTATCAAGCAGCTCTATGCCCGAACCGATAAAGAACCAGCGGTTGCTGCGTGTGACACCGGGCTTGTCCGCAACCTCGGCACGGTTTTTGCCTGCCATACGGTTGATGAAAGACGATTTGCCTGTGTTGGGAATGCCCACAACCATTATGCGCAGATGCTTGCCTGCCATTCCTCTGTCGATGTTCGCCTGAATTTTGTCTTTAAGAACTTCTCTGACCGCAGGCTGAAATTTATCAAGACCCTTACCGCTTCTGCAATCGACAGGCAAAGCGGTTATTCCTTTTGCGGAAAGCTCTTTAATTTTGCGTGCGGTTGCATTTTCGTCTGCAAGGTCGCACTTGTTGAGCAGAACTATTCTCGGCTTTGAACCGATTATTTCGTCAAGCTCGGGGTTACGGCTGCTCTCGGGTATTCTCGCATCAACAAGCTCGCAAACAGCATCAACCGCCGTCAGATTTTCTTTGATAAGTCTTCTGGTTTTTGCCATATGGCCGGGAAACCACTGAACCGTCATATTATCATTCATCGGATATCCTCGTTATTTTACTGCCTTATTTGAAGAAATGCTGTAAACAACCTTGCCCATAATATATTCTTCCCTGATCATACCGATATCATCGTCACGGCTGTCCGAAGAATCGTTACGGTTGTCACCCATTACGTAAACGTAGCCTTCGGGTACGGTAACGGGTTTCCAATAGTCAAGGGTTCTTTCAACAGGTTCGTTTATGTAAGGCTCGTCAAGCTTTACGTCATCAACGTAAACGGAAAAAGTGTATCCGTCGTCGTTTCTTTCAAGTTTAACCGTCTGACCCTCTGTTGCGATAATTCTTTTTACAAGAACGTCTTCAATAAAGGGTGACGCATTGGGTTGAGCGGTAACAACAACGTCACCGTTCTGAGGCTTTGTGTAAACCGATTGAAGGATTATCTGCTCGCCGTCGTAAAGCGTGGGGAACATTGAACTGCCGCTGACCTGAATTGTTCTGAACAGGCAGACAAAGCAAAGACCCACGGCAACAACAGCCGTTGCCATAATTGAAACAATGTCAAATGCCATAGAAGTGAACGTTGTTTTTTCTTTTTTGTTGCTCATATCCTTCTCTCCTTATCAATCGTATATATTCCTGTCGCCTGCAGGAAGAATTCTCATAACCGCCTTGCCGAGAACGTATCGCTCGTCAACAAGACCTATTGCGCTTGAACGGCTGTCAACCGAATTGTTGCGGTTATCACCCATTACAAACAGCTTGCCTTCTTCAACAACAAGCGGAAACTCAACGTCATATTTAAGCGACGTCGGCTGAGCGATATAAGGTTCGTCAAGCACCTTGCCGTTAACAATAACCTGATGGGTAATGAAATTGATATCAACCGTGTCGCCGCCAACGGCAATTACTCTTTTGATTATAGGAACGTTGCGTTCCCACGGCTGAGTAACAACAACAATGTCGCCTGCCTTGAATCCGCTGATTGACACGCTGCCGACAGCAAGCCAGTCTCCCGAATGCAGGGTTGGGTTCATTGAATCGCCCTCAACGCCGACCACCCTGAAAGCCAGAGAAAAAATAATAAACGCCGCAATCACCGCACCTTTAAAGGAATCCGTAACATCGTACACAGCTTTGGCAAACTTGCCTGCGGGTGCAATTTCGTTCTGTTTTGAGGCAAACTCTATGCGGAACTCTTCAATTTTTCTCAAAAGCCTGCCTCCTTTTCGGTTGATTGATATATGAATATTATTGCATTTTGAGCTGTTTTTTAACCTGCGGAAACACCGCTAAAAATAACAATAAGGTGTAACAACAAAAATTGTTACACCCTCATGCTCATTATCTGATCTGTTCCTTAACCTTTGCAGCCTTACCAACTCTGTCTCTGAGGTAGTAGAGCTTGCTTCTGCGAACGCGACCGTGTCTTACAAGTTCAACCTTTGCAACGTTGGGGGAATGGAGAGGGAATACTCTCTCAACACCAACACCGTAGCTCAGACGGCGAACTGTGAAGGTTTCGGAAACGCCTGAACCTCTGCGGGCGATAACTGTGCCTTCAAAAACCTGAATTCTTTCTTTTTCGCCTTCGCGGATCTTTACGTGAACCTTAACGGTATCACCGATTTCGATGGCAGGTACTTCGGATTTCAGAGAATCCTGTGCGATCAATTTGAGTGCATCCATTGTTAATTTCCTCCGATTTTTTCAGACGTTCGTAACCGAATACACGGCAAGAGGACCATCCGCTTTAATGTTATTAAGCATTAAACCCCGTCTTTGTGAGCCGAAGCCGCTAATGACGGCACAAATGCGAATAATATAGTAACACAGCTTTTGGAATAATGCAAGTGTTTTTTTGCTTTTTATAATATTTTATGTTTTATGCAAAAACGCTTGAATCTTCACGAAGCAGTTTGGTTCTAATGACGGAAAAACTCTCGGGTTCTGCCGCAAACTCGGCAAAAAGAGCGTTCATAAGAAGCTCCGCATTAAGGTTAACGCTGTTGCCCGCCGCAAGAACGGTTTTGATTTTAACGCTTGTTCCGACGGAAACACATTCAAAGGAGCGAACCATTTCGCAAAGGTTAACGGTTTTGATTCCTCTCTTGCTGCGTTTTTCTGCATTAAGCACGCCGCCGTCAATAACAGCCGCCGCTCCTGCCGCAAAGCCTTCCGCCTCGCCGTCAGAAAGAAAACCAACCTCTATATTATATTCTGCCGCCGCAATTTCATTCGGCTTATTTACAGGTTCGCAAACGTCAACGATTTCAATGCCTTCGGGCATAACCGAATTAAGTCTGCTTTTGATTTCCTCAAAAGGCATATCCTCTTCAATTCTGATATCAAGAGGTTCTCTTTCGCCTGTCTGACCCAGAGGCAGCGGCATAAGGAAGGTCATATAGGGATGCGGATTAAAGCCTTCTGTGTACCACAGCGGAATTTCAGCTCTTCTGACAGCTCGTGTCATACAGCGGTTCATATCAAGATGTGAGATATAAATTGCAAGTCCGCTCTTTTTAAACCAGAGTCTAACGGATTTCATCGCATACACCTCCGTTCAGTTTTGCGGCACCGCAGCCTGCGCACTTTTCTCGGCAGCAAGCAGTGGTTTCGCCCTTATGAGCCTTCTGATTTTCTTTAATGAGAAAGCTTTTTGTTACGCCGTAATCCATATGGTCCCAGGGCAGAACTTCGTCATATTCTCTTCTGCGTGCGGTATAGAAAAACGGGTCGATGCCGCATTCTTCAAAGCTCTGCATCCATTTTTCACGGTCAAGATGTTCTTCCCAACCGTCAAAGCGGCAGCCCTTGCGCCACGCAGTTTCAATAACCTTACCAAGGCGGCGGTCGCCTCTTGAGAATACGCCCTCAAGGAAGCTTGTCCACGGAACGTGCCTTGAAACGTTGACTTTTCTTGTTTTGACGCAGGAAATGAGGTAATTCTGCTTGTCAATAAGCACCTCGGGTTTATCCTGCGGCTCCCACTGGAAAGGCGTGAACGGCTTCGGAACAAGCGACGCAACGCTTATGCTGACCGCAACGCTTTTGCCCTTGGGTTTGTTTTCGTTTTTATAATATTCATCAACAACAGCCTGCGCAAGGTCGGCTATACCCTGAATATCTTCTTCCGTTTCGGTGGGCAGACCAATCATAAAATAAAGCTTGACCGCCGTCCAACCGCCCGAAAATGCCTGTCTTGCAGTTGAAAGCACTTCTTCTTCGGTTATGTTCTTATTTATAACGTCACGCAGACGCTGTGTGCCTGCTTCGGGAGCAAAGGTAAGACCGCTTCTGCGAACGGCGTTGAGCTGCTCCATAAGCTCTTTGGGGAAGTTATCGGCACGCAACGAGGGCAGAGCAATGTTGATTTTTTCTTCAACAGTCCACGGAAGCATATTTCTGATAAGCTTTTCAAGACCCTTGTAGTCGCTCGTGCTCAGTGAACAAAGCGAAATTTCGTCATAGCCCGTGTTTTTGCAGATTGCGCGGCACTGCGCCTCAACCGTTTCGGGAGATTTTTCTCTTATGGGGCGGTTAAGGAAGCCTGCCTGACAGAAACGGCAGCCTCTGATACAGCCTCTGAAAATTTCAACCGTTGTTCTGTCGTGCACCACCTCAAGGAAAGGCACAACGAAGCTCTCGGGGGCAAACATTGAATCAAGGTCGGCAACGTTGCGTTTTTCAACCTTTTCGGGTGCACCGCAGGTTGGCGTTACCGATTTAACGGTGCAGTCATCGTTGTATTCAACGTCATAAAGCGACGGAACGTAAACACCCTTTATCTGTGCGGCGGCAACAAGGAACTCCTGCTTTGAAGCTCCCTTTGCCTTATATTCTTTAAGAAGGTCGATAAGCTCGTTTGTGACCTCTTCGCCGTCGCCGGGAAGAGTTATATCAAAGAATTCCGCCATCGGTTCGCTGTTGCAAACGCAGGTGCCGCCGGCGATAACGATGGGTGTAAGCTCTTTTCTGTCGCAGCTTTTTACGGGAATGCCTGCAAGGTCAAGCATATTGAGCACGTTGGTGTTGCTCAGTTCATACTGCATTGTAAAGCCGAGAATATCAAACTCGGTCAGAGCGTCGCCGCTTTCAAGCGCATAGAGAGGAATATTGTTTTCTCTCATCACCTGCTCCATATCAACCCACGGCGCAAAAACTCTTTCGCACCAGGCATCCTCTCTTGCATTGACAAGGGAATAAAGAATTTTCATGCCGAGGTGCGACATACCGATTTCGTAGGTATCTGGGAAGCAGAAGGCATAGCGGATGTCGATTTTTGATTTATCCTTGACAATGCTGTTGAGTTCGCCGCCCGTATATCTGCCGGGTTTCTGAACCTTTGTCAAAAACTTTTCTATCTTTCTGGGATACATAAACTATCTCCTGTTCAAATAACATATCTGTTTTAGTGAAAAGATAAAAGTGAATAGTGAACAGTTTCGGACAGGCTCCGCCTATGACCGAATATTCTCACATTTCATTAATGATATCACAATAATTCAAAAAAATCTACAGTTTTACCGTTCCTTTTTCTCTTTTATCGAAAAAGCTGACCGCTGCAAGATAAACCGCCGCCGTGCCGAGCGTTATATTGCCGAATTCAAGAGCCGCCGCAAAGCCGAAAAGAGCCAGCGGCACAAGCACCGCCCATACTGCACCAAAGCATATTTTTTCGGCTTTTTCTTCGGGCATCAGCCTGCGCAGACACTCAAACAGAATATTTCCGCCGTCAAGCGGTCTGCAGGGAAGCAGATTGAAAAGACCCGTAACAAGGCTGATATCGGCGGCATTGTGCATATGTACGTTGTCTGCGGAATTTATTGAAAAAACGGCATATAACAGCAGATTAGCTGCAGGTCCTGCCGCATAAATAAGTATATCACGGTTTCGTGAACAAACGGGAAAACGCTCAAGCTTTATGCCGTAAAAAGAAAGTTCCACAAGTGCGGGCTTTTCTCCGCAGGCAAGCAGACAAAGAATATGCGCCGCTTCGTGAATAAAACAACAAAACAACGCAACCGAGCAAACTCCGCTGTCATCAAGAATAAGCATACAGGTTATTGTTGCAGCAAAAGAGAGGCTGATTTTCACATCTGTTTCGCCTCTTTTAATTTTCATCGGGATAAATGAGCGGCTCGGGGTCAACCCTTATGCCGTCAATCCTTACCTCAAAGTGAAGATGCGGTCCCGTTGACCAACCCGTTGAGCCTACAAGGCCGAGAGTTTCGCCCTTTCTGAGTACGGTTTCTTCGGGTGCATAAATCTCACTCAGATGGCAGTAATAAGTTTCAAAGCCGTCAGAATGCTCAACAAGCACATATTTACCCCACACGTCGCTTTCGCCCGAATCGGTAACTCTGCCACCGTATGCCGCCGCAACGGGCGTGCCCTCGGGAGCCGCAAGGTCAATGCCCGTGTGAAAACCGTATTTGCCCGAAACGGGATTTGTTCTGTAGCCGAAAGGTGACGTGAGCCTGCCCTCGACGGGAACGGTCACAGGTGCGCTGACCGTATATGACGCAAAGCTCGTGCCTTTGATTGCCTGTTCGGAGCCGATATCCTCACCGCCGCCGATTATTTTGCCCACGGCAACAGCATCATCAAGAGTTGCGCTTGCCGTTTTTGCTGAATCCACCGTTATTTTTGCGGTTACAACCTCAAAATCGGATGCGGAATAAACCGCTTTGTTCTTTGCCGAAGGCTCTGCTGCCTGCGAGCTTGCGACGCCGCCAAAAGCGCCCTGTTTTTCGGTTGAATCGCTCTTGCCGACTTTTGAATCAATAAAAACCGCCGATGCGACAAAGGTGCAAAGAATGCACTGAACGGCAACAAGATGAACAAACCCGAATTTTCTTGCTTTGTTCTTTCTTGCCCTGCGGTTTCCCGATTTTAAAAAAGTGTTTCCAACTGCACCTGTGTGCAAAAAATTGTTTCTGCCTGTGTTCATAAGACCCTCCGCCAACGTTTTTTCTCTATGAATATATGTGCGGTACAAGGTCTGATATGATAAAAAAGGGATTGCATCGGTTGACGCAACCCCTTTTTGTTTATTTTAAGCCTATGCTGTTGTTGAGCAGAAGCGAGCTGTAAATGAACAGCACGTCTGCATCTTTGAAATTGACCATATTCTGAAGAATCTGAGGATACATATAGCGGATATCCACAACCGTGATTTTTGAATAGCTCTGAATCAGAAGCGGTGTAAGACTGCTGCCGTAAGAGTCTCTGAAAATCACAAGCTCCTTTCCGCTGTCATTAAGCGGATTTGTGATTACAATAAAAGGCTGGCTGCCCGAAAGAAACATTTCATAAGGGTCTTTGCCGTTTGCCTTTTCCATATCGTAGACAGGCATATAAATATATTTTCCCGTGTTCATATCAACACCCTTGACCGTGCAGTTTTTGATTGCATCGTTCGTGAGATATTTTATGGTGTCGGGTTTAATAAACGGCAACGCCGCCTGACCGTAATAGGTGCCGTAAAACGGATTGTCAAGTTCCGAAACGGTAAAATCATCGCTGAATTGAGCGCCCATATTTGAAGCAAGATAAGCCGCAACGTCAACAATGTTTTCCTGTCTCCAGTGGCTGTCGGTGAAATAATAATCATCTGCCGAAAGCAAGGGGTAAACGTCAATATAGTTTGCATAGTCCATTCTGTCACGCATACCCGAGGCAAGCTTATCGTAATCTATAGTCAGATAACCGCCGCTTTCTGCAAGGCTGAGGTTTTTATCGGGAACGACGGAAAGATAAACCTTTGCGTTTTTATCTTTTATGAAGCTGTCATAAATATAGTTGAACCTGTCGGCTGCGTGGTCCATCATATCTTCTTTAAGGGGATATTCAAGCTTTGAGATATGACCTTCTGAAAGAATAACGTCATTGTTATCCATATTCATAAAAACATAATTTGAGAAAAAAGCTTTTACACTTCTGAACGTGTCACGCAGCGGAAACTGGTCAAGCGTGAAAGGTTCAAAATCTTTCATAAATTCGCCCGAAAGAACCCTGCCGAGAGTCAGTTCGGGGAATGTTGCAAGCGGTCTTCTTTCGCTGTCTGAATAAGCCGTTTCGCTTTTTGCAATATTCCAGCCGAAAAAGCCGAGAAACAGCGCCGCCATAAGAACCGAAAGAACAATATTTTTAACTTTTGTACTCATCACGGCACCTCCTTAAAATCTGAAATACAGGAACGGATTGAACGAACCGTCAACCAGATAGGCGGTCATTACAATCATCAGACCGACAAGAACAACAGGCTCGATAACGTTTGTAACCTTTTCATACTTTGCGCAAATTTTGCCTGCAAGCATTTTGGGGAGTGGCGTTGCGCCGATGATTCCCGCAGCAATAACAACCGCATAGCTGCGCAGATAATAGAGCCACTCCGCAGAAAAAGCAGGAACGTTTCCGAATCCGAACATCGCCGCAATATAGCGTGCCGCTTCGCCCATATCGGTTGCATTGAAGATAACAAAGCTGATAATGACGAGGAGCATTACGTATACGTGGCGCAGAACCTTTGACTTGTCAAGGTATTTCTTGAGCCAGAGTTTTTCAAGCACAAGAAGAATTGCAAAATAAAGTCCCCAGACTATGAAATTCCACGCCGCACCGTGCCAGAAGCCTGTCAGGAACCATACAACAAATATGTTTCTGAACCACTTGATTTTTGAAACACGGTTGCCGCCGAGCGGAATATAAACGTAATCTCTGAACCAGGTGCCGAGCGACATATGCCATCTGCGCCAGAATTCGGTAACGCTGCCCGAAATATAGGGATAATCAAAGTTTTCAAGAAATTCAAAGCCGAATATCTTGCCCATACCGATTGCCATATCGCTGTAACCCGAGAAATCGAAATAGATATGCAGGGTAAAAGCGATTGCATAAAGCCAGTAGAAAAGAACGGATTTATCGTCCGAAGCTCTGAAAGTATCGCAAAGTTCGCCAAGAGAGTTTGCAATAAGAATCTTCTTACCCAGACCGAGAACAAAGCGTCTGATGCCCTGTGCCGCAAGGTCAAAATTATGAGAACGGCTGACAAGTTGCTTTTCGATATCGGAATAACGCACAATCGGTCCTGCGATCAGCTGAGGAAACATTGAAACGTATGCCGCAAGAGAAATCGGATTTCTCTGCGCCGCAACGTCTCCCCTGTAAACGTCAACGGTATAGCTTAAAATCTGAAAAGTGTAGAAGCTGATACCGATGGGCAGAGCAATACCCGTAAGCGGCACCGCAAGACCCGAAACCGAGTTGAAAGACGAAATAAAGAAATCCGTATATTTAAATATGCCGAGCGTTATAAGGCTTGAGCCTACCGAAAGAGCAAGAAAAACCTTGCTCATAACCGTGCCTCTGAATTTTCCAATCAGCAGACCGAAAATATAGCCCAGCACGATAGATACAATCATAATGATTGCAAACTTGGGTTTATCCCACGCATAAAAAACAAGGCTTGTTATCAGCAGAACAGAGTTTTTAAGCGGTTTGGGCGCAATAAAATACAGCACAAGAACGCAAGGCAAAAAGTAAAACAGAAACGGTATGCTTGAAAACAGCATTTAATTCAACCTTTCTGAAAAGTATTTTTACGGTGTTGTTTATTGAAACCGACGCCTGTACGGCGTTTTTTCATAAACAAACGGACGCAGCAGACCGTCTGCGTCCGTTATATTATTTGTTATCCGGTAATAAATTAACCTTCAAGGCTTACGGGGCACATAAGGAAGAATACTGTGTTGCCAACGTTTTCGCAAACCATTTCTTCAGCTTCTGTGCAGATATTCCATCTGAGGTTAGCTTCTGCTTCAAGTGTTGCCTTGAAAGCATCAACGTCTGCGCCGTCAGCAAGCTTGAAAATATAACCTACAAAAGGAATTGTGCCGATGCCGGGTGCAAATGTTGCTGCTGATTCAAAGCCCTTGATTTCATTGTTGAAGCCTGCAAGATAGCCTTCTTCAACAGCCATTACCATAGGCATAAACTGAATTGACTCGTGTGCAATAACCTTGTTTGCAAGGTCTTCAGCTGTTGCTGAGGGATTTGCGCCGATTTCATTGTAGAAAACAGTAAGAAGAGTCTGAGCTGCGCTGTCGCCGTTTGCTGAAGGTGCATCAACAGCGGGAGTATCAACAACAGGAGCGTCAACTGCAGGACCTTCGCCGGGAGCTGCAGGCTGATTCATATCGTCGTCAACAAGAGCATCGGTTTCTTTTTCTGTTTCAGAAATTTCGTATGTGGGGATTTCTTTTTTGGTTGTTTCGGTTTCTTCTTTGCCGCCGCAAGCTGCGAAAGAAAGAAGCATAGCTGCCGAAAGAATAAGTGCAAACAGTTTTTTCATGGTTTTTTCTCCTTTATTATCTGCGGTCATGCCGCATTATTTACTTTCTTGTTACAATCCATTCACCGTTGTGCTCAAGCACAAGCACGCAGGTTTTTCTGCCGTAATCAACGGTCATTTCGCTTTTTTGCATACCGTTGCTTCTCCAGACAATTTCAATGCTTTCTTCTGCAGAATATTCGGTAAGATTGCTTTCTTTGCCGACAACGTCAAAGCTTCCGCTGTCAACGGTTATCAGAGCGTCGCTGTCAAGGTCAAGCTTAAGGTTAATATCTGCTTCGCTTGCGTGCCTTGCAAGAGCAATACCGCCCTGCGTTTGAGCAACTGCAACACTTGCATTTTCGCCGACTGCCGTGCCGTTAACGCTTACCTCAATTCGATTACCGTTGAAGGCATAGAAAGCAGCAACAGCCACAAGCACAATGCACGCTGCAGCCGCAGCTATACGCGAAAACTGAGTTTTAAAAAGAACCGTGTTGTCGTTTTGGCTTTCTTCTGCAGAAGCAAGAACACGTTCACGAAGTTCTTCGGGTGACTTAACAGCCGAATACGCTTCTTTTTGCTTATCGCTGAACATCATTCTTCCTCCGTTTCGATATATCTTCTGAGGGCTTCACGCCCTCTTGAAAGTCGCATTTTAACGCCCGACTGCGTTATTCTGAGCATAGTCGCAATTTCTTCAACCGAAAACCCTTCAAGATAATGAAGTGTTATAACTGAACTGTATTTTTCAGGCAAAGCCGAAAGCGCTCTGTATAACTGCCGTGTTGCTTCTCGCTCATCGCCGTGAGCCGCAACGTCGCCAATTTCGTCAAGCGAAGGATGAGAGCGGATTTTCTTATGGCGCTGAATATCGTGGCAACGGTTGACCGTTGAACGGATAAACCACGCACGCTCATGCTCACCGTCTCTGAAATCAGGCTGAACGTCAAAAAACTTCAGGAAAACATCGTGCACGGCATCCATGGCATCTTCGGAATTGCCGAGCTGCGCAAGCGCAAGCCTGAAAAGCATATCGGAATGCTTATCATAAACAGCCGAAAGGATATCTTTTTTAGCTCCGGTAACGCCCACTTCATGTCCTCCTGTCATTAAAACGTTTCAGAATTGCAAAAGGTCACAAACTTTTTGAAAAAAATTCAAAAAACTTTTTGACCCTGAAATAATCCGCTGAAAATTAAGTATAACACACATTTAACAGCAATACAATTGTTTTCGCAAAGCTTTATCTTATTATGTTTAATTGTCAGCTTCAAAGATTTGATTCAGACTTCGATTTACATATTATTTGCATATCAATATTATTACATTTTAATATTGACAACCCAACCCAACTGTGATACAATCTATTTGTTCAATAAACAAATTTGTTTATTTATGCAATAAATACGGTTGATGCCGATAATTTTTTGCTTTATTTGTTATTCATTTATTTGTCAGAAAGGAGGCTGCCTGATGTTTTCTCCGACGCCGTTCGGCGTTATGCTCAAAGAAACCCGTGAAAGCGCCAAGCTATCGCAGTTTGACCTTGCCGCCGAGCTCGGCAAAACCGCTCAATATATAAGCAACATCGAAAAAGGCAAAAACAATTCTCCTCCCGATGACAACGCCATTTTCAAGCTGATTAACATTCTCGGGTTAAAAAACGACGATGCCGAAAAATTCAGATTCCTTGCTTACGCTGACCGAGGTATGCTTCCGCCCGAAATGTTCCGTTACGTTTTTGACTCTCCGTCACTTGTCGGACTTTTGAATTATGCCGTCAGCAACAGCGTTCCCCTTGATTATTGGGACTCTTTACTAAAAAACATCAGAAAGGTAGATAACCATGGCTAAAACACCTGATTATATAAAGTATGCTGCTTCAATTGTTCCCAGCGAACGTCAGCTCAAGTGGCAGGAAACAGAATTTTATGCTTTTATTCACTACGGAATCAACACCTATACCAATTCCGAATGGGGCAACGGCAACGAAGACCCCGAGATTTTTATGCCCGAAAATCTTGACTGTCGCCAGTGGGCAAAGCTTTGCAAGCTTTCAGGTATGAAAGGTCTCATTCTCACAGCGAAACACCACGACGGCTTCTGCCTGTGGCCCTCCGCTTACACCAATCACAGCGTTCGTTCTTCAAAGTGGAAAGACGGCAAGGGCGACGTTGTTGCCGAGTGTGCCGAAGCCTGCCGCGAATTCGGTCTTAAATTCGGCGTTTATCTTTCTCCCTGGGACAGACACGAAGAAACCTACGGCACAGGCGAAGCTTACAACAAATTTTTCAGAAATCAGCTTCGTGAATTGCTTACCGCCTACGGTGAACTTTTCTGCGTTTGGTTTGACGGTGCCTGCGGCGAGGGTACAAACGGCAAAAAGCAGGAATACGATTGGGAAAGCTACTACAAACTTATCCGTGAGCTTCAGCCCAACGCAACAATCAACATCAGCGGACCCGACGTACGCTGGTGCGGCAATGAAGCGGGCGTATGCCGCAAGAGCGAGTGGAGCGTTGTTCCCTACTACCATTCAAATGCCGAACTGATTGCCGCCGCAAGCCAGCAGAACGTTTCAAAGCCTCCCAAAAAAATAAATCCCACTGACCTTGATTTAGGCAGCAGGAAAGTTATCAAAAAATGCAGCAAGCTTATCTGGTACCCCGCAGAGGTTGACGTTTCAATCAGAAAAGGCTGGTTTTATCACAAGGATGAGGACTACAGCGTTAAACCTCTTTCAAAACTGATGGAAATTTATTATAACTCCGTTGGTGCAAACGCCAGCTTCCTTCTCAACATTCCTCCGATGCCCGAAGGAAAGATTAACGAAAAGGACGTTGAAACTTTGCTCTCTATGGGTGCTCAGCTTGAAATTGACTTTAACGAAAACCTCGCCGAGGGTTCAATTATCACAGATAACAGACATCTTGACGAAAATCATTGCGGTCAGATGGCTCTCAGCAGTGACCCCGAGGAATATTGGCATTCGGGCGATGAACCCGACGGCGCCGAACTGATTCTTGACCTTGGCGATGAGTACGACATAGACAAAATCGTTCTCGGCGAACACATCAGAACAGGTCAGCAGATTGAAAAATTCTCAATCTATGCGCAGATTGACGGCAAGTGGAAACGCATTGCAAAAGAAACCGTTATCGGTTACAAGCGCATCTGCCGATTCAAAGAAATAAGGGTACGTTATTTTAAACTGGTTGTAGAAAAAGCACGTTGTTTTGCAACAATCTCAAAATTTGAGGCATATTAATCCCAGGTCTTCCAGATTTCGGGGCAATAGCCGACGGTAGCCTGTTTTCCGTTTCTGACAATAGGTGTTTTAAAAAGCTCACCGTGTTCAAGAAGCTTTTCTTCAACAGCCTCTTTGCTTGCAAGATATTTGATAAAATGCTTTTCATAAGCCTTTGACTTTTCATCAATAAGCGCTTCCATTGAACCCACAGCCGCTTTGACGCTGTTATATTCGCCCTTGCTGAAATTCTTCTGTGAAAGGTCGATAAACTGGAACTTGATTCCTCTTTCTTTAAAATAGCGCTGAGCCTTTTTGGTGTCAAAGCACTTGTTCGTTCCGAAAATCTGTATATTCATTGTAAAACCTCCGTTATGGTGTATTAATATGGTAATAAATATTGCTCCTCAAGTCAATAGAGTTATTGAAATTCTGCATTCTCACGGTCACAGCGCATACGTTGTGGGCGGCGCCTGCAGAGATATTCTTATGGGCAAAGCGATCAACGATTGGGACGTTGCAACAAGCGCTCTGCCCGAAGAAACAGCCGCCGTTTTTTCGGATTACAGAGTTATCGAAACAGGCATAAAGCACGGCACCGTTACGGTTATAATCGATTCGCTGAGCATAGAAATAACAACCTATCGCATTGAAAAGGGATATTCCGACAACCGCCACCCCGACAGGGTTGATTTTACGCAGAGGATTGAGGACGACCTTTCAAGGCGTGATTTCACGGTCAATGCAATCGCTTATTCGCCTTTGATAGGTATCATTGACCCCTACGGCGGTCAGCAGGATATTGATGCAAAAGTAATACGCTGTGTCGGAAATCCCGATACACGTTTCGGCGAAGATGCTTTAAGAATCCTGCGTGCGCTGCGGTTTTCTTCCGTTCTCGGTTTTGATATTGACAAAGACACCGCAGATTCAATTCACCGCAACAAAAACCTGCTTGCAAACATATCTGCCGAAAGGATATTTGCCGAAACCTCAAAGCTGCTGTGCGGCAAAAACGTCAAAAGAATACTGACCGATTTCAGCGACGTATTTTTCTTTATCTTTCCCGAACTTGAGCCTATGAAAGGATGCATTCAGAATCACGAACGGCACTTATATGACGTGTGGGGGCATACGGTTGCGGCTGTTGATTCCGTTAAAGCTGAACCGCATCTGCGATTTGCAATGCTTTTGCACGACAGCGGTAAGCCTCTCGTTAAAACAACCGACGAAAACGGCGTTGACCATTTTTACAGACATTCAAAAAAGAGCCGCTCAATTACAGAAGCCGTTTTGCTTCGGCTTAAAACTTCAACAAAATTCAGAAATCTTGTTTGTGATCTGGTTGAATATCACGACTTTTTACCCGATAAAATCAGCAAAAAAACTTTTAAAAAATACATCGCCTTGCTCGGCATTGAAACGGTCAGAGACCTTTTCGATATCAGAGAATCGGATATCAGAGCGCAAAACCCTGTTTTTCTTGCCGAGGGTCTTGAAGCAAACAAAACCGGACTCGCCGTGCTGAATGAAATTGAAAAAGAAAACGCCTGTTTCAGGATAACCGACCTTGAAATCAGCGGCAAAGACCTTGCTGCCGCAGGCATTCCGCCGTCACCGCAGATGGGCAGAATTCTTGAAACTCTGCTTGACGAGGTTATGGGCGATACGTTGGAAAACAAAAAAGAGGCTCTGCTGAAAAGAGCCGAAGAGATAAATCAAATGAAGGATGGCAACTGAAAGGAGACAATATGGAAATAGTAAGAATAGAAAACGCACAGGAATTTGACGCTTTTGTGCGCTCCCACCCCAAGGGACATATGATGCAGACGTCTGCATGGGGAAAGGTAAAAAAGGAATGGGAATGGGTAGGCTTCATCAAAAGAGACGGCGACGGTGAAATCAAAGGCACTTGCGCAGTTTTGCTTCGCAGCATTCCTATGATGCCTTATAAAATGATGTATGCACCCAGAGGACCCGTTTGCGACCTCACGGACAAAGAAACGGTAAAAGAGCTGCTTCTTGCCGCAAAAGAATACGGCGTTAAAAACAAAGCGGTTACTCTTAAAATCGACACCGACACCCTTGCATCAAATGAAAACTATATAAATCTGCTCAAGGAAATCGGCTTCACTTTCAAAGACCATAATGCAAGCTTCGACACCGTTCAGGCAAGATATATTCTCCGTCTTAACACAAAAGATAAAACCGAAGAAGAGGTTATGGCTTCTTTCCACCCCAAAACACGCTACAACACACGTCTTGCCGCAAGAAAAGGCGTTACGGTTGAAATCAAAGGTGCAGAAGCCTGCGAAGAATTTCACGACCTTATGCTTGTGACGGGCGAAAGAGATAATTTTGCAACCCGTGACACCTCATATTTCAAGCGCATTATGGATGCTTTCGGCGACGACGCAAGAATTTACCTTGCAAAATATGAGGGTAAAACCATTGCAGGTGCGCTCGACGTTCATTGCGGTGACAAGGTATGGTACGTTTACGGCGCAAGCTCCAACGAATACAGAAACGTTATGCCCAACTATCTTGTTCAGTGGGAAATGATTAAATGGGCAATTGAAGAAAAATGCGCCTGCTACGATTTCAGAGGCGGCTATCCCGACGAGGACAATCCGCTCCACGGCATTTTCAAGTTTAAAATGGGCTTCACAAACGAGTATATGGAACTTATGGGTGAGGCCGACCTCATCATAAACAAGCTCGGTTTCAGCGCAGTCAACGCTGCTCAGAAAGCCGCAAAGGCAACAAGAGGCATCCGCGCAAAAATAATCAACCGCAAATAAGAATACGTCTCAGGCAAAGTACGCTTTGCCTGCTCAAATCCTCCATATTGACAAGTGCCTCTGCTTCCAAAGAAGCAGAGGCACTTGTTTTTAGTGAATAATTAAAAGCTGATAGCGAAAAGTTCCGGAAAAGCTGCGCCCTTACCCGATTAATATTTTTTGTTTCAATCCATATTCAATGCATTCATCAGATTGATTCCAAGAATTTTTTCTTTGCATCCTTCGCTGATATCAAGGCTTTTTATGCGTGCAATGTCAGCTTTTATAACGTCGGCGTTATTATACGGAAAGTCAAGTCCGAATATGCTTCTGTCCTCGCCAGTCTGATGTATGACCCTTTCAAGTTCTTCATCGGTAAGCGCCCAGACGCTGTCCTTACCCTTATGTAAGCCGACACTTGTCCAGCCTGCATAAACGCAGTTTCCGTTTCTTGAATTGTTGCACATAACGGCAAGCGCTTCTCTGTAAAAATGATAGCCGCCGATATGCTCCATACTGAATTTAAGATTCAGAAAATTCCAGGCAACCTCGTCAAACAGAATAACACGGTTATCCCTCAGTCTGTGCCAGTGCATACCCGAATGGAACGAGATAAACAAGCCCTTTTCCTGCGCCGCTTCATAAACCTCAAACGCTTCGGGTCCGTCAATCACAAATTCCTGATAGGGCGGATGCATTTTTATGCCCTTGAAGCCAAGCGCCGCAAGCCTGTAAACCTGCTGCCTGAGATTACCTTTTTCAAAATCAATATTGCCGAAAGCAACAAGTCTTTTATTGCCTTCAATTTCTTTTGCAAGCCATTCGTTGGGGTCATCGGTAAAGCCCGCTTCCCTGTATCTGTCGTGAAACGGCGGATAGCACACAGCCATATCAATGCCGCACTCGTCCATCAGTTCAAGCAGCTTTTCAACCGTTCCCTCGGGTCTTATCTCTTTCGGAAAAACGTGAGCATGATTTGCAAATATCATATATTTCGCCTCTCATCAGATAATACAGCATTGCGTATTGTTTTGTTTAATTATAAATGGAAAAAATAATATTGTCAATTTTTCTCTGTACTTTTATTTTTAAATGTGCTATAATTAATTATTATTTCAGAAAGCAAGGAGAAAAGTATGAAAAAAGTTATTTCAATCCTCTTATGCACAGCAATTCTTATATCTGCTCTCGCAATCGGTTTCACCGTTTCCGCAGCAGATGAAGAATTAAAAATCGCTGTCGCATCCGACCTTCACTATAACGTACCCCGTGAAGAGCTTGAGCACGATATAGACGACGATATCTATTGGTACGCCAACAGAAGAGCAGCCATGGAAGACGAAAGCGGATTTATCATTGACGAAATGCTCCGCCAGGTTGCAGAAGACGACAGCTGCGAATATCTTCTTATTTCGGGCGACCTTGCAGATAACGGCAGAGCAATCCGTCAGGAACACACTGACGTTGCCGCAAAGCTCAAAAAATTTGAAGAAGAAAGCGGCAAGCCCGTTTACGTTATCCCCGGTAACCACGATTTCGGCGCCGGCGAAAACGACGTTAAGCTCAACGATTTCATGGATATTTATGCTGACTTCGGTTACAACGAAGCGCTCGAAAGACTTGAAGGCACAGGCTCTTACACCGTTAACCTCGGCAAAAAATACAGACTTATCGCTTTTGACTCAAACGACCCCAACAGATCAACAGGCGACGGCGTTACAAAAGACGAGGTCAACTGGGTTTGCGACCAGGCAGACAAAGCTTATGCAGACGGCAGATATCCCATTCTTATGATGCACCACAACCTGCTTGACCATATGCCCGTTCAGAGCATACTCAGCAAGGATTTCATTATTGCAAATCACCTTTCTGTTGCAGAAAAATTTGCAAACCACGGCATCAAAATTGTTTTCAGCGGTCACGAGCATTGCAGCGACGCCGCAACATATACAAGCTTCAAGGGCAACAAGATTTATGATTTTGCCACAACTTCACTTACAATGTATCCTCTTCAGTACAGAATGATGACTCTTACAGAGGATAAAATCTCTTACGAAGCAAAGACCGTTGATAAGATTGACACAGACGCTCTCACATCGGTTGTCAGCGGCTATACACAGGAACATATCGACCTTATGAACGCAGGTCTCAACGCTTACGCAAAGGGCTTCCTCAAAAGAGGCGTTGAATACAGACTCTGGCTCGGTATGACACCCGAAAAGCTCGGCATTGACGAAGATGCTTTCTATGCAGACCTTGTGTTCACTGCAATTGACGGTCTTAACAAGATTCTTGAAATGCCTCTTTACGGCGAAGGCAGCGTTCAGGAGCTTGCAAAAGAATATAACATCGTTATCCCCGACAGCGAGTTTGAAACAGGCTGGGACCTCGCAACAGAGCTTGTTGCCGCTCACTATGCAGGCGAAGAAGCATATGATTTCTACGGCACAGAGGTTGCAATTCTTCTGCGCACGGTTGCTCTGATTCTGTTTGATGACCTTTCAACCGTGGGTGATGAAATATTCCTCAAAGCCGCAAACAACATTCTTGCCAAGTTCGGTACAGGTCCGATAATGAAGGAAATCACCAAGAAATTAACAGACGTGCTCGGTCCCGTTACCGTTGGCGAATATCTTCTTCTTGCAATCGCATCACCCATTCTTTATGAGTTCGCTTATGACAGCGACGGCGTAAACGATAACGAGGGTGAGCTTGAAGGCTACGGCGTTGAGGTTGAAGCTTTCCCCAACGTTGCAGACAAGATTATGAACATCATTGAAAAGATTATGCTCTATCTCAGTATGTTCACCAACATCATTACAAAGATTTTTGCATAAGATAAAGTTTAAGCCACCGCATTCTCAATTGAATGCGGTGGCTGTTTTTTATTCAAAATTGCAGATAATTTCGTCGCCGTTTGCGGTGAGAGAAACCGATTTGAGCGGTGCGTCTGTGCTTTCAACAATCTTTGTTGTGATAACGTCCTCAACGTTTCTGCGGATAACGTTGCGCAAATCTCTTGCTCCTCTTGTGCCGTCAACGGAAAGACGGGCAATTGCTTCAACTGCCGCATCATCCCATGTAAAGGCGATTCCCTTGTCAGCAAGGGGGTCAACAAGCTCTTCAAGCATAAGACGGGCAATGTTTTCATAATCCGCCTGTGTGAGGTCGTTGAAAACAACAACCTCGTCAACTCTGCCGATAAACTCGGGACGGAGAAATTCCGAAAGAGCCTTGAGCGCTCTTTCTTTTGAAGCCTCGTTCTTTGTTTTTGCAAATCCGAGCGCTCCGCTGCCCCTGTTGCTGCCTGCGTTTGAGGTCATAATGATAACCGTATTTTCAAAGCTCACGTTTCTGCCCTGTGCATCGGTAATTTTGCCTTCATCAAGAATTTGGAGCAGAATATTCATAACGTCGGGGTGAGCCTTTTCAATTTCATCAAAAAGAACAACGGAATAAGGCTTACGGCGCACCTTTTCCGTAAGCTGACCCGCTTCGTCATAACCGACGTAGCCGGGAGGCGAGCCGATAATTCTTGAAACGGAATGCTTCTCCATAAACTCACTCATATCAAGACGAATGAGAGTTTCGGGTGTATCGAAAAGTTCTTTTGCAAGAAGCTTTACAAGCTCTGTTTTGCCAACGCCCGTGGGGCCGACAAAGATGAACGATGCAGGACGTCTTCTGGGACTTATCTGCACTCTGCCTCTGCGTACCGCAGCGCCGACAAGCTTGATTGCTTCGTCCTGACCGATAAGCTTTGCCCTGAGATTGCTTTCAAGGCTTGCAAGGCGGCGAAGGTCGCTTTCAATAACCTTGCTTGCAGGAATACCCGTCCAGAGCTGAATAACCTTTGCAAGGTCTTCTTCGGTAACGTGGCAGTCAGCGGCAAGCTTTTCAAGCTCTTCAACTTCAGCCTTAACCTGGATAAGCTCCGCCTTAACCTTTGCGATTTCTTCGTAATCGGCCTCTTTTTCGCCGTCGGTTTCCATAAGCTCGGCTTCGTGCTCTTCAAGGTCTTTGAGACGGTCAAGAGCCGTTTCGTAATCGCTTATAACCTTATTGCGAAGATTTGCACAGGTGCAGGCTTCGTCAAGCAGGTCGATTGCCTTATCGGGCAAGAATCTGTCGTTGATATATCTTTCGGAAAGGACAACGGCTTTTTCAATCAGTGTGTCACTGACCTTGACCCTGTGGAAGTTTTCGTAGTAATCCTTGACGCCCTTAAGCATTTCGCAGGTCTGGTCGATTGAAGGCTCTTCAACTCTGATAGGCTGAAGTCTGCGTTCAAGAGCGGCATCTTTTTCGATATATTTTCTGTATTCGGTGAAAGTTGTTGCGCCGATAATCTGGATTTCTCCCCTTGAAAGCGAGGGTTTGAGAATGTTTGCGGCATTCATTGAGCCTTCCGCATCGCCTGTGCCGACAAGAGAATGGACTTCATCAATAAACAGAATGATGTTACCTTCGCTCTTTACCTCGTCAACAAGACCCTTGATACGGCTTTCAAACTGACCTCTGAACTGTGTGCCTGCGACAAGTGCCGTCAGGTCAAGCAGATGAATTTCTTTTTCTTTAAGCTTTGCAGGAACGTTGCCCTCGGCAATTCTGAGAGCAAGACCCTCGGCAATTGCGGTTTTACCTACACCGGGTTCGCCGATAAGGCAGGGGTTGTTCTTTGTTCTTCTGCAAAGAATCTGAACAGCTCTGTAAATTTCGTTTTCTCTGCCGATTATGCGGTCAATTCTGCCTGCCTTTGCTTTTGCCGTAAGGTCGGTGCAGTAAAGGCTGAGAAACTTGCGTTTTTTATCGACTTTTTCTTCTTTATTCTTTTTGCCCCATCTTTTCTTCTTTTCGGGTGCTTTTTCCGACGAACCCTCTGATGAGGTGCGTTCCGAATCCGAGCCGCTGACGGCGCCGAAATTCTGCATATTCTGAAGGAAAGGCATTGTTCCTGCTCCGCCGGGTTCAAAACCGCCGTCTTCGCCGAACATTGCTTCAAACTGCTCGCTCACATCGTCAATTTCGTCTTCAGAAATGCCCATACTCTGCATTATCTGCTTAACGGGACCGATGTTCATTTCCATTGCACATTTGATGCAAAGACCTTCCTGCGTTGTTTTTTCGCCCTCAACCTTTGTCACAAAGAACATTGCAGGGCGCTTTTTGCATTTTGCACATAAAACCTGTTTCATTTTAATATCCTCTGAAATAAAATTTGCTTGAATTATTTGTTTGCTTTTCTTTCTTTAACCTGTCTGAAAACATCGGGCAGATAGCTGAGAAAAGCGATAATTGTAAGAATAATGCTGATGCAGACAAGACCTATCATTGCCCAGTTAGGAAGAACAAAAGCCTTGAAAAGACCGATATCGGGTCCGAAAGCAATTATTACTATCATAACCGCATAGAAAACAAAGGTTGCAATTTTGCCGGGCATTTCAGCAGCACCGGGTCTGAGACCGAATGCTATCATTATTGCACCGCCGACAACCATAAGAGCTTCCTTGGCAAGGAAAATGAGGAACGCCCAGCTGAACGCTCTGATTGTTTCGTCGCTGCTGCCTCTGAACTGAAGATAAAGCACAACGGCAATTGTAATCTGAGTCAGTTTATCGGCAACAGGGTCAAGAAGCTTGCCCAGCGCACTGATCTGGTTGAATTTTCTTGCAATCTTGCCGTCAAAGAA
>JAGBAK010000022.1 GCA_017938985.1 Clostridia bacterium
AAACCATTACTATTATACTTGGAGGTTTGATTATCTTTCAACCTTTCGGGCTTGCTTTGAGCTCGCCCGTTTTGGCTTTGCTGAAGCCGTCTTTAACCCCTGGTAGAACCAGGGGTTTTTTTCCACACCTGAAGGCACCAAATAATAAAAGGCTTGCAGAAATGCAAGCCTTTTTTATTTTATTAAAACAGTATTTCTTCGAGATAACTCATCCAGACGGACGAATATGTTTTATTCAGATGAACACCGTCACTTGCCGCTTCATCAACAAGATTACCCTGCCCGTCAAGCAAGCACACAGGCACGTCAATGTACTCCACGCCGCTGTCTTTGGAAAGCTGCTTTATTCTGAGATTAAGTTCACGAATGGTTGCGTTGTTGCAGTCGCATTCATTTTTAGCGGAAGCATCTGAGCTGACAGGAATAATTGCGTGCAGATAAATCTTTGCGTACGGTTGTTTTGCTTTAACGGCGTCAATCACCTTACTGTATTTTTCAATGAAATAATCACGGTTTGGCCAGCCGCACTCATTATCACCAAACATCAGAACAACCTTATCAAAGCTTTTTCCGTCAAGCTCATCAATAACAACAACGTCGCTGTCATCCACGTGCTTGGTAAATACCGTTCTCACGTCAAGACCAACCACGGGGTAAACGTGAGGAGCAAGCTTATAATCTTTAAGCGATATAAATCTGGAATTACCTAAAAAAGCAGTGCCCCTGAAGCTTTCATAATCATACTCGGGCGGTTTTTCCGGTTTTGTCATCTCGGTTTCTTCCGCCTTCTGTGTGCAAGTCTGCGTTTCGTCTTCTTTGCCATCGGTATTTTCTTTGTCAGACAAAGCTGTAACCAGCACACCTGCAACGGCAACAATCACCAGCAACGTTACAATAACCGCCATTCTCTTTTTCACAAAATTCACCTTGATTCGTCGGGATACGACTTATTATACATTTATGTTTTTTCTCATTCAACGCCAATTCAATTACAGTTCAGTTACAAATAATTACAAAATCAAACAATAAATTACATTTTGTAATTCTTCGCACAAAAAAGCGGGACGACACAAAGGTCGTCCCATAAATTTTTATCATTTAAATTTTGCGTTTTGGCTTTTATCAATTCAATTATAATATCTTTTTAAGATACTGTCCCGTATAAGATTCGGGGTTGGCGGCAACCTCTTCGGGCGTGCCCTCGGCAACAATCTCTCCGCCGCCGTTTCCGCCCTCGGGACCGAGGTCTATTATGTGGTCAGCAACCTTGATTACGTCAAGGTTATGCTCAATTACAAGCACGGTGTTGCCAGAATCAACAAACCGCTGCAAAACGTCGATGAGTCTGTGAACGTCAGCCGTGTGCAGACCCGTTGTGGGTTCATCAAGAATATAAATCGTTCTGCCTGTTGAATATTTAGAAAGCTCAGTTGCAAGCTTGACTCTTTGAGCCTCACCGCCCGAAAGAGTTGTTGCAGGCTGACCGATTTTAATATACCCCAGACCGACGTCATAAAGCGTTTTTATTTTACGGTGTATTTTAGGGATGTTCTCAAAGAAGTTCATTCCCTCTTCAACCGTCATTTCAAGAATATCGTGAATGTTTTTTCCCTTGTAGCACACCTCAAGGGTTTCTTTGTTATAGCGCTGACCCTTACAAACCTCACAGGGCACATAAATATCGGCAAGGAAGTGCATTTCAATTTTAACTATGCCGTCGCCCTGACAAGCTTCACACCTGCCGCCCTTGACGTTGAACGAAAACCTGTTTGCCTTGTAGCCTTTTTTCTTTGAATCAACGGTTGAAGCAAACAGCTCCCTGATATCGTTGAAAACGCCCGTATAGGTTGCAGGATTTGAACGCGGCGTTCTGCCGATGGGCGACTGGTCGATATTAATAACCTTATCAAGATGTTCCGTGCCGCTTATACTGTCATGCTTGCCTGCAATTTTTTTGGCGTTGTTAAGCTCGGTTGCAAGGTGTTTGTTGAGAATTTCATTAATCAGCGACGATTTACCGCTGCCCGAAACACCTGTTACGCAGATAAACTTACCCAAAGGAAACTCAACGTCAATATTTTTGAGGTTATTTTCTCTTGCGCCGTGAACAACAAGCTTTTTGCCGTTGCCCTCTCTGCGCTTTTCGGGAACAGGAATAAACTTTTTGCCGCTGAGGTACTGACCCGTGATTGATTTTTCGCAGGCAATAATATCGTCAATTGAGCCGCTGGCAACAATTTCTCCGCCGTGAATGCCTGCACCCGGTCCGACGTCAACAATATAATCAGCCGCACGCATTGTATCATCATCGTGTTCAACAACAATCAGTGTGTTACCGATATCACGCAGATGCTTGAGCGTTGCAATAAGTTTTTCGTTATCGCGCTGATGCAGACCTATGCTCGGTTCGTCGAGAATATAAAGAACACCCATAAGTGAGGAACCTATCTGGGTTGCAAGGCGGATTCTCTGCGCTTCGCCGCCCGAGAGAGTTGCAGCAGAACGTGAAAGAGAAAGATAATCAAGACCGACGCTTGAAAGGAACTGAAGCCTGCTTCTGATTTCTTTAAGAATCATATCGGCTATCATCTCTTCACGTTCCGTGAGAGCGATTGTATCCATAAATTCAAGTTCTTCACTGATTGACTTGTTGGCAAACTCATCAATATTGATACCGCCGACGGTTACGCCGAGCGACTCTTTGCGAAGTCTTGCGCCGCCGCATTCGGGGCATTTGTCGGATGACATATAGCTTTCTATTTCGTTGCGTGAATATTCGCTTGTTGTTTCTGTATAACGTCTTTCAAGGTTATTGATAACACCCTCAAAATCCGTCATATAAGTGCCTGAACCGTATTCGCTTTTACGCTCAAGCTTTATTTTTTTGCCCTTGGTACCGTAGAAAATAACGTCCTTTGCTTTCTTGGAAAGCTTATCAAACGGGGTATCGAGCGAAAAATCATAGGCATTTGCGAGACCCTCAAAATACATATGCGCAATTGTGCCGCCGTCAGCTTTGCCCCAGCCGCTTGCTTTGATAGCGCCCTCATTGATTGAAAGGCTTCCGTCAGGCACAACGAGCTTGGGGTCGATGTGCATAAACACGCCGAGACCGAGACATTTCGGACACGCTCCGAACGGATTGTTGAACGAAAACGAGCGAGGTTCAAGCTCTTCAATGTTAACGCCGTGTTCGGGGCAGGCATAATTGAGCGAATAAAGCAGCTCTTCGCCGCCGATAACGTCAACCATAAGCAGACCGTCGGTAAGACCGACAGCTGTTTCGATTGAGTCGGCAAGCCTTGAACGGATTCCGTCTTTAATAACAAGGCGGTCAACAACAACCTCAATGTTATGCTTTATATTTTTATCAAGCTTGATTTCTTCTGTCAGGTCATAGATTATTGAATCCACTCTGACCCTTGCAAAACCAAGTTTACGGATATTTTCAAGTTCTTTTACATATTCGCCCTTTTTACCTCTTGCAATGGGTGCCATAATCTGAATCCTTGTGCCCTCTTCAAGCGCAAGAACCTGTTTTGTTATATCATCAACCGTCTGCCTTGCAATTTCTCTGCCGCATTCGGGACAGTGAGGAATGCCGATTCGGGCATAAAGCAGACGCAGATAGTCATAAATCTCCGTTACCGTGCCAACTGTTGAACGGGGATTCTTTGAGGTTGTTTTCTGGTCAATTGATATTGCGGGCGAAAGACCCTCAATGCTTTCAACCGCAGGTTTTTCCATCTGACCGAGAAACTGCCTTGCATATGACGAAAGGGACTCAACATATCTGCGCTGACCCTCCGCATATATTGTGTCAAAAGCCAAAGAAGATTTGCCGCTGCCCGAAAGACCCGTGAAAACCACAAACTTGTCTCTGGGTATGCTTATATCAACGTTTTTGAGGTTATGCTCTTTTGCGCCTTTGACAGTAAGGTTTTTTGTTGCCATTATCATTTACCTCTTCTGAGTTTTTCAATTCTGTCACGCAGATAGGCGGCGTGTTCAAATTCGAGTATCTTTGCCGCCGCTTTCATTTCTGCCGTGAGCTTGATTATCATTTGCTCTCTTTCCTTTTTGCTCATCTTCGAGATTGCTTTTTCTTCATCGGATTTTGCAGAAATTTCGATTATTTCACGAACATCCTTGACAATCGTTTTGGGTGTTATGCCGTGTTCTTCATTATATTTCATCTGTTTTTCACGGCGGCGGTTGGTTTCAGTTATCGCCCTTTCCATTGAGGGCGTTACACTGTCGGCATACATAATAACCGCGCCCTCTGCGTTTCTTGCCGCTCTGCCGATTGTCTGGATAAGCGACGTTTCGGAGCGCAAAAAGCCCTCTTTGTCGGCATCGAGAATGGCAACAAGCGACACTTCGGGAATATCAAGACCTTCACGCAGCAGGTTGATGCCTATAAGCACGTCAAACTCGCCAAGGCGCAGACCTCTGATAATCTCCATTCTTTCTATTGTATCAATATCGTGGTGCATATA
>JAGBAK010000023.1 GCA_017938985.1 Clostridia bacterium
TATCAGCACTGCGTGAGCAATTGACGGAATGCTCTCACCCTGCAAAGTCGATGTACCCGAAAGCAGAGCACCCGTACCAACGAAGAGCACTTTCTTCAGCTCTCCCCTCTCAATTCTGGGCAGAATGTCTGCGCAAAGCACTGCACCGCTGCAGCCGCAACCCGAGCCGCCTGCACCTACGCTCTGATTTTTGCTGTAAATAATCAGACCGCAATCGTTATGGACGGATGAAATATCTGTATTTTCCTGTTTAACCATCAGCTCGCACAGCAGATTTGCACCGACTGCGCCGAGGTCGCCCGTAAGAATCATATCATAGTCTTCCGGTACGGTATCGGTATCGGTAAGAAAATCGGCGATTGTACGGCATGCCGCAGGCGCCATGGCGGCTCCCATATTGTTTGCATCGGTTACACCGTAATCCTGAATTGTTCCGATCAGGATCTTTTCAACCCTTGCTCTGCTCTTTTCGTCTGAAATTACGGTTGCACCTGCGGCAGTTGCCGTCCATTGAGCTGTAGGAGTACGCTGACCGCCGTATTCAAGCGGCATTCGGAACTGTCTTTCTGCCGAACAGAAATGTGAGGACGTAGAAGCAACAACGGTTTTTGCGAAACCGCCGTCAACGCTCATTGCAGCAAGAGCCATCGAAAGAGCCATTGTTGAACACGCGCCGTAAACGCCTGCAAAAGGAATCCCTGTTTCACGGATGCCAAAGGTTGTTCCTATGCATTGGTTCAGCAAGTCTCCCGCAAAAATCATATCTATATCCTGCGGTGTACGACCTGATTTTGTGATTGCCAGCTTTACGGCGTCGCCGTGAATAATGCTCTCTGCCTTTTCCCAATTTTTTTCGCCTGCGGACGAATCCTCATAAACAAAATCAAACAAAGGACCAAGCGGTCCTTCTCCCTCTTTTTTGCCGCCTACCGCCGCATAACCCGCAACCGCAGGCATTGACGGCAGGCAAACGGTGTGTTTGCCCTCTCTGTATGCCATAAAGCCACCTCTTCTGACAGTTTTTATATTATCATCGGTAAAAAGCAGATGAATTATTCGTGACAGAGAGCAAATGCCGTCCACGCAGTCTGATGCACGGCAAATAAGGCATTGTTGCATAAATATATAATACAAATATACATATATTTATTTAATATTTTATATTGAAATTGAAATCTTGTTATTGGTGTGCTATAATTGCAGTTAATTATAATGGAGTAATGTGTACGTATGTTTTTTGACGTCTGCGTTTTGCTATGAAAAAAATACTATTGCATTTGTAAAAAACTGATATGCATTGATGCTCAGAGCTTTCCGGGCGACAGTCCCGTCTGGGCTCAGTTTGAAGCGGATAAAGGTGATGCCGATATCAGCATCGAGTGCAGAATTTGCGAGCCATTTCCCGAAATGCAGGGCAGAATCTGCGGCGCAGAAACCGATTATGAGGTTTCCGTTGACGGCAACACGGTTTACAGAGCCTTGCCGACGGTCAAAAGCCACGGCGCACTCACAATATACCGCCCTGCCGACACTTCACGCAGCGTTACTTATTTTACGCAAAAGAGCTACCCCATTATGATGGATAACCGCTATATGTGGAGCAGCGTTTCGCTGGCACAGCTTATGCTGCCAAAAAACGTGTTTTTTCTGCACTCCTCGTTCATTTCTGTTGGCGGCAGATATATTATCCGCTCGCTTTTCGGAAAACGCCCGAAGATCAGACCCCAAAAGGTTGCCAAAGAAGCCGCCGAGCGTATGGATATTTACGCTGAGCTGCGGCTGTTTGAAGAATAAAAATCAAATGAATAATGCAATGAACATTAAATATCTGCCACGAAATAAAGAATTGAAAGCCAAAGCAACAGCCTTAAGAAAAAATGCTACACCTGAAGAAAACAAACTCTGGTATGAATTTTTTAAGGAATATTCAATCAAATTTACAAGGCAAAGAATAATCGGCAACTACATAGTTGATTTTTATTGTGACAAAGCCAAACTAATTGTTGAACTTGACGGCTCACAACATTTTGAAGATAAAAACATAGGAAAAGATAATAGAAGAACAGCTTATTTTGAGAGTCTCGGTCTTTACGTTTTGAGATTTGCTAACAATGAAATTAATGAGAGCTTTTACGAAGTATGTACTGTCATTGATGAAGAAACGCAAAAAAGACTATAATGATTAGCTTTCTTGCAACCCTCAGGCTTTCGACGTTGCCGAAAAAGAAATGCCACTCAAAATATGGTCGCCTTTCTCCCTACCGGTCGAAATTCTTCCTATTTTGAGCAGAACCTCACCTCGCTTCATCCGCCACGGGCGGCGCTTCGGTGACGTTCCCCTTGAAAGGGAGCCCAAGAGACGAGCAACAGCATTGCCGCAAGCTTACTGCTACAGTGGCCTCCCTTTTAAGGGAGGTGGATTTTGCGAAGCAAAAGACGGAGGGTTGCAAAAACATAAAGTTTCAAAAATGAACAGAAGGTATTTTTATATGATAAAAAAAACAACTTCTTTATTACTGGCGCTGATTATGTGCTTTAGTTGCTTTGGCGTAATCAGCGTTACCGCGCAGACACCCGAATCAACTGCCGCAATCAGCAGCTTTGATTTTGCCGTTAAATCGGCTGAAATGGTCAAAAACGATACGGATTCAATGCTGCGAATCATCGGCAAACTCAAAAAACCCTCTGCAACTTTCCCGTTTCCGAAAGCCGCAGACTATGCTCTTTCAGAAAGCGGAATGTTCGTTCTCAGCTTTGAAAGCGAAGGCGACCTGCTTGCCGCCCTTGCCGCCCTTGAGAATAACGGCAACGTTTTGTTTGCAGAGCGTGACGTGCCTGTTTATACGGAAGCTCTTGAAAAGGCAACGGGTCATCTTTCATGGGGTCCCGATGCAATTGAAGCCGATATCTATGCCGAATCAATCAACCCTGCAGCCGATGCTTTTGTAACCGTTGCCGTTGTTGACAGCGGCTCAAAGGATATCGATTTTATCAAAGATAAGCTGGTTGACGGCTATGATTTTTATGATAACGACGGCGATGCCACCAACGACGTAAGCATTGACAGCCACGGCACTTTTCTTGCAAGCATCATTGCCGATTGCACTGGTAATCTGCCCGTCAGAATTATGCCCGTAAGGGTTCTTGAATCCGAAACAGGCTCGCTTATAAACTTTGTTAACGGCATTAAATATGCTGTTGATAACGGCGCAGATATCATAAATTTGAGCGCTTGCGCTCCGCTGCTCAATTGCAAATCGCTTGAGGCGGCGGTTGCCTATGCAGAAGAAAAAAACGTTACCTTTGTCACCAGCGCAGGCAACCACAAAGCCGATACCGAAACCTACTGCCCCTCGCACTGCAAAACGGCAATCACTGCAAGCTCACTCAATGAGCAATATGAATTCAGCGCCGCTTTTTCAAACAGCGGAAGCGAAATTTATCTTGCCGCACCCGGCGAAAATATCATCGGCTACAACGCCGCAGGCGAATTGACTTCCCTGAGCGGCACTTCGATGTCTGCCGCCTTTGTTTCCGCCTGCGCCGCAATGTTTTTGCTCGATAACCCTGCCTGCAACACAAAGCAGGTCAGAGCGGCTCTGAAAAAATGCGCACAGGACCTCGGTCTTGAGGGCAAAGACACCTGGTACGGCTGGGGCATACCGAAACTCGGCAAGCTTGCAAACGATAACACCGTTTACGTTGAATCAATCGGTTTTGAGGCGGAAAGCTACACCGTCAGAGCAGGCGACAAGCTCACCGTTGAACCTGTTATTTGCCCCGCAAACGCAACGGATAAAAGTTACGTGCTTACCGCAAGCAGCAACGCTATAAGCATAAACGGCAACGTTATAACCGCCGTTAAGGCAGGCAAGGCAACGCTCACCGCCACAAGCAAAGACGGTCTTTACACCGCAACGGCAGAAATAACCGTGTATCTGCCTGAAATCAGTATCAGAAACAATACGGGCACAAATACAATAAGCTACGGCGAAACACTCCGACTGAGCGCCGAAACAAAAAACGCAACCGCGGATATGCGCATTTTCTGGTACGTTGACGGCGTTAAGCTCGGCGAAGGCACAACAATTGACGTTTCGCCCGAATCGGGTGTTACCGTTACGGCAAAGCTCGTTGACAAAAACGGCGAAGCTTTAACCGATGCCGACGGCAAAGAAATAAGCGATTCGCAGACCGTAAAGGTCAGAAGCGGATTCCTGCAAAAGCTGATTTCGTTTTTCAAAAACCTTTTCGGCATAAGCAGAATTGTTATTCAGTCAATTAAATATGCATAAAAAACAAGGGACTTCAGACGAAGTCCCTTTTGTGCTTATTATGAAGTTTTATCAGAGTTTTTTCTTGATAAACTTGATTTTATCCTTGAGAGGCATTGACAAAAACTCCTCAAGGTGACGCAATTTTTTGCTCTTTTTCTTTGTCTCTTTGCGCGCAACGGAATAAAGCTGCTTTATTTTTTTATTCTGCAGCTTTTCCTTATTTGCACTAAACCATTTTTCGTTTTCTTCGCCGAAAACCTGCGTATTCTCCGAAAACGGTGCAATATATTTCCAATAAGCATCATAAGCTTCGCCCAGCTCTTCGTAATTCTTAATCGAACGCTTGGCAAGATATCTGAACCTCGCAATCAGGTTTGTCAAAGCATAGCGGGCGCAGAATTCTTTGTAAGCCTGCTGAGTTACATTTTTGCGCACGAACTCAATTTTTGCTTTGAATATTTCAATCTGACCGAATAACGGAAAAAACCTTGTTGCGCCGTTTGAGTTGAAGCAGTAATAGCGGTACAAAGCTTCATCAACAAACAGAATTTTTTCAACGCAGCCGAGATATTGAAAAACCAGAAGATGATCCTCGCCGCACACCAGCTTTTCGTTAAAAGAAAGGTTGTTCTCCGTGAAAACGCTTTTCAGAAAAAGCTTGTTGACAGGAAAACACATTAACTGCTTGCCGCAGATTTCGGTAATCTGCTCATCGGAAGCGGCTGAAAAATCGCAGAGCCAATCTTTCTCGCAAAATAAAGCCTTGCTTTACGCTGTATTTCTTTTCTGCCATATCTGACTCCCCTGTCACATATAAAATTCTTTGTACCATTCGGCAAATTTGCGCAAACCGTCACGCAGTGAGGTTGACGGCTTAAAGCCGAAATCACGCTCCAATGCCGAGGTATCTGCATAAGTTACAGGCACGTCGCCTGCCTGCATGGGCACAAGCTCCTTATGCGCTTCAAAATCATAATCAGCGGGCAAAACACCTGCTCTGATAAGCTCCTGCTGAAGAATATCAACAAAATCAAGCAGATTTTCGGGACTGTTGTTGCCGATGTTATAAACCCTGTAGGGCGGTATCGGCAAGCCGTCCGCACCGTTTTCTTTTTCGGGGGCGCACTGCATAACGTGCTTTATGCCCTCAACAATATCGTCAACGTAGGTAAAATCTCTTTTGCAGTTGCCGAAATTGAAAATCTGAATTTTTTCGCCGTTTCTCAGCTTGTTTGTGAAGCCGAAATAAGCCATATCGGGTCTGCCTGCAGGTCCGTAAACGGTGAAAAAGCGCAGTCCCGTTGAAGGAATATTATAAAGCTTTGAATAAGCGTGAGCCATAAGCTCGTTGCTCTTTTTGGTTGCCGCATAAAGGCTGACGGGGTTATCCACCTTATCGTCAGTGCTGTAAGGAATTTTTTTGTTTGAGCCGTAAACGCTCGAGGAGCTTGCATAAACAAGATGCTCAACAGGGTGATTGCGGCACGCCTCAAGAACATTGTAAAAGCCGATAAGGTTGCTCTCAATATAAACGTCGGGGTTTGTTATGGAATAGCGCACGCCTGCCTGTGCGGCAAGGTTAACCGCAACGTCAATGCCGTTTTCTTCAAAGCAGCGGTCAATGAGCGCCCTGTCGGCAATACTTCCTTTTATGAATATCCATTCTGCACCGCTTTTTTCGGCGGCAAGTTTTTCGATTTCTTCAAGGCGGTATTCCTTGATTGCAACGTCATAATAATCGTTCATATTGTCAATGCCGACAATTTTTATTTTGTCAACGGTTTTCATCAGCTCCGTAACAAGGTTCGAGCCGATAAAGCCTGCCGCACCCGTTACAAGAACGGTCTTGCCGTTGAGGTCAACGTTTGGAGTGAGCATATTATTCCTCCTTAAGGGTAATTAATCAGCCATAAATGAATTTGTTCATTCTTCTTGCGGCATCGTCAATGTCAAACGAAACAATCGCCATACCGTTATAGTATTTGTAGGCAAAAGCGTCGCTGTAGGGTACGTGCTGGGTCTGAATGTCAATGCTTCTTCTTG
>JAGBAK010000024.1 GCA_017938985.1 Clostridia bacterium
ACCAAAACAAAAATGGGCAAATACCGCCCGTGGATTCTCATCGGCACGCTGCTCAACGCAGTTGTTCTTTGTATGCTTTTCAATGCACCCAATCTGCCTTCGGATTCGGCAAAGCTTCTTGTTTATGCAGGTGTGCTCTACGTTTTCTGGGGTATGACAAACACCCTTGCCGACATTCCGTTCTGGTCAATGGTTCCTTCCTTTGCAACAGAAGAAAAGGACAGAAACCTTGTTTCGACCATTGCAAGAGCTTTTTCAGGCATCGGTCAGGGCATTATTTCAATCTTCACCCCCATTGCCGTTGCATATTTCGGCGGCGTTGCAGGCAGCAAGCTTGACGCAATGACGCCTGACGCACTGCGCACAGGCTTCGGTAAATGGTCGCTTGTGACCGCCGTCGGTCTGCTTCTTTTTGCGCTTGTGTGCGTTGCTTCGACCAAAGAAAAAGCGGTTACCGCAAGCAGTGAAAAGTTTTCATTCAAAACAGCTTTAAGCATTATTAAGCAAAACGACCAGTTGCTTGTGTTTATGCTGTTTGCAATGATTTCAAACGCAGGCTTCTATATGACCTCAGGCATCAGCGGCTATTATTTCAAATCGGTTCTCGGCGATATCACTCTGCAGTCAAAATTCAACCTTATGGGTACAGTCGGTTCGGTGCTTGCAATTCTTGTTGTTCCCGTTTGCTCAAAGTTTATGAACAACCGTTCAATCTATAAGCTTTCGCTTTCAATGGCGGCTGCAGGTTACATAGGTATGGCGATTATGGGTTATTGTGTCAAGGGTAACGTTACCGCTCTCGGTCTGTTCTATATTCTCACGTCTCTCGGCACAGGCAGTATGTTTGTTAACCAGACAGTTATGCTTGCCGACGTTGTTGACTACGGCGAATATAAGCTCGGTCAGCGCAATCAGGCGCTCACCTTCTCGATGAAAGGCTTCCTGCAGAAAATGGCTTACACCATGCAGGCAATCATCATGTATGCAACGTTCAGCGTAACGGGTTATGACGGTCTGGCAAACGTTCATACGGAAACGGCAAAGAACGCTATTTCGTTCCTGATGTTCATCGTACCGCCCGTAATGATTATTGTTTCGCTTATCATCTTCTCAAAGAAATACAAGATTTACGGCGACTTCAAGCAGGAAGTTCTGAAAGCCGTAAGCGAAAAGAAATAAAAGCAACAGGCTTGCAAGTGTAAAACCTGCAAGCCTGAATTTTTTTATCTTATTATAAGCCACAAACCGATGTTTGCTGCTAAAAATATGAGGTTAACCGCCGTAAAAACAAGTATGTATCTGCCTGATTTAACGTTTTCTTTAACGGCAAGCTTGAACGAAATGAGGCTTGCCATTGACGCAATAAGCGTACCCAGACTGCCGAGGTTTACGCCGACAAGCAGAGCCTTTGCGTTATCCGTAAAGCCCGAAAGCAGGAGTGCCGCAGGTACGTTTGAGAAAACCTGACTTGCCGCAATGCCTGCAAGCACCTCGTTGCCCACCACAATCTTTTTGAGAAAATTGCTGACGGGAGCAACGTTGCCGAGATTGCCGATAAAAACAAACAAAAATACAAACGTCAGCAACAGGCTGTAATCAACATTCAGAAGGGTTTTTCTGTCAAAAGCAAGCACCGCCGCTATTGTGACGGCAAGCGTAACGGGATACGGAATAACCTTAAAAACCGTCAGAAGCGAAACAGCAAACAAGATTGCGTAAACAGAAATCTTCACTGCCGGAATTTCGGTTTTCTGTGATTGTGCTGTGTTTTCTGTCTTTTCGTTTCCTGCAAACATTGCAAAAAGCACAACAAGCACAAGCGACAAAACCGTATAAGGCAAAACTGCCCTGACAAAATCGCTCATTCCCATTTCAAACGCAGAAAACAGATAGAGATTCTGCGGATTTCCGATTGGTGTGAGCATACTGCCGAGGTTTGCGGCAACCGTTTCGAGCACAACAATCGGAATCAGCTTTTCTTTTTTGCCCGAAAGGTGAAGCGCTTCCACCGTAAACGGAACAAAGGTTATCAGCGCCACGTCGTTTGTTATAAGCATTGCCGAAAAAAAGCAAAGCAAACTTAAAACAAGCGTCAGCGCTCTCACCGAGCCGACACCCTTGAGCAATTTTTCTGCAAAAATGCGAAAAACTCCAAGTCTGCCGAGTCCTGCCATAACTGCCATCAGGCAAAAAAGCAGCGCGAGGGTACGAAAGTCGATATATCCCAGATATTCTGTGCTTGGTTTAAACACAAAAGCAGAACCGACTGCAAGTAAAAACGATATTATCAGCACGGGTTCTTTTTTGATAAATATTTTAATGTTTTCCATAGCTTTATACACTGTCCCGAAAATCAAAGGGGCATACCGAGGTACGCCCCTTAATATTTATTCTGTTGTTTTATCAGTTGGTCTGAAGATTATACTGATAAACCAGAGCTGCGCCCTTGCCGTCGGCACCCTTTACGCTTGCATCGGCAAAGCTGCCGTCGCCCGAATTCGTATATCCGCAGATATAAACTGTTTTGCCGTTTGAGCAAATGCCTCTTGCCGTGTCGGCTGCACTGCCGCCGAATGACGAAACCGTCTGAAGGTCACCGTAAGCGCTGATGACATATACGAACGAATCAGTCTCACCGCTATTCTTGAGAGCGAAATCTCTGTTGGTTGAATTTGTGTAACCCGAAAGAGCAAATCCGCCGGGAACAGCCGCGATATCCGTTACGTAGTCATTCTGGAAGCCTATAAGGGGTTTCATCCACTTCTTTTTGCCGTCTGCGCCAACCTTGATGATCATACCGTCAAACGTACCCTGGTTGCCGCCGTTGTAGATTTCGGCAAACGTACCTGCGTTTCTGCCGTCAGAACCCGAAGCATACTGACCTGCGATAACGCATCCGTCGCTTGTTGCAATAACAGCATAAAGCTGAGTTCTTCCTGCACCGTGGTAGCACTGCTTCCACTGAATATTGCCGTCTTTGTTGAGTTTCATAAGAACGGTGGTTTCAAGACCCTTCTTTGTGCCTGTGATTTCAGCAAATTCGCCGTCGTTTGCAACTGTTTCGATTGTTGCGTAAATATCGCCATTTGAAGCAACCGCAATGTTTTTGGTTGCTGAATGAAGAGATGATGAAAGAGCGTTTGTCCACTTTATGTTACCGTTTGCATCAAGCTTCATAACAAAAGCCTTGTATTTCTGTGTGCCGAGGCCGGAGAAATCGCCGTCAGATGCGCCGCCCTTACCGCCGATAACAAAACCGCCGTCCGAAGTAGGAGCGATACCGTAAATCATATCAGAACCGCTGCCGCCAACCATCTTGGTGAATTTCTTTGTGCCGTCTGCAGAATACTTGATGATAAGACCTTCGATTGAGCCCTTGCTCTTATAAGTTGCATCTGTTACGCCGTCAACCTCTGTGCCGCCTGTGTAGCCGACGGCAACAATGCTTCCGTCCTTGAGGACTGCAACGTTTTCAAGCTGGCAGAGTTTATCCGAATTGATGGTATCCTTCCAGACAACGTTACCCTTGCTGTCATACTTGACAACGATTGCAGCGAAGCCGTTTGACTTGCCGTCACCACCAACAGAAAGCTTTGCACCAACCGCAACAACGCCGCCGTCTGAAGTGGTTGCGTTGTTTGTGAAAGTATGGTGAGCGCTGTCACCAAACGTTTCAAGCCAGCCTGCCTTTGCAAGCTGAGTTTTGGGAAGAGTTGTGCCCATGGAAGCAATGTCACCGACTGTGGGCGGATTATATGAAGGAATTTCAACTCTGATTGTTGTTTTGTAGCCGCTATCGTCGTGATTGGGAGCCTGTGTAACAGGCTGTGTTACAACCTTTGTTGCAGGAACTCTTGAAACAATTTCAACCGCACCGTTATCCTTGGTAACAAGCTGAACGTTGTTTGATGCCGCTATCTGTGAAAGTCTTGTAATTTCTTCGGGAGTAAGGTTTGAGGGGTCTTTAATGCTTGCCTGGTTAAATATATCGCTCACAAGAGCCGAGGGAGCCTGCTCATCCTTTGACTCATAAATGTTGAGCTTACCGTTTTCTTCTTCAACTATGTAACCCTTATCTGTTGCAATATCCTTGAGGGTTTCTTTCTGGTTTTCGTCAAGCTGTTCAAGCTTTTCCTGAAGAGCCGCCGAGCTTTCGCCCTTGAGGTCTTCGCCAAGAACTTCTTCAAGAATCTCAGCAAGTTCAACGTCGGCAATCATTACCTTTGAGTATGACGGCTCAGGCGGAACCTCGTGAACAATTGAGCCGGCAGGCGTTGCTGTCTCCGTTTCTTTTTCGCCGTCCTTTGTATCGCAGGCAACAAATACCGATACAATAAGAACAACGCACATCAATATAGATAAAAATGCATTATGTTTGTTTTTCATTAGGAATCCTCCCCTGATAAAGTTGAGCGTACACTCGTTGATGATAATATGCTAACATAAAAAAAGTTCAAAATCAACCGTTTTTAAGTTTATATTTAAAAATTCATATTTGATTAAAAGTTTGTATTTATTTTTACTCAATTTTGATATATAATCAAAGCAGAAACAAAACAGGGGTGTAAATATGACAAAAAAAGAAAAAGCCCTGCTTGCAGTGCAGGTGCTCAAAGAAAAATATCCTGACAGCCTTTGTTCTCTCAATGCCGAAAATCCGCTTCAGCTTATCATTGCAACCCGTCTTTCGGCTCAGTGCACTGATGCAAGAGTAAACCTTGTAACGCCCGAACTTTTTGCAAAATACAAAACGGTTGAGGATTTTGCAAATGCGGACGTTGCCGACGTTGAAAAAATCGTTCACTCCTGCGGATTCTTCAGAGCCAAAGCAAGAGACATCGTGGGTATGTGCCAAAAAATGATAAGCGATTTCGGCGGCGAAGTGCCTTCAACCATTGAAGAGCTGACCTCGTTACCAGGCGTTGGCAGAAAAACAGCCAACCTCATAATGGGCGACGTTTACGGCAAACCTGCCGTTGTGGCAGATACGCACCTGATAAGAATTTCCAACCTTCTCGGTCTGGTTGCAACCAAAGACCCTTTCAAGGTCGAAATGCAGCTGCGTGAGATTCTTCCCCCCGAAGAAAGCAACGATTTTTGCCACCGCTGCGTTCTTCACGGCAGAGATACCTGTGTTTCGGGCAGACCAAAGTGCGCCGAATGCGGAATGAACTCATTCTGCTCTCACGCTCTGTCAGATAAAGGTTGACACAATAAAAATTCCGCCGCTTATTGCCGCACCGACAAAAGCCGCGGCTCCCATATTGAGCGCCAGGCGGAGCCTGCTTTTTCTGAGCCTTGTTGCAGGAGGCATACCTGCGCTCTGAGCAATCTCCGTTGCTCTTTCTTTCAAGTCGCCCTCGCTGACGGCAGAAAATTCGGGTTTTATAAAAAACAATACCCTCTCAAAATATTCACATTGTGTTTCGGTTATTTCCACAACCTGTCTGTTTACCCCTTTAATCAAAAAATATACTCTCCCCTCACGTTTCGGTAACCGCTTTTTGCTCTCGCTCTGTTATTTTGGGCTTTATTCAGGTCTTTTATACCATCAGAAGCAAACGGTTTTTTGCTGTTTTTCTTTGTTTTTTGCACAAAATTGTGTAAACTGTTTTATACGTTTCGTATAATCCACGTTTTCCACCAAAAATGTGGAAAACCGTGTGGAAAAGGTGGATAACCAACGGGTAAAACCCTGTTTTATCAACAAAAACAAAAGTGGAAAACTTTTATTTTTCTGTTTTAGCATATACATACGGTTGTACAATCTTTACAAAAAGGCGAAAAATGTCATAAAATTTTAGTCAATTCGGGAAAAAAGTTTGAATAATATTACAAATTGGAGAATTTTTGATGAGCATTGATTACATAAAAAAATCTGACTGCGTAACAATTGAACGCAACTGCTTTGACGCTGCCCTGAGCGTTGATTGCGGACAGTCCTTCCGCTGGAAAAAGACGGGCGAAAACGAAATCAGCGGTATTGCATCCGGCAAAATGCTGACGTTTTTTCAGACGCCCGAAACCGTTACCTTCCGATGTGTTGATGACGGCGATTTTGAAAAAATCTGGGTTCCGTATTTTGACCTTGAGCGTGATTACGGCGTGCTTTGCGAACGTTTCAGATGTGACCCTTATCTCAAGAAGGCTGTTGACGAGTGCAGCGGAATAAGAATTCTCAGACAAGACCCGTGGGAAGCTGTTTGCTCCTTTATTATTTCACAAAACAACAATATTCCGAGAATAAAAGGTATTGTTGAGCGTTTGTGCGCAACTCTCGGCGAGCCGCTCGGCGACGGCAACTTCGCTTTTCCCTCTGCAGAAAAAATTGCCGCAGCAGGCATCGATGCACTTGCCCCGCTCCGTGCAGGCTTCAGGGCAAAATACATCATTGATGCCGCCGAAAAGGTTGCCTCGGGTGAGATAGACTTTCAGAAGATTTACAATTCTCCGCTCGATGAAGGCAGGGACGAACTTATAAAAATCAAAGGTGTTGGTGAAAAGGTAGCGCAATGCTCTCTTCTCTACGGCTTCGGAAAGGTTGACGCTTTTCCTGTTGACGTTTGGGTCAAGCGCATTATGGCAGAGCTTTATCCCGACGGTCTGCCCGAATGCACAAACGGCGTAAGAGGAATTGCCCAGCAGTATCTTTTTCATTGGTACAGAACAAAATAAAAAGCAAAGACTTGCATCGGTGCAAATGCCGTTGCAAGTCTTTTTTCATATATCCTGAATTGTTTTACCTTTCCGATATAAATATCTGCGGTTGAATTGATTTTGTTTGTATATTTGATAAAATGATATCGGGAATCAGATACTCATAACAAAACTTTCAATAAGCTTTGCGGCGCTTGCCGCAGCCATGGGCAAAAATTCGCCGTAATCCATATGTGAACTGCCGTCAGCACAGTCCGATACCGCTCTCACAACGCCGAAAGGCACACCGTTTGTGTAGCAGACCTGTGCAATGCTTGCGCCTTCCATTTCGCAAACAACAGCATTGAAATTGCTCTTAATAAAATCCTTCTTTGCGGCATCTGCAATAAACTGGTCACCCGATGCAATAACGCCTTTAAGCGCCTTGATTCCGTCCAGCTTTCCAACACAGGCAACAAGAGTATCCACAACCTTCTCATCGCAAGGAATGTTTACGACGTTGATGCCCGAAATAAAACCTAACGGGTCGCCGAGAGGTGACGTATCCATATCGTGCTGCACAAGGCTTTCGGCAACGGCAATATCGCCGATAGCGAGCTTTTCGCTCAGGCTGCCGCCAACACCCGTGTTGATAATTCTTTCAGGCGCAAACTTAAGAATCATAGCCTGTGCGCACATAGCCGCAGCAACTTTGCCTATGCCGCAAACGGCGGTAACAACCTCTTTGCCGTGAAGAGTGCCTGTGATATATTCAACACCGCCCACAACCTCACTGCGCTTGTTTTCCATAAGCGATCTTATGGTTTCAACCTCTATTCTCATTGCTCCGATAATACCTGTCATAAAAATACACCTCCGTGAAGCTTTGCCCGAATATTTTAACATATTTGCATTGAAATGGCAATAAGCATCTTCTTTGATGCATCAAGCGGTATTTTATTATAAAATTGTGTAATAATTATTGCCAATTAATTAATACTGTGCTATTATTAAAATATATACATTATAATGGAGTAATTTGACGTGGAAAGTTACATTATCATTGCAATGCTTGCGGCAGTTATAATTCTGCTTGTCATTCTGCTCTCAAAACAGTCAAAAAGCAAAAACGAAACCGCAGAAAAAAGGATAGATGCCCTTGGCACGGGGCTTAACGAGCTTTCCCGCTCCGTCGGTGCAGAGTTTGAGCGCAGCCGCCGTGAAATACAGGCAGGTCAGCGTGATTTGCGCCTTGAAACGGCGCAGAACCTCAATCAGATGAACGATAAGCTTGAAAATCTTCGCGTTGACAACACAAAGCAGAGTGCAGAGCTTTCAAAAACGCTCGGCGATTCGCTCAACACAATCAGGCTCAACAATATGGAGCAGAACGAAAAGCAAAGCCGTGCACTCACCGAAGCAGTTGAAAAAATGCGCGAAAGTAACGAAAAAAAGCTTGAACAGATGCGCCTGACCGTTGACGAAAAGCTGACCTCAACCCTTTCACAAAGGCTTGACAGCTCGTTCAAAACCGTTTCCGACAGACTTGAAAACGTTTATAAGTCCCTGGGCGAAATGAAAGAGCTCTCAAACGGCGTTACGGCAAACGTTGCCTCTCTCAACAGGGTACTCACAAACGTTAAAGCAAGAGGTACCTGGGCAGAAGTTCAGCTCGGCGCAATTCTTGACCAGACAATCCCCGGTATGTACGAAACCAACTTCGCCTGCAACCCTGCATCAAAGGACAGAGTTGAATTTGCCGTGCGTATCCCCTCGGGCGATGATAATGAAAGAATAACCTATCTGCCTATCGACTCAAAATTCCCGATGGAAGATTATGTCCGTCTTTGCGACGCTGCCGATTCAGCCGACGCAGAAGCACTTGCCGCAGCAAGAAAAGCTCTTGAAGCGCGCGTTGTCAATGAAGCAAAAACCGTTTCCAAATATATCAACGTACCAACCACAACACCGTTTGCGATAATGTACCTTGCAACAGAAGGCCTTTATGCCGAAATTGCTTCGTCACGCAATGCGGTAAGCGAAAAGGTGCGCAGCGAATATAACATAATGATAGCAGGACCCTCAACCATCACCGCCCTGCTCAACTCACTTTCACTTGGCTTCAGGGCCGTTGCCATCAACGAAAAAGCAAACGAGGTTCGTCTGCTTCTCGCTGCGGCAAAGGTTCAGTATGATAAATTCGGCGTTGTTCTTCACAAAGCTAAGCAAAAAATCGACGAAGCAGGTAAGTCACTTGAAGAAGCCGACCACCGCAACGAAATTATCAGGAAGAAGCTCAAAAAGGTTGAAGAAATCGACGGCATGAACGCCGACGAGATATTAGGTTTGGAAGAAAATAATTCAGATATTTAAGGAGGAACTCTCAATGAAAGACCCCAAAGAAATTCTCGCTTTGATGACACTTGAAGAAAAAGCCGCTATCTGCGACGGCGAAAACTTCTGGAATCTCAAGGCAATGGAAAAGTACGGTATACCCTCAATTATGGTTTGCGACGGACCTCACGGACTTCGCAAAAAAGACTACAGCAAAAAGGGCGACAGCCTGAGCAACAGTGTTCCCGCAATCAGCTATCCCACTGCAGCAACAACGGCTTGCTCATGGGATCCCGACCTTCTTTATGAAATGGGCGTTGCTCTCGGCAAAAAGTGCCTTAAAGAGCAGGTTGGCGTGCTTCTCGGCCCCGGTATCAATATGAAGCGTTCTCCCCTTTGCGGCAGAAACTTTGAGTATTTCTCCGAAGATCCCGTTCTTGCAGGCGAGCTTGCCGCAAGCTTTATCAATGGCGTTCAGTCAATGGGAGTCGGCACTTCACTCAAGCATTTCTGCGCCAACAGCCAGGAAACACGCAGAATGACCTGCGATTCAGTTGTTGACGAAAGAGCTCTTCGTGAAATTTATCTTACAGCTTTTGAAATTGCGGTTAAAAAAGCAAAACCCTGGACCGTAATGAACTCCTATAACAAAATCAACGGCGCACACGGCTCCGAAAACAGACACACCCAGATTGAAATTCTTCGTGACGAATGGGGATTTGACGGCGTTGTAGTCAGCGACTGGGGCGCAGTCAACGACAGAGTTCTCGGCTTCAAAAACGGTAACGATCTCGAAATGCCCTCATCATCAGGCTCAGGCGCAAAGAAAATTGTTGAAGCTGTCAAGAGCGGTAAGCTTGACAAGGCTGTTCTTGACGAAAGAGCTCTTAATATGCTCAACCTCATCAAGAAGGCAGTTGACGGCTCAAAAGAAAACTATGAATATAACGATATCGACGACCAGCCTCTTGCAAGAAAGATTGCCGCACAGTCAATGGTTCTTCTCAAGAATGACGGCATTCTTCCTCTTAAGAAGGGCACAAAGGTTGCCGTTATCGGTGAACTTGCAAGACAGCCCAGATATCAGGGCGCAGGCTCTTCACACATCAATCCCACAAAGCTTGACAACGCTCTTGACGAGATGCTTGCTTCGGGCTTCAAGATTCAGTTTGCACAGGGTTATGAGCTCAAGGCAAAGAAGGCAAAGAAAAACGCAGCTCACCTTGCAGAAGCCGTTGAGCTTGCAAAGAACAGCGAAAGAGTTGTTCTTTTCGTCGGTCTTACAGACGAATATGAAGCAGAAGGCTTTGACAGAAGCATTATGACTCTTCCCGAAGCTCACGATAAGCTTGTTGAAGAAATCACCAAGGTAAACAAGAACGTTATCGTTGTTCTTGCAGGCGGTTCACCCGTTGAAATGCCCTGGAACGACAAGGTAAGTGCAGTTCTTCATTCATACCTCGGAGGTCAGGCAGGCGCAGGCGCAGTTGCAGATATCCTTTGCGGCGACGTTAACCCCAGCGGTAAGCTCCCCGAAACATATCCCATGTGCTATAACTGCACACCCGCAAAGAACAACTTCCCCGGCAACCCTGCTTCCGTTGAATACAGAGAAAGCGTTTATATCGGCTACAGATATTACGATAAGATCGAAAAGAAAGTCCGCTATCCCTTCGGCTTCGGTCTTTCATACACAACGTTTGAATACAGCGATATCAGACTTGACAAAACAGCTATGGACGAAAACGACGTTCTTACCGTTTCGTTCAAGGTTCAGAACACCGGCAAGGTTGCAGGCTACGAAACAGCACAGCTCTACGTTGCCGACAAAGAAAGCACAATCTTCAGACCCGTTAAGGAACTCAAGGGCTTCAAGAAGGTTTGGCTTGAACCCGGCGAATGCAAAGAAATCAGCATTCAGCTTTCAAAGAGAGCTTTTGCTTTCTACAACGTGAACATCAATGACTGGTGCGTTGAAAGCGGCGATTTTGATATCCTTGTAGGTTCATCAAGCGCAGATATCAAACTCAGCGCAACTGTTACCGTTTACGCTCCCGAGGTTGATATTCCCGATTATTCACAGGTTGCTCCTCTCTACTACACAGGTGAGGTTCAGAACGTTCCTGCAGAGCAGTTTGTTGCCGTTCTCGGCAGAGAACTTCCTCCCTGCGACTATGACCCCAACAGAAAGCTTGGCATTGTTGACACGTTTGAAAGCTGCAGCCACACAAAGAACGGCAGAAGAATGTATAATCTGCTCAAGAAGCTTGTTCCTGCAGGCTTTGCACAGGCTATTGCCCTTCAGACACCCTTCCGTGACTTTATCAGCATGAGCGGCGGCGTTTTCAGCGAGCAGATGGCGGAAGGTCTTGTAAGACTTCTCAGCGGCGAAAAGGGCGGCATCCGCATGATTCTCAAAGGTATTCCCAAGGCTATTGCTGGCGTAGGTCCTCTTCTTAAGAATATCTAATAACAGGAGAAATCAAAATGGCTAAAAAAAATGTACGCAAAATAATAAGCTTTATGCTTGTGCTTGCAATTATTATTGTCAGCGTTCCGTTCTGCGCAAGTGCCGAAGGCTCTGCAATAAGATTCGGTGTTATCTCCGATATTCACTATTTTGCAAACGAGCTTAAGCATGACGGCGAAGAATACGACAAATGGCTCTATGACAAGCATAAGGAATATGATGACGTTGATTCACTTCTTGACAATGCACTCGACGGCGTTCTGCGCAACGCCGTTGAGGACGGCTCAACATATGTTCTTATCCCCGGCGACCTTACAAAGGACGGCGAAAAGAAGAGTCACGAGGCTCTTGCCGCAATATTTGCGGATTTTGAAGCAGAAACAGGCATTCAGGTTTTCGTTGTTCCCGGCAACCACGATATCAACAACTCAAAGGCAATAACCTTTGAAAACGGCTACGAAGAGCCCGCCGAAAAAACCTCTCCCGAGGATTTCCGTGAAATTTATGCAGACTTCGGCTATGCCGATGCTGACAGCGTTTTTGTTCCCGAAGAGGGTAACAAGGGCGGTATGCTCTCCTACACCGAGGTTCTGGGCAACTATAAGCTCATCGCCATCGACAGCTGTATGTACAGCGAAGATAACGGCGCAGAGGACAACGAGCATATGACCGACGGCAGAATCGGCGACGACCTGCTTGAATGGATTATCGCAGAATGTGAAGATGCAGAAGAAAGAGGTCTGACCGTTATCGGTATGCAGCATCACAACCTCGTTCCTCATATGGAAATTGAAGAAGCCACTTTCTGGCCCTTCGTTGTTCAGGAATGGATTCAGATTGCCGAAGCCTATGCCGATGCAGGTATGCACTATGTGTTTACCGGTCACCTTCATGTTAACGACACCTCCTCACACATTTCCGATAACGGCGAGATTGTTTATGACATTCTCACCCCCACTCTCACAGGTTATCCCAACTGCTACAAAATAGTTGACTTTGTTTCCGACGGCAAAAACGTTCAGTTCAATATGAAAACCCTTGATATTGACGAATATCAGAACGTTGTTTCAGATGACGGAACGGTTTATGAAAAACCCTTTAAGCTCACTTATTCGTTTGAGCGCACCTTCGGCAAGGGCAGCGTCAAAGACCTGCTTGAAGGCATAATCCATCCGTTTATAACCAATCTTTTCGGTGATATAGCTGCTGAGGGCGGTCTTATAAAATACCTTGCCGCAAGCGGTCTTGACCTTGAGCAGATAATCATTGACGCCCTTGGCACAAACGGTCTTGCAATCGGCAACGTTGATATTCTCACCGTAAGCACAAACCTTATGGGTCTTATCAACGATATCGGCTCACAGGTTGACAGCGTTTACATCAATCAGCCCGAACTGACTCTTGAAAAAATCGACGTCATCCTTGATAAGCTTCTGAGCTTTGAACTGACCGATATGCCCGCAACCTATCTCAACGAGATGCTCGGCTATGAAGTTGAGGGCGGCTGCACCGTAAGCCAGCTTGCAACAACCGTTATGCTTGCATATTACGGCGGCGACGAGGATATGGAAAACTTTGCTTACGTTGAAGATATCCTTGAAGGCTTTGACAGCGGCGTTCTTACGGAAAAATTCTTTAATCTTCTTCTTGAGGTTGTTGTTGACGACCTTGTAAAGAACGAAATTCTTGCAAACATCGAGCTCAACCCCGGTTCGCTCTTCCCGCCCAAAACTCTTTTTGCCGTTCTCGGCAGAGTTCTTCAGGGCGCAACCGAGCTTCTTCTCGGCGGCGATACCAGCCTGCTCAATCTTGTTGAATCCGTGCTCGGTCTGCCCGTTGTTCCCGAAGAATATTCTTCGCTTGACAGCATTATTGATAACCTTGCAGGTAAATTCCTTACCTTCAGCCAGTTTGAATCCTGGGGCTACACCATATCCTGGATGCTCGGTTCATTCTTCTATGATGAAGATCCGCAGCCTCAGATGGACAGCAACGTTTCATTCCCCTATTCGGGTCCCGTTGAAATTGAGGTTACAAAGGAAAATTACCGTCTGCCCTCGCAGATTAACGTAACGCTCGGCAACGATTCAAAAACCGAGGCAAACATCACCTGGCTCACTAAATACAGCCTGACCGCAACGGATATTGAGCTTATTCCTTATAGCGAAAATCCCGTTTTCACAGGCGAACCCACAGTTGATTCAAGAATCAACGCCACAAGCGAAACTGTTGTCAGAAGCTACCCCGGCGCAGATATCGGTCTGCTTATGCCGATTCTTCCTTATGAATCAGAATTCGTTTACCATACGGTGAAGCTCTCCGGTCTTGAACCCGGTACCAAATACAGTTTCCGCATCGGCGACGCAGAAAGAGGCTGGTGGAGCGACGCAGGTGTTATTCAGACTGCAGGCGGTCCTGACGAAGCTTTCAGTTTCATTTACGTAACCGACCCGCAGGCACAGCGTCCCGACCACTATGACAGATATGCCGAAACCGTTGAAACTGCTCACGCTCTTTATCCCGATGCAAGATTTGTTGTTTCGGCAGGCGACCAGGTTGATATGGGCGAAAACAACAAGCACTGGAACTATTTCCTCAACTCAACAGATGAGTTCCTCAAGCTTCCCTTTATGCCCACAACAGGTAACCACGAAAAAGACGGAGCTGTTATCACAGGCATCTTCAAGCTTCCCAACGTTCCCGAACAGGACCTTGAAACAGGTGTTTTCTATTCATACGAATACAACGGCGTTCATTTCACCGTTCTTAACACAAACGACGATGAGGACGACAAGCTCAGCGATGCTCAGGTTGAATGGCTTACAAACGATATAAAGAACAGCAATGCAAAGTTCAACGTTGTTGTTCTTCATAAGGCACCTTATTCCAACGGTTCACACTTTGAGGACGGCGAGGTTGAAGGCTTCAGAAATCAGCTCAGCGCTCTTCTGCCTTATCTCGGTGTAGACCTTGTTCTTCAGGGTCACGACCACGTTTACCTGCGCACCGACGTTCTCAATGCCAACGCAGTTGTTCCCACAAAGACCGAAACCGTCAAATATAACGGTCAGGATTATGAGATGAAGATTAATCCTAAGGGAACCATATATTCCATCTGCGGCACTTCGGGCGTTAAGGTTTATGACACCGTTGATGCAACGGCAACAGACAGCGCATTCCCCAGAGCAGAAGCAATTGTTGAGAGCGAGTACTCAATGTTCACCGCAATCACGGTTGACGGCGACAGACTTTATTACAACGCCTATCAGGTTGTTGACGGCGAAGCTGTCTGCGTTGACTCATTTGCAATTGAAAGCTCAGACCCTGCTTCTCCCTCTGACAGAATCGGCGCTGACGCTTTTGATAATCTTCTCACTTCGCTTTTCGCAAAGCTGAACATCAAGCTCATCTGGAAACCCCTTAACTTCTTCCTTGGACTTCTCGGCAAAATTATGTCGGTTTTCGGAATGATTTAAGCTGAAATTTTTCCGCCCTGACCTGTTCGGGGCGGATTTTTTGTTTGCGCATCAAAAACCGTGTGTTTTTTCTTGAATATGACGTTTATTAATGGTATAATATAAAGAACATCTGCACTGATAAGGAGATGCTTGAAATGTTTCAGCAGTTAATCGAATATTTTGACAGCCGCAAGGTGCTCGTTCTCGGCTTCGGCAGAGAAGGCAGGTCAACATATGATATAATCCGCCACAATCTGCCCGATAAGCACATCGGCATTGCCGATATGCGTGAGGTTACAGTTCACGACGATAACGTTACTCTTCACTGCGGCGCAAACTATCTCGACGCCATAAAAGAATACGATACCGTCATCAAAACCCCCGGTATGTCGTTCAAGGACGTTGTTGTGCCCGAGGGAGTTGAGGTCACTTGCCAGACTGACCTTTTTCTCCGATTTTCAGACTGCGTTTGCGTAGGCGTTACAGGCACAAAGGGTAAAACCACCACGTCAACGCTTATTCACGGTATGGTCAAGCAGTCGGGCAAAAAAGCCTGTCTCATCGGCAACATCGGCGTTCCTGTGCTTGACAGCCTTGAAAACGAAGAGGTTGACGTTGCGGTTATTGAAATGTCCTCACATCAGCTTGAATTCACAACCGCATCCCCCCACGTTGCGGTTATGACCAATATTTATCCCGAACACCTTGACCACTATAACGGCTTCGGCGGTTACGTTGCGGCAAAACTCAACATCATCCGTCACCAGACGGGCAGCGACTATTTTGTTTGCAACGCCGAGCAGGATTTTGACCGTTATTTTGATTTTTCAAACGCAAAGACATCTGTTATCAAGGTCGGTGTAAACGGCAGCAAGGGTGACGAAGCAATCATTGCCGCCGCAGCCGCAAACGAGCGTCTTAAGGGAGAGCACAACAGACAAAACGTATGTGTTGCCGCAACGGTTGCACGCTGCCTTGGCATAAGCGACGACGATATTCTCAAAGCGGTTGAGAATTTTGCAGGAATCGAAAACAGAATGGAGCCTGTCGGTGAATACGAGGGCATCAAATTCTATAACGATTCAATCGCAACCATTCCTCACGCTGTTGAATGCGCAATTGAAGCCATCGGCGACGTTGATACGCTGATTTTCGGCGGAATGGACAGAGGCATTGACTATTCGGGATTCAAGCGTTATCTTCAGAAATGCAGAGTACGCAACCTTATCGGCACACCCGACACGGGAACAGATATCTGCAACGCCCTGATTGAAAGCGGCTGCCCGAAGAACATTGTTATTGCACAGGACCTTGAAGAAGCGGTTGAAGCCGCATTCGAGTTTACCGAAAAAGGCAAAAGCTGCCTGATGTCGCCTGCCGCATCAAGCTACAACGTCTATAAAGACTTTGAGGATAAGGGCAACCATTATAAACAGCTTGTTAAAAACCACAAATAAATCCGTAACCGTGTGCTGAACGAATCAACACGCGGTTATTTTTTGGGGCCGTTCTTGACAACGCGTTTCAAAAGGAATATACTTTGTATTAATAAGGGCCCGTAGCTCAGTTGGGAGAGCATTCGGTTCGCATCCGAAAGGTCATGGGTTCGAATCCCACCGGGTCCACCAAAAAAGTCATTGCAGCTTTAGCTGTGATGGCTTTTTCTTTTACGGTGGGATTCGAAAGCCCGTTAAGAAAACCTTTCGGTGAAAGGTTTTCAGGGCGTCGAGCCGCTAAGCGGTTTAAATTCTGCAGCGATTCCCGAAAGTCGAACACCACAGTAAAGCAACCCAACATTTACCCACCGGGTCCACCAAAAAAGTCATTGCAGCTTTAGCTGTGATGGCTTTTTCTTTTACGGTGGGATTCGAAAGGGTGATTCAACAGCTTTGTTTTATTCCGTTTTCGTAGCAATATTTCACCGGTTATGGTATAATCGGCACGGAAAACAAGAATTTTGCCAAAAAATATCCCCGAAAAAACAAGAACGCAACCTCAAGTTTACATTTAGAAACGTCGGATTGGTAGGATTTTTTTTCCGAGTGAGTTACAATAAGGGCAACGCAGCGTTAATAAATATTAAGGAGCAAAGACTATGACTTTTGGCGAAAAACTATCAAAATTAAGAAAAGAAAACAATTATACGCAGGAGCAGCTTGCCGATATCCTCAGTGTGTCCCGTCAGTCTGTAAGCAAATGGGAGTCAGATATTGCTTATCCCGAAACCGACAAACTGATTGATCTTGGTAAGCTGTTCGACTGTTCAATGGATTATCTTCTTAAAGAGGAAATCACCGAAAAAACCGACGTGCATACCTCCGGTGTTGTAAAAACAGTTGAAAAACTCAGCAAAAAACTAATGACAGACCAAAACAAGAGTAAAGCAAAAAAATTCACGAAAATGATCGGCATAATTTTTTCCGTGTTTATGGCTGCAGACATTATATCTTTGATAGTGTATTTTCTTGTTTCGGGAATTCCCGCTTAACTTATCGAAATTATATTTTACGGTGGGATTCGAAAGGCGTTATGAATAAAACCTCTCTTGTCTGATCAAAACTCATCTATTTCTATATAAAAAGCAGGCTTGCTCGGGTCTTTTCCCTCGCAAGCCTGTCGGTTTTTTTATTATTTAAAATAGCTGTTTCGTCTTTCAACTTCGTCTGCCCACGAAGCGGGATCTTTTTTAAGCTCCTTTATACATTCTTCGGCTTTTTCTTTGCTGTCAAACTTATTGAATACAGTGCTCTTTACCAATTCTTTACCGTCTTCTTCAATCTCAACCGCAAGAATAACAACGTAGGATTTCGCGGAATAAGGCATCTCCAATGTGGCACTTACAAGGTAGCTTGTTTCTTTGTCATATTCCGAATCGGCCACCTTGAATTTCTTTTCTTTTTTGAGTGATACTATCTCGCCGTTGGCCTGGTGCAGATAGTTTGCTTCTATTCCTTCTTTAACGTTTTTGGGCAGGCCGTCATCAAAAATCAAAAACAGCGTGAGCGCCAGAGCAGCAATTGCCGCACCGATTATAATAAATATTTTTGGATAAACCTTCTTTTTAGCTTTTACGGTTTCCTTTTTATTGTCTTTTTTATTTACGTTCTTTTTGTCCGCCATACATACTCTCCTTTGAAAGCAAAGTTTCATAAGTTTATTATAATGGTTTTGCAAAAAAAATCAATAGATTTGTTTGTGATTGTTCAAAAGGGGGGTTCACGATAAGACCAAAGCCTTTCTGCAACCCTTTTCAGCAGTAACCGTATGAAGTTCGGTTTATTGCAATCAATCTCTCAATCCCTCAATATAATCAATAACAGTTTCAAGAACGCTTACCGTGCCGTCAACGGTTGTGGCTTTTTGCGCTTCTTTTTCTTCTTTTGATTTCGATGCTCTGTTGCCGACAACGGCAAAGCAGACCATAGCAACAACAAGCAGGGTGATTAATCTTCTGATAAGCTTCATAATATTTCTCCTCGGTGTTTTGTTATGTGCATATTATAGCATATACCTCTGCCGTTGCCGTAATATCGATTTAACCTGTGCATCGGAAACAAGCAAAAAACGGAGCCGGTTTTCACCGACTCCGCTATTGGTTCAGTTGTTAAAAAACTGCAAGTTTTATCTGTTCAGAATCAGATGTCAACTTCGTAGTTCCAAACCTTCCACTTGCCGTCTTCTTTGATGAGATATATGGTGCCGTCACCGTCATCGTCATCTTCCTTGCCCTTGATGGTGATGTCGAAATCAATTTCCTTGCCTTCTTCGATGTCAACGCCCTTGAGATCTTCGTCAAGTTCATAGGATTCTTCGATGGATTTAAGGGTCTTGTTTTTCATATCGTCAACTTCGGTAATCTTGATTTTGATTTTTACGTTCTTGCCGTAATCATCTTCAAGGTCATCAAGTTCATCTTTAAGAAGTTCTTCAACTTCGTCTTCAATGCTGCTATCTTCGTCAAGCTTGTAGATTGCCTGTCTCATTTCGGGCATAAGCTCAATGTAATCTTCTACGTTTGTCTTCTGGATTGCCTTGAAGTACTTCTTAGCTGCGCCTCTTGCACCTGTGTTGGGAACGATGATGCCGAAGATAAGGATAAGAACTACAACAACTGCTGCAACTGCAGGAACTGCAATCTTTGCAATCTTCATTACCTGATCCTTCTGTTCGGGTTTCATGTTGTTAACGCCGGGGATTTTAGCGAGGATGTCGTTTGCCCCGCCCTTTGATGCTGCTGCGAAAGGAGCTCCGCAATTGCCGCAAACATTAGCGTTGTCATCTGATGCTGCGCCGCAATTTCCACAAAATTTTGCCATGGTAAAATACCGCCTTTCAATTAATTGTATTTTAAAAAAATTTGCGCCTGATTAAGTAACGGTTGCTTATTCCGCAACCTTTGTTCCGCACTCCGTGCAGAAATCACTACCTGCGAAAAGCTTGCCGCCGCAGTTGGAGCAGAAACCGATCTGCTCTGCCTCTTGCTGAGGAGCAACAACCGCCTGCGTTGCCATGGGTTTGCCGCAATAGGTGCAGAAACGCTGACCCTTTGCCACATAGTTGCCGCAGGATACACATTTTTCAAGCTCAACGCCGTTTTCGCTCTTAGGCATTTCATTGCCGCAAGAGGGGCAGAAAGCAGAGTTGCGAGGCACGTCGGCACCGCACTTGCTGCAGGGAGTGACGCCCTTTATCTGCTGAAGCTGCTGACGGTAATTCGAAAGCTTTGCTTCAACCTCGGCAATCTGTGCCATAACACTGCCGAACTCATACTCATAATCCGTGTGATGAAGAGCAACATAGAGCTTACCTGCCTGGTAATAAAGAGCATTGATTTTTTTCTCTTCTTCTGCAATGGCAGAATTGAGTTTGGCTGTATCCGCCATATCTTTGGTCTTTTTGCCGGCGTTGGACATCATTTTGTTGAGGTCATCCATAAATGCCATTTTTCTTCCCTCCTCTTCTTGTTTTTGGAGTCCGTTAGCGGACTCTGTAAAAATCACCTGAAAAAGGTCGAAATTTATACTGATATTATATACAAATCCGACCCTTTATGTCAATATGTGTATTCATAACAAATGCAAAATAATATCACTTTTTAACAAAACGCTTATCACTATTGACATTTTTGATTATAGCACTGTTATATTTTTCGCCGTAATACGAATTTTACCTGCCCGTGTATATACATATTATAAATATACAGCATCAATCGGGAACAAATTTCACCGTAAAGCAATGGGAGCGAAGCATGTAATCACAAACGTCGCTTCTGAAACGGTTGCCCCGCATCTCTTTGTTGCCCACTCTCACAACCGATGCATAACCGATTGAGGAGCTGTAAGCACCGTCGTGCGAAACAACGCTTATCCATTCGGAGGGGTTATCGCTCAGAACAATATTTTTATCATAATCAAGAATCAGCTCTTTCATTTCTTCCGAGCTGATTTTCAGTTCGGCAACGTCAACGGTTTCGGGACTGCTTGTTCCGCCGCAAAGATAGGGATAAGAACCGCCCCAGACCGAGCTTGCTGATGCAGTTTTGCCTGCAGAGCTTGCAAAATAGCAGGTAAACGCAGGCTGACCGTTATAATCAACGTAAAACGCTTTCGGCTCGTCGTCTGCACTCTTCATACCAAACAGCTCAAGGCACGCCTTGTGAGTTGCCGTACCCTCATATGCCCAGCTTGCAGAAAACGCATGGCGTGAGGAATCAACGTCAAAATTATATGTTTTTGCAAAGGTATAAACGGCAACTATCTGCGCTTTTATTGCTTCTTTTGGCGCACCGTTACCCATTTCACGATAAGACGTTTTGCATAGATATTCAATAAGACCGTATTCAACGCCGCCGTATTTTACAGTCTGCGGCATTGCATTATCAGCTTTTACGGTTGTGCCGGGAAAATATGCGGCAATGATTTTTTTATAGTCACTGCCGTTTTTTGCCATTGAGATTGCACCCTCCTGGCTCATACCAACGCCGTGACCCCAGCCGTAGCTTGTAAAAACAAACGTACCGCTTTTGTCTGACGTTTCTGCCTGCTTGGTTGTCGGCTCAGGCACAGTCGTTTGCGGCTGCGTTGCCTTTGGAACGGTAGTTGACGGCTTGGTCGGTGCTTTGGTTGTTGAAGCAGGCGCTTTGGTTGCACTCTGCGTCGGCTTTGTTTCGGTTTTAGTTGTGCTTTCAACAGGTTTTGCCGTCTGCGGCTGAGTTGTCTGATTAACGCTGACTGCAGGCGTCTGCACCGTCTGCGAAACGTCAGTTGCATTTTCAGCCGTGGAGGTAGCTGCAAAAAGAAGCTCCTCCTCATCGCCTATTCCGCTGCCGCCGCGGTAATCAAAAGGGTCTGTCAGCTCAACTGCAATTGTTGTATCAGGTTCAACCGCCTGCACAACGGCTCCGTTCGCTTTGGGCACGCTTTTTATGCTTGCGGCTGTTTTGTTTTCTGATTTTTCGCCAACAAAAAACGCAACCAGCAATGCAAGAACAACTGCTGCCGCAATGCCGAGCATTACAACAATAAACGTAAGCCATGGTGTCTTTTTGGGCTTCGGTGCATCGGGACTTATAAGCGCTCCCGCCGCAACTGTTTCGCTGAGCATCTCGCACAGCTTTGTTATTGCCGCACCTGCAAGAGCCTTTGTGCTTTCGCCGTCCTCGGCAAAAACCTTGGCTCCCCACGCTCTTTGGGAATCGGCAAGGCAGACAAGCACCAGTTTTTCTCCGTTTTCGGTTTCAACCTCAGACACCGCCGCACCAAAATCCGCCGTCGATTGCTCTTTGGCCGCTTTTGCCGCCTGTGCAAGAGAATCCGCTGATACTGCGCTGCCGTTAACGTGTGCAACCGAAAACGCATTTTCGCCGCCTTCAACACTTGCAACAACAGCCATCATCGGCTGATAAAAGCCAACGTTTGCAACGGCTATTTTTTTGCCGCTTGCCACAACGGATTCAAGGTTTTCTCTGAAGCCTGCCACTGCCTGCACGTCCTTTCTTTTAAAAATCAGTCAACATACCAATGCTTTTCATCGGCATAGTTGTTGGGCTTGTTAAGCTCGTCGCACCAAGCCTGCGGACCCTTGGGGTCTGAATTTACAACAGCCTTTGATGTGTCGATGTTAACGCTTTCGCCCTCTCTGAGAAGTCTTGCAACAACAACAAGTCTTGCATCGTTGAAATCATAGGCACAGGTTGAAAGGGTAAGAATCTTATCAGTTACCTCAAGACCTACGCCCGTGTTATAAAGCGATCTCTTTTCAAGTTCAACAATATATTCAGCAAAAAGCTGGTCGCTGCAATCAATAAAGTTATAGGGGAATACGTAACCGTTATCGTGCTTGGGGTCGCTGTTTGAAATAAACACGCCGCAAACAACCCATTTATAATCGCCGTAAATTGTGTTGCACTCAATAATCGGCGCTTTCTTGAAGCCGTCAATATCTCTGTATTCCTCAAGCATACCGAAGATAAGGTCGTCGCTTCTCATGTTGTGGCCGTAAATAACGGTGTTTCTGGGCAAAGTTTTAAACTGCTCCTCTTCAATTCTGTAATCGAAGAAGGGTACACCGTATGAAACCCACTTTTTATAGAAATTGCGCTTGAGATAATAATCGTTATTGCTTCCCTGAACAAGGGGAAGATTCATCTCAAAAGCAGGAATTGAAATCCATCCGCGAAGGTCAGTGTTTTCTCCGTAGAGCTGGGCATATTTTGCCATCATTCCGTCAGGGAAATCAACGTCATATTCGTTTCTTATTGCGTCATTAACCTGCGCATTGCCGTATTTATCTTCACCTGCATCCATCTGGCTGTTCTGCTGCGAGATATTGTCTTTTGCAATCCGTGGCTGAACAAGATATGTGTTGATAAGAATTGCGGCGCAGACAATCATAACCGTGAAAGAAATTGCAAGAACGATTCTTCTGGCAATTTCGCCTTTGCTTACGGGTTTCTTTTCGCCGTTTTTCTTTTCAAGTTTTTCCTGTTTCTTTCTTGCCTTTTTTTCTTCCTTGGACTCTTCAACGCTTGCCTCAAGAGCCGCTTTTCTTGCTGCCTCAAAGTCGCCGATAACAACTCTGTCCGACGGCTCTTCGGTAGCGGTGCTGTAGTTTCCTATCATATCAGGGTCAAAGAAAACCTCATTCCGATTTTCTTCGGATTTCTTAACCTCTGCCGCATCAGCTTCAGCGGCATAATCAGCACCGTCTTCGGGAATGTTGACAACAAAAGCTCCGTTTGTTTCCTGTTCGTTGGGTCGCTCGGTAATCTGCTCTTCTTCGCCGAGAAGAGCGGCAAGCTCACGCTCAAATTCTTCGGAATCGGTATTTACCGACGATTCTGCCTCCGCATTGCCGCCAACAAAAGCGTCAGGCTGAACGCTATCCGGTGTCTCTGTTACGGGAAGGCTTACGGAATCGGCAACATCATCAACCTGTTCCTGTCCGTGAGCAGAAATAGTTATATCGGAAAGACTTTTTGCCGCTTCGTTTGCCTCGTCAAGAATGGGGTCCTGCTCGGCAGGTGTTTCAACGGGAAAGCTTTTAAGAAAATCTTCAATTGCATCGTAATTGTTTTTAACGGGAGCAATACCGGCGTTTGCTTCAATCTCTGCAAGAATATCGTCAAAGCCTGTTTCATCGCTTGCAGAACTTTTAATCTGATCAATCAGACCGAAAATATCGTCTTTTGCAACGTCGGCCTTTATTTCTTTCGCCTCGGGTTCAAGGTCAACGGCAGGCATAAATACGTTTTCGGTTTCGGGAAGAGCTTCCGCCGTAAAAGCGGGTGTTTCTTCGTCCGCCTGCGGTTCAGGTCTAAAAAACGCTTCTTCGGGAACAAACGGCTGCTCATCCGATACGTCTTCGGGTTCATCAAGCGAAACAACGGGAATATCAATATATTCCTCGGGGCTCATCCACATTTCGTCAAGACCGCTTTCAGCCGTAACGGTTTTTTCTTCGCTCTTCGGCTCCTCGGCAGTAATGACAGACATCGGCTTGGGAACTATTGTTGCGGGTCCGCTGTTCATTATATCGTCATAGAGGCTCTGCAGTTCGCTTTCAAGGCTTCTCTCTGTTTTCTCGATATCCTCGTGGAAACCTTCAAAAATCGGAGCCTCCTTTGCCGTTTCTTCAAGAAAGCTGCCCAGATCTATTTCTGTAAGCACGTCTTCATCTGTGACGAAGCTCAAATTCTCATTTCTTTTTTCGTTGTTTTTATCCATCTGTCAAACCTCCGGAAATCATTCATAGCTGGGCACCCAGGCGTCTGTGTTCTTATAGGGATTTGCAACGCCCTTGCTGTTATACCACACCTGCGGTCTGCGGTAATCGGGGTTGTCCTTTACAAGAGATGCGTCAATTTCTTCGCTTTCGCCCTCATGAAGAAGTCTGCCGACAACAACCAGTCTGGTATCCACGTTCTTGCCGTAATCGTAAATACAGGTTGAAAGCGTAATCACCTTATCTGTAGGTTCAAGCGAAACGCCTGTTTCGTAAAGCATTCTCTGCTGAACCTGCTCGATGTAGCCGACCATATTGTTATCGCTCATATCGGGATAAATATAGTTGAACATATAGCCGTTATCGTCAGCCCTCTGGGTTGTTGAAAGGAAAACAGCACAGATTTTGTAAGTATATTCGCCGTTGAGAGTCTGATATCTGATTATCGGGTTTTCAATGAAATGGTTCATATCCTTGTATTCATACAAAGAACGGAACGCCTGCTTGGGAACGCCGCTTGCTCTGCCTGTTGTGTGGCCGTGGATAACCATATTCTTTGAAAGGTCATCGGTGTTTGAGCAACGGTAATCAAGATAAAGGTTACCGTAGTTTGTTCCCGTTGTTTCGGTTGTGTATCTCTCATAGAAATCATATTTGAGATAATGATCGTTATCCTTACCCTGAAGAATAGCCGTGTCGATTTCTGTTCCGGGAATAGTCAGCCAGCCAACAAGGTTATTGTTTATTGAATATGCCTGTTTCAAATCCTCGGAAACGGTTTTGCCGTCAAAAGTTTCTGCTTTCTGGCTGTTTGACTGAACTGCACTGAGCTGTTTTGCGGCGGCGTTATATTCGGTAATGCCGTTCGCTTTCAAAGCAGGCAGTGGCACAGGCTCTTCAGGCGAAGTTTCAGCCTGCGTTTGGGTTGCCGCCGTATCTTTTATCAGGTTTGTTACGGCAAGCGAGCCGAAAACAAGGGTCAGCACCGCAAGCACGGAACAAACGCTTATAAGAATCTTTTTCTTATCCATCTTACTTTCCTTCCTTTTTCTCAATATAGCGCCTTACAAGATTGAGCGCGCGTGAGGAATTAACGTATCGGTTATATTCTCTGTCATTTTTCCCCGTTTCGATTTTTTCGCAGATTTGCGTATCTGCCGCGTCAAGAGCAATGAAGCATAAGCCGACGGGTTTGTTCGTACCGTCACTGCCTGGGCCTGCGATGCCCGTGACGGATATTCCGATATCCGCGCCCGAAACACGGCGGATACCTGCCGCCATTTCTCTTGCCGTTTCTTCGCTCACCGCACCGTGAGCAAGAAGTGTTTCGTGCCTGACCCCAAGCACTTTTTCTTTAACGTCGTTTGAATAGGTTATTGCGCCGTATTCAAAAACCTCACTTGCGCCCGCAATATCGGTTATTCTTTTGGGAATATATCCTGCCGTACAGCTTTCTGCGGTTGCAAGTTTTAATTTATACTTTTTGAGCAGCTCAACAACTCTCTGCTCAATGCTTTCGCTGTCAATTCCGTAAACAAACTCACCGAGCCTGTTGCGTATTTCTTCAATAACAGGTTCAAGAAGTTTTTGTGCCTCAGCTTCGGTTGCCGCCTTTGCGGTAATTCGCAGAAGTGCTTCGCCCTTTTTGGCATAGGGTGCAACCGTGGGGTTTTCGCCCTGAAGCAAGTCATCAACCAGCTCCGCCATTGCGCTTTCGCCGATTCCCATTGTTCTGACGGTATGCGAAACAATCACGCCGTCGGAATACTCTGCAAGATAAGGCACAACGCACTCGCGATACATCGGCGCCATCTCATAGGGCGGACCGGGCAGAATAACAACGCACTTGCCGTTTTTCTTTAAGCCAAGACCCGGAGCCGTACCGTTTTTGTTTTCAAAAACCTCTCCGCCGACAGGAACGTAAGCCTGTCTGAGGTTGTTTTCAGGCATCTGAACGCCTCTTGATTCAAAATAACTCCTGATGCCTGCCGCAATTTTTTGGTCAAGCGTAAGCTCAAAACCCATAACCTCGCAGCAAACGTCTCTTGTTATGTCATCCGCCGTCGGACCGAGACCGCCCGTTGCAATAACGATATCGCTTCTTTCAAGCGCGGTTTTCAAGGCGGCGGCAAGCCTTTCAGGGTTATCGCCGACGGTTGTGTGGCGCAAAACGGAGATACCGATTTTGGCAAGCTCAACCGAAAGATATCTTGAATTTGTGTTAAGAATATCGCCAAGCAGGATTTCCGTGCCGACAGATAAAACTTCGCAAACTGCCAATCGAGGCACTCCCTTCTTTTAATGATTAATAGCCGCTGATAAGAACGAATCTTGCATTTTCTGCAGCTTCGTCAACAAGCTTGTCCACCTCAAGAGCCTTTTCGCATTCTTCAACGTATTCAATGGTAGGTCTTGTTCTGGGGTGCTTGGGTGTGAATACCGTGCAGCAATCCTCATAGGGCAGAATTGAAATGTCAAAGGTTTCGATTTTTCTTGAAATCGCAACCACCTCATCTTTATCCATACCGATAAGCGGTCTGAAAACAGGGATTTCGCAAACGCTGTCCGTGCAAGCTATTGCCTGCATTGTCTGGCTTGCGACCTGACCGACGCTTTCGCCCGTGATAAGCGCACCTGCGTGCTCTTTTGCGGCAATTTTCTGCGCAACACGCATCATCATACGGCGCATAATAACCGTAAATATTTCTTCGGGGCAATTATCCTTGATAAGCTCCTGCGTTTTTGTGAAAGGAACAACAAAAAGAGCAATTCTGCCCGAATATTTGCTTACCTGCTTCAGAAGCGAATGTACCTTCTGCTCGGCTCTTTCGCTTGTGTAAGGAGGCGATGCAAAGTGAACAGCCATAAGCTCAAGTCCTCTTTTTGCCATCATATAACCTGCAACGGGGCTGTCGATTCCGCCTGAAATAAGCAGAGCCGCTCTGCCTGCAGAGCCCGTGGGCATACCGCCCGCACCCTTTATCTGATTGCCGTGAATATAAGCACTTGTGTCTCTTATCTCAACGGTAACAACGATATCGGGGTTGTGAACGTCAACCTCAAGGTGAGGAAATTTGCGAAGAAGATATCCGCCTGTTTCCCTGCAGATTTCAGGAGAAGTGAGCGGAAACTTTTTATCGGAGCGCTTTGCTTCTACCTTGAAGCTTCTGACCGTCAGAAGCTGGGGAGCCAGGTATTCTTCAGCGCTTTTGAGGATTGTATCCATATCCTTTTCAACGGCGGCGGCTCTTGAAAAGCCTGCAATACCGAAGATTTTGCCGATTCTTTCAACTGCCTCGTCAAGGTCGACGGTTTCATTCTCAGGCTCGGCAACAATTGTTGACTGCGCAACGGTAAACTTGAATTTGCCCACGCTTTCAAGTCTGCGGCGCATATTTTTAACAAGCATATCTTCAAACGTTCTTCTGTTAAGACCCTTGAGAGCAAGCTCTCCGTTTTTAATAAGAATTATCTCTTTCATTTTGAACTCCGAAATGTTAATTTTATTTTGCAGCTCTTATGACCTTTTTGGCTTCGGTGATACCGAGAATAAGAGCGTCTATTTCCTGAAAAGTTGTGAATCTTGAAAAACTGATTCTGAGCGGACTGTCCATGCGCTTACGGTCAAGACCCATCTGCGAAAGAACATGGCTCTTTTTACCCTTTGAGCAAGCAGAGCCTGCCGAAACACTTATGCCCCTGTCCGAAAGGAAGTTGAGCATCGGCTCGGACTTGATTCCGAGCACAGAAACGTTTGTAACGTAGGGCAATGCATCGGGCGGAGAGTTGATAACAACGTCACCGATTTCGCCGAGCTTTGATACCATATAGTCACGCATGGCGGTGATATGCTCAAGCTGACGCCCGGGGTCGGGCAAAGCTCTTGCCGCAGCGGCAAAGCCTGCAATTGCCGGCATAGGCTCCGTACCAGGACGGACTTTGCTTTCCTGCGAGCCGCCAAAGGTTCTTGCGTTGATTTTTACGCCCTTGCGCATATAAAGAGCGCCGACTCCCTTGGGACCGTGGATTTTATGTGAGCTTATCGTCATAAGGTCAACACCCATTGCAGAGGGCTTTATCGGCATTTTTCCGAAAGCCTGAACGGCATCGCAATGAATCAGCGCAGGTGAGCGTGCCATCAGCGCAGCTCTTTTTGCCGCTTCAACAGGCATAATTGTTCCGACCTCGTTGTTGACAAGCATCATTGTAATAAGAATTGTGTTTGAGTTGACGGCAGCATAAAGGTCTTTTTCGTTTATCCTGCCGTAGCTGTCAACCTTAAGCTTTATAACCTCAAAGCCTTCGGCTTCAAGCTGATTGAGGGTTTCATCAACGCTCGGGTGCTCAACGCTTGTTGAAACAATGCGTTTGCCCATGCGTCGCATTTTGTGAGCCGCACCGATAACGGCAAGGTTGTTTGTTTCTGTGCCGCCCGACGTGAAATAAATCTCTTCGGGCAGACAGCCGAGTTTTTTTGCAATATCCGCTCTTGCGGAATCAAGCAGCTCCTTTGCACGGTTGCCCGATGAATGGAGCGATGAGGGGTTGCCCCAGCAATGAATCAGCGCATCCGCCACGGCGTTTACCGCATCGCTGCACGGAGCGGTTGTGGCGCTGTTATCAAAATAGGCCTGCATAATTTTTGTATCCCCCTGTCGGCACTACACCCATTATAGTCATATTTAAGATATTATACATCATTTTTTCCTCGCTTGCAATAATTTTTTAATAATATATTATTAATATAATATAAACAAAAAGCAAAATTTCTTTGCAGTATCATTATATGCCCGTGGTTTGTGAGGGTTAATTGCACCGTATTGATACGCAGGTTCAAAAGTCTGTATATAAAAGTCAAGCCCCCGGCTGAGCCGAGGGCTTTGGCTTATTTTATTTTTGCGTTGAATTTTTTGCTTGTGGATTTTACGGAAATATAAACCGTTATCCACACCACAAAATAAACCGCAACAAATATCGCAAAGAACACCGCAATTACTTTCGGGTCAAAGGGAATCCACGTGTTGCCGATGTAACACAGCGAATATGCAACGAAAAGAGTCAGAAAATGCAGCAGCGTTGATTTCGGCAAAGACCAGTGTTCAATCTGGTTGAACACCGACACACCTGCATGAACAAACGCAAGCAGATAAGTTGAAGCAATGCCCAGAAAAATATCGAAGCCGCCGATTTCAAAATCGGCAATCCTAACGGATAATATCCAATAGATAATGCCCAGAATAACGGGACCGAAGCCACCGAAAATGAGCCCCCTGTGCAAGAATTCTTTTACGTATTTATTCATTTATAAACCCAACCTTTCTTTAACTGTTTTAAGCTGACGGCGTGAAACGTAATCCGTGCTGCCGTTTTTGAATTTAACAAGCAGCGAACCCGAAATCGAAGTGTCAAACCTGTCAATCATTCTGATGTTTGCTATGCACGACTGATTGATTTTGACAAAGCTTTCGGGCAGCTTTTCTTCAAGCTGCCAAAGGCGGTATTTCAGTTTGTACCGTTCTTTGAGCGTTGCCGCAAAAACCTTGTTATCCTCAACGGTAAAGCTGCATATTTCGGAAAGATTCAGTCTGACTGCTTCTTTGTCAGCATAGCCGATAAGCTCAAAATTATCTTGCAAAACAAGCTGTTCAATCGTTTCAACAAGAGCCGTTTTTTCGTGTGCATATATCAGAATTTCTTCGTCACGGTTTTTGTCAATTAGTAGTTTCAGTTTCATTAAATCACCTCTGTTTTGCTTGCGGTAATACGTATTTCCGTTTGCATTATTATAATATACTTTGCATTTTGTGTTTTCAAGAGTCTGAAAGCGTTCGGCAAATTTTTAGCGTTAAACGGTGCTCTGTCGGTTGAAATCGCCTTGCTTATGTGTTATAATGATAAAATCAAATTGATTCAGCGGAGGTTCATTATGGCAAAGGCGAAGTTCAGAATAACCAACCCCTATGAAAGTGTTTCGGAGCTTATCACAAACCCCGAAAACCACTATAAAACAAATCTCCACACACACTCAACCTACAGCGACGCCAACAACACCATGACCGAAATGGTTGAAGGCTTTTATGATAACGATTTTGATATCCTTGCTTTTGCTGAGCACGGAATAGTGGGCAAGGAATGGGACAAAGAACCTACAAGAATTCCGCTTTTCCATTTTCAGCTTCTCTGGCACGGCAAGCGCCACCACCCCTCAACCGAAATGTATCACGCAGTGCTTGACGGTTCATACAAAACCGCAAAAGGTCTGCGCACCAAAAAAAGAGGTCTGCAGTGCGTACCCGATGCAATTGAGACAAATATGTTTACCCTTATGAAAAACCATGTGAACGGCTATTTCACCAACGTTTACGAGGGTAAATACGGCAAGGAAAACGACTTTGAAATTCCCATAAGGCTTATTGAAGAAAGCGGCGGAATTTCGCATATCAACCACCCCTCCGACTGGCTCGGCGCATATAAAGACCCCGACTGCGCAAGAGTGCCTGAAAACATTGCGTTTTTTGCGGATTTGTTCCGCCGTTATAAATCCTGCGTGGGTATGGAAGTGCTTAATATGTATGACAGACCCAACCGCAGCGACAGAATTCTTTGGGACGGTCTGCTCAGAACGCTTATCCCCGAGGGCAGAAACGTCTGGGGCTTCGGCAACAGCGACGCTCACAGAGTTTGCGAAATTGACACCGCATTTATGGATTTTATTCTGCCCGGATGTTCTCTCAAAAATCTTCGCACAGCTATGGAAAGCGGACATTTCTTTGCTGTTGCACGCTATGCAAAGAATGAACTCGGTGAGGATTTCAAGGGCGAAGGCGCAGTGCCTGTTGTAACAGAAATCAAGGTTGACGAAGAATCGCAGACAATCACAGTTGCAGGCAAAAACTGCAACGCAATTGAGTGGATTGCCGACGGCGAAATTATTGAAAGCGTAACCGCAGAAAAAGACGGCGAAATGGTTTCAACCGTCAATCTTGCAGAAAAAAGCGACAAAATCAGTTGCTACGTACGCTGTCAGCTCAAGGGCAGAGGCGGCATCTGTATGACCCAGCCGTTCGTTTGCGACGCAGGTAATCTGGCAGAGCTTGTTGTTGAAGTGAAAAAGCCTGCTCCCCTTACCCGTAAAGAGCAGCGCAAAAAGGATTTCGGCAACACCAGACTCGGCGTAATTGTAAATAAAATTAAAGATAAGCGATAAGAAAACAGGCTTGGATGCATATCCAAGCCTGTTGATTTTTAATAAGGATTTTCAAGAAAATACTGCATTACCTCGTTGGAAACGTTGACCGCCGTTCCCATACCTGAGCCTGCATTTTCCGCAATGCAAACAACAGCGAGCGGCAGGTCGTCTCTCTGTGAGTAACCCACAAACCACGAGTGGCTGGTCGCTCCCGTAATCTGCGCTGTACCTGTTTTTCCGCACATTTCAAGGTCGGGGAAACGGTAGTCACCGTATTCGTTTTTGATGTTTGAACGCAGCAAATAATCAAGCTGTCTTGCCGTTTCGGGATTAACGGAAATCATAACCTCGGGGGTTCGGATATCCGATTCACCGCCGATTGACGAAATTCTGTCAGGTGCGTATCCTTCGCCGCCGTTTGCTATAGCTCCCATTATTGCAAGAAAATGCGTGGGATTAACAAGGGTTGTCGACTGACCTATTCCTGCCCAACCAAGCTCAAGCTTGTCTGTTGCAGGAGGATTGAACGAGCTGTCTTTTATGGGTACTTCTCTTGCGGTAAGCTCGCCGTTGAAGCCCATTGATTCCGCCGTTGCAATAAGCTTATCCGCGCCGAGTTCAATAGCTATCTGTGCAAAAACAGCGTTGCAGGATTCGTTCATCGCTTCCTCAAACGTGAGTCCCGAACCGTGGTCATCGTTGCAGATAACGCCTCGCTGACCCTCGGTAACAACGTATTCGCCGTTGCAGTCAAAGGTGCGCTCATAGATATCGGGAATATTCTCGATTGCGCTTGCAGCGGTAACAATTTTCATAATCGAGCCGGGCGTATAAAGACCCGAAACAACCTTATCAAGATAAGCGCCGCTGTAAATCGGGTTGGAATCAATATCCTCAGGTTTGTTTACAAGGTCATACGTCGGCTTTGAAACACTGCACAAAAGCTTGCCCGTTTCGTAGTTATAAACGGCAACCGCACCGTTATATTTTCCGAGCGCTTCATACGCAACCCTGCACGCTTCGGCATCAATGCTCATAACAAGCTCGGGACCGACGCCATGTTTTTTGAGGGTATAAATACCGTCAACAAAGTTGTAACCCGAGAGGGAATCGCTGTAGATATTCTGTGTGCCTGTTGAAATATATCCGTTTGTATCACCCATAACGTGAAGCACCGCCATACGAATAGCTTCATCTTCGTTGTAAACCCGCTTTTTCCCTTCGGTTTCGGCAAGAACAACACCCCTGCTGTCAAGCAAAGGTCCTGCGCTGATAACGTCTTTTGAGCGTGAATAAAGGTGGCGGTTGGCGCTGTTTGCAACCCAGGTTTTGCCGTTCATTGCAACGTTAACAACAAGAATAACCGTTCCTGCAAGAAAAGCAAGTATAACCGCATAAAGAACAAAAGCTCTTCTGACCGTTATTTTCATCTGACGCCACCTCCTTTGCTTTGTCTGTCAATCGGAGGCACATAGGGTCTTTTTGCAGGCGGATTGGGCCTGTCCACAGGACGCTTTGAGGGCGGCGGAGGCGGAGCAGGCATTCTCTGCTGACGCTGTGCTCTCGGACGTCTGCGCATGGGTATGGGTCTTGCATCTGCTTCAGGCGGAACGAACGGAGCGCTTGCCATTCTGATATAGGCAAGCAATCCCCACGAACAAATCATACTTGAGCCGCCTCGGCTGACAAACGGAAGCGTAACGCCCGTGAGCGGAAGCAAATCCGTTATGCCGAAAACGTTCAAAGCAAGCTGAAACAGCATCATACCTGCAGCAGAAACGGCGGCGATTGTATAAAACGTTGAGCCTGCCGTTTTTGAAGCATGGATTGCAAAAAACGCAATACCCACAAAGCAGAGCATAATTGCAATGCCCATAATAAGTCCGAATTCTTCGCAGATAAGCGCAAACACCATATCCGTTGAAGCCGCATAGATGTCACGAACGTGACCTTCACCAAGACCAAGACCGAAAAGTCCGCCGCTGGCAATATAAATCAAAGCTCGTGACTGCTGATAGCCTGTGGTATCCATATATTCCCAGACGTGTCTGTAAGCCTGGAATCTTGCGGCAACGTGTTCTTTGAAATAGAAAACAAGAACCGCACACATAAGCGCTCCCGTGCAGACAAAGAAAATTGTTCTTACGTCGCCCGAGCGCATAAACGCAATAAGAATAAAGGTAAAAAAGAAAATAAGAGCCGTGCCGAAATCCCTCATCAGGAACAGCGCACCGACGCAGCCGACACAGAAAATAAGATATTTTGTAAGGCTGGTTGAAGAAAGCAGCTTTTCAAGCGAAACCGCACCGACAAAAATGAAAGTAACCTTAACAAGCTCCGAGGGCTGAATTGAGAAAAAGCCAAGGTCAATCCAGTTGAGCGTGCCGTTGATGCTTTGCGCAAGAGCAAGGTTTGCCGCAAGAATCAGCACACTGCCGATTGCCGCAGGCGTTCGCATTTTTGAAGCAAAGTTGACGTCCTTTGTCACCAGAATAACGCCAAGATAAGTTATCAGACCAAGAACAATGGCAAAAAGCTGTTTATAGGCATATGCATCGTTGAAGCTTGCACAGACCGTAAGACCTATACCCGAAAGAAAAAATCCGATTGCCTCAAGTTCAAAATAGTCGTGACCCGTTATTATCGTGCCGAGCGCCATATACATCCATTCAAGCGCAATGTAACCGAGAAACGTATAGATTGTGATTGCGCTGACGTCTTTTTGCCTGAGCAGAATACAGGCACAGCAAATAACCTGGAATATTGTTATAAGAAAAAGAACGGTAATCTGTTTGAAACGTGGCTGCTGCTTTTCTTTGCTCATCTCAAGCCCTCCTTTCTTTTAAATTATACTTTTATTTAACAGAACGCCGTAATTATGATTATATATTTAAATTTTATCACAGAATCAAGCGAAATTCAATACAACATTTGTTTATAAGAATTGCCTGATTTGTTTCCAAAAGTATCATATATCCGTTTGGCAACAAAAACAAGCCGTTCCGAAGAACGGCTTGCTTTTGTCTGGTCGGAGTGGAGGGACTTGAACCCCCCGCATCCTGCTCCCAAATGATAAAAAAGACATAGTTTATAGACTTTTACGGTTGTTTTTAACCCTTTCGGCTCAAAAACGCATTCTGTTTGACACGTTTATTTCCGTTGTCTTCGTCTGTTCCGGTAGCAGAAGTGGGATAAACTGTGGTCAAAAAACAACCTCGCAGTCGTTAATTTTTCTCAACACTGGTGGTTGTTTTTTCTTTCTATATCAAAAATTGATCCGCAGTAGACAAAGAAGAAATTTTTTCATCGCAACCTGTACGTAGACAGCAAGCAAAACACGGTAGCAATTTTGCAAAGTGTAGAAATACGCAAAATTCTCGAAAGTGCATATTGACTTGTGATATTGGCTACATTGAAGA
>JAGBAK010000025.1 GCA_017938985.1 Clostridia bacterium
GCCAACGGTTTTCTATTGCCCCGATTATAAGGAATACACCAGAGGATTTTATCTGAATTTCCCCGACGATTTGCCGGGTGAATTGGTTTCCGAACCTGAAAAGCTGCTTGACGCTGTCAGAAGCGCAAAAGAAAATCTGTCCGCTCAGAGAATTGAAAAATTCAGGAGCGAACAGATAAGTGCCTGTGACGGTCACGCCGCAGAGAGAGCGGCGCAGGTTATTAAAGATTGGTTGAAATAACCGCATTATAAATTCTCTCGGCATTGCTGCAGTCAATATAATCAAAATTGAATTTCCTGAAGCTTTGAAGTTTTTCTTCGGAGCTCCGGGGATTTTTTATTGCTTCAAGCAGTGCGGCGTTATCTTTAACCACAACGCCCGGCACACCGCTTTCATAGTCAAAATAGAACGAGCGCTCGTGCTCATATTCGTCAAGGTCGAACGCATAGAAAATGCAGGGTTTTGAAAGCAGGGCAAAATCCATGCAGACAGAGGAATAATCCGTGATGACGCTTTCGCAGATAAGTGTCAGCCTGCCGATATCGCAATCGGTAACGTTGGTTGCGCAGTCGGGCACGGTTGCCGAGTGAATCTGCGGATGAAGCTTTATAAGCAGACGCTTTTGCGGAAATTCGCGGTTAAACGCTTCAACGTCGATTTTTTCTGCAAGAGCGGCGTCTTTTTCGGCGCTGTCACGGAAAGTGGGGGCGTAGAGCACAAGCTCCTTGCCGATGCATTCGGGATGTGCGGCATCAAATTCACGGCGCAGGGCAAGAGCATCGTTTTTGCCGAGCAAATCGTCAATTCTTGCCGAGCCGAGGGGCAGGATTTTGCTTTCATCAACGCCGAAAGCTTCTGCATAAAACGGAGCAACCGCCTTTGATGAGCATACAACGTATGTAAGTTTTTCGGAGCATTTCTTTTCGCGCTCACGCACGTCATCGGTGACGGGAGCGGAAAGACCGAATTTTTTGAATGCACCCTCTGCGTGCCAGAGCTGTGTGATAACCGCATTCTTGCTGAATTTGAGCGATGCCATCGGCATAAAGTTATCGTTCAGAAAAACGTATTTTGCCGTGGCAAGGCGATAAGCTCCCAAAGTAAAAAATCCCGCCGCTTTAAGGCAGGATTTTATGAGTGAGCCGATTGACGATGAATCAAGCTTCAAATCCTGCGTGGATATGCCGACAAGGTCATATCCGCCCTTATTTTCAAAATATCTGCGCATAACGGAGAGCGAATCGCCGCTGCCGCCGTTATGCGGAGCAACAAACGCAACTCTGTTTTTCTTTAAAGGAAAGATGCGGCTGATATTAAAAAACAAGGCATACAGGGAATAAAAAAGCTTTTTCAAATCAATTCCTCTTTTATCTTATTTTAAGCAGAACGTTGGCACCGAGGCGAATTACGGGTGAGGGGAAGATGCGGAATTTGCGACCCTTTTTGAGCAGTGCCATAACCTTGAAAAGGCGGATATCCGCAATGGGTGTTGCACCCGATTCGGTGATAACAAGCACACCTTTTGCTGCCTTCTTTGCGGCTTTTGCAAAGCCTTTTTCGGGCAGAACAACAATATTTTCATAATCAAAACCGAGGTTATCCGTGGTGATAAGCTCAAAATGCGGCATTGACTGCGCATAGAGCGAATTCACAAATTCCTTGGTCGGATTCTTTGCGATAACGGTGATATAAGGATTCTCTGCCATCTGCTTTTTGGAAAGCATAATGCCGTTAAGGTGCTTTTGGGTTGGCTCCATAACCTTGAGTGCTTCGGGTGTCATTTTTGCAACAAGACCCTCAAAACGCTCTTTCATAAGAGCCATTGTTTTTTCGTCCGCACTCCAGATAAGCGGATAAAACTGCAGCACAAATGCGGAGTATGCCTTGCGGTAAAGCTCCTGCAGATAGCCTTCCTTATCTTCACAGGTGCAATCGGGGCGCTCAAAAGCCTTTTGCGCGGCAGAGGCAACAATGCCTATGCAGTCAAACATATCCTCAACAAGGTTGTAGTTGATGGTCTGCGTAACGGAAAAGCCTTCTTTGGGCTTGCGGCGGCGGTAATACATTGTGGCATTCTCAACGCCGATAAGCTTTGCACCCTGATAGAAAATCTGCATACAGAATGCGCCGTCCTCAGCATAACGCTTGAGGGGGAAGGTGACGCCGCTTGCCTTGAGGAAATCTGAACGGTAGCATTTGTTGCTGACCATAAAATTCCATATAATCAGGCGGTCAAACACGTCGATATTCTTTTTTGCCGCAAGCTGACAAGCCTGCGGATGCAGCTTTTTGCCGCCGTAGCCGAAATATTCGGCTCTGCAGATTGCAACGTCGGCGCCGCTTTCTTCGAGCGCATTGTAAAGCTGCTCAAGCGCATCGTCGCTCATAAGGTCGTCACTGTCGGCAAACATTGTGTATTTGCCCTCAACGTAGTTAAGACCGTTGTTTCTGGCGGCGGCAACGCCTGCGTTCTTTTGCTCAATGCAAAGAATATTGCTGTTTTTTGCCGCATAATCGGCAATGATATCGGTGGTTGAATCCGTTGAGCCGTCATTGACGATAATGAGCTGAATATCCTTGAGCGTCTGTCCCAGAAGATTATCGAGCGTTTCCGAGAGCAGAACCTCGCTGTTATAGCACGGGATAATCAGTGAAATTTTGTATTTATAATCCATATTACTTTTCCCACTTCAAAACGGTTTTGCCGAAGTTGCGGCTGATATCCTGCTGGAATGCAGAATGAATATCAGGTATTGTTCTGATTTCAACAACGCCTGCGATAAGGTTTTCAAGATACTGCGCAATTCTGGGGTTTGCCTTGAGCAGATCCATTGTGCTCTGAAAATCCGCAACGCCGCTTCGGCTTGAGCCAAAGAGGCAAAGACCTCTTTCAAGCACCATTCGGGTGTTGATGCCCACGGGGCTTTCGCTCACGCCCATAAGACCTATGCAGCCTTCGGGGTTAATCATATCAATAATCTGAGCGATTGCGTGGCGTGACGCTTCACCGCCGACACACTCAAAAGCGTGGTCAACACGAAGGTCGGCAGGCACGTGGTCAACGTGATAAACGCCGTCTGCAAAAGCAAAATAATTGAGCTTTTCCCACACCGTGCCGAAGATATAGAGCTTTGCATCGGGATAAAGAGCCTTGATAACAAGAGCGGTGATATAGCCGACGTTGCCGTCGCCCCAGATGCCGATTGCGTTCTTTCTGGAATGCGAAAATCTTTCAAATCTGTTCACGGCGTGAACCGCAACGCTGATAAGCTCGCTGAAGGAGGCAACCTTGAGGTCAACGCCCTCGGGCACTCTTACGAGCCTGTCTGCAGGCATATCAATGTAATCACGCAAAAATCCGTCGTAGCCGCTGGAGCAGAAGTGGCTGCTCAGACGGTAGTTTTCTGCAATAACGTCGTCTTCTTCCGTGGGCATATTGGGCACGGGAACAACGTATTCGCCAACCTTGAAATTGCCTGTCGGGTCAAAGATAACCTTTGCAACGCATTCGTGAATAAGCGCCATAGGCAGCTTTGCCTTGAGTGCCTCACGGCTGCGTCTGCCAAGATAATATCTCTGGTCAGCCTTGCAGACCGAAAGGTAAACGGGACGCATTATAACGCTGTTTTTTAAATCCGGCTCCGTGCAGGCGATGTCAATAAGACCGGGTGCAACGAGCCTGTATACTGAATTAATCATCTGAATCCTTGCCTTTCAAAAGGGTTTTTGCAACCTTTAAGTCATAGGGATAAGTGATTTTGATGTTATAAACCTCGCCTGCAACCATATAAACAGGTTTGTTTTTGATTGAGAAAATCTTGCAGGCATCGGTGAGAATTGCTTTTTCGTCCTCTGTGAGCGAAGCAAGAACTCTTTCAAGCTCCTTGAGACGGAAAGACTGCGGAGTCTGACCCTGGAACATCTTGCTGCGCTCGGGAATTGAAGAAATCATCTTGCCGTCATCGCTGGCAACGATTGTATCGGTTGCGGGAATAACCGTGTCGCAGGCGCCGTATTCGATTGCGGCGTCAACGTTTTCGCAGATGATTCTGTGAGTAAGGAAAGGTCTGACGGCATCGTGCGTTACAAGCACGGTCTGCTCGTCGGTTTCATAATTCTTTTCGATATAATCAATGGCTGCCTCAAGCGTGCCGTTGCGTGTTGCGCCGCCTGCAATAACTGTTACTTTTTTGCCGGCAGGCAGATATTTTTCAACAAGGTCCTTGGTGTGTGCAACCCAGGCTTTGGGGCAAAGAACAAGAATTTCGTCAATGCGGTCATTGATGAAAAACTTTTCAACCGTGTGGATAATTACGGGCTTGGTGCCAAGCTCAAGATACTGTTTGGGCGTATCGGAGTTACCCATACGGCTGCCGATTCCGCCTGCAAAAACTGCTGCAAAAACCATAATAAATCATCCTTTCGGTTCAGTTTATTTTTTAGCTATCATTTCGTCATACAGGGCGCAGACCTCTTTTGCGTCGCCCTGCGCAATGATTTTGCCGTGGTCAAGAATAATTGCTTTGTCGCAGATGTTGAGCACCTGATTGGTGTTATGCGAAACAAAAAGAACAGTTATGCCTTTGTCGAACATCGAGCGGATTTTTGCTTCGCTCTTCATTCTGAACTTTGCATCGCCGACTGAAAGAACTTCGTCAAGAATAAGAATCTGAGGCTGAACGGCGGTTGCGATTGCAAAGCCGAGTCTTGCTCTCATACCTGAAGAATAGTTTTTAACGGGAGATTCGATAAATTCGCCAAGCTCGGAAAATTCAACGATTTCGTCATATTTGGACTGAATGAACTTTCTGGAATAACCCATTGTTGCGCCGTAGAGAAAGATGTTTTCTCTGCCTGAATAGTTGAGGTCGAAGCCTGCGCCGAGTTCAAGCATGGGAGCGATGATGCCGTGAGCCTCAACCTTGCCCTCTGTGGGTTTGATAACGCCTGCAATGGTTTTGAGCAGGGTGGATTTACCTGCGCCGTTGAAGCCGAGAACGCCGAGACGCTCGCCCTTTTCAACGGTGAAAGAAACGTTCTTCAGCGCCCAGAATTCGTTATAATGGAGTTTGTTTGTAACAAGTTTGATAAGATATTCTTTGATGTTGTCAACCTTTTCTTTGTTCATGTTGAAAAGAACGCTGACGTTGTCAACAACAATCGCAGGCTGTTTTGCCATTGAATTTTGTTTGTTCATAAACAAGCTCCTTTCTTTAAATGTGAAGAATAAACTTATCCTGCTTCTTATAGAAAATAAAGAAGCCGACAATGAAAATTGCGATGCTGAAGCCGAGTGCATAGTAGAGATGGTTCATTGTGAACATTCTGCCGTAAAGCACGCAGCAACGGAACATTTCCGTTATTGAATAAAGCGGGTTTATCTTGATTGCATAGCCTACGATGGGGCTTGCGTTAAGCTGACCTGCGTGGAAGAAAATGGGGGTCATATAGAAAAGCAACATACAGAAAACTTCATAGATATATTCAATATCCTTGAAGAATACCGAGAACGTTGCAAGAATCATACCCACGCCGATTGCAAGAATAAGCAGAATAAGAATGGGAATGGGTGCAAGGAAAATATAACTTGAAACAACGGGCTGCTGATTTGTGAAGAAATAGAAATAAACTATGAAGCAAACAAGAACAAGCAGCGAAATAATAAAGGTTACAAAGTTTGCAAGAATATTTGAAAGGGGATAGATATATTTGGGAACGTAAACCTTTTTGATAACGGATGCGCTGTTTGTAATTGAGCGCATTGCACGCTTGGTTGCCTGCGTGAAGAATTCAAAAATCAGTCTGCCGCAGAGAAGGTAGATGGGGTAGCAGGTGGTGTAATTTCTGCTTGAACCGAAAATTCCGCCGAAAACGGCAACCAACACAAGGGTTGTCAGAAGCGGCTGAAGGAAGGTCCAGAAAACACCGAGAACGGAGTTGCGATACTGCAGCTTGATATTTTTTCTGACTATTTCATACAGCAGATATCTGTACTTGTGAAAATTCTTAAAATATTTCGTCATTAAAATTACTTCCGTTTCCGCCAATGCTTATTTTTTGAAGCACCATTTTGAGAAATATTTAATCATTGATGTTGCGTGAATAAGCTTCAGCTTGTAATTTCTTTTTGAGCCGCGTCCCCATTCGTGGTAAACCGTAACGCCCGGATGGTGAACGATTTTTGAAATGCGGTTAACTTCGCGTGAAAGGTCGCAGTCTTCAAAATACATAAAGTAGCGTTTGTCAAAGCCGCCGAGCTTTTTGAAAAGCTCCGTGCGTATAAACATAAAGCAGCCTGTTGCGTTTTCAATTGCAAAGGGCTTTGAATAATCCTCGTCAAGCATTGCGTATTCCCTGAGAGTTGCTTCGGGTTCATCGCTTTTTCTGAAATGGCTTGCAAAAAGGTAACGCAGGCAGGGTGTTCTTTTACCCAGAACCTGAATTCTGCCGTCGGGGAACTTGATTTGGGGAGAAACAAGACCGATATCGGCATTTTCGTCAAGATAAGCGGCAAGCTGTGAGATTGCATCGTCACGCAGACAAATGTCGGGGTTGATGATGACGTGATAATCGGAATCAAGCCTGTCCATTATCAGGTTATGACCTGCACCGAAGCCGATATTGCCGCCGCTTCGGATAACCGTTACCTGAGGATAGTTCTTTTCGATATGTTCGGGAGTTCCGTCGGTTGAGCCGTTGTCGACTATGTAAAGACGGAAATCCGCGGCTGTGTGTTTAAGCAGTGAACTTACGGCGTTGTCGATGGTGGACATATTGTTGTAAGTCACGATACAGCCGGTGATTTTTTTATTCATTTGTCAATTCCTTTCCAAGGCACATAATTGGAAATAATCTTGCAGTGAACAGCTGATGTGAATAATTCGCAATCACTTTCGCATAAGAGCTGAAAGCATTTTTAAACGCCAGCTGATTTTCTGCGCAGCGGTTGTTTTGTTGCCCGTAACGTTTTCGCCGTGTCTGCGCCACATAATGAGCGGCTTTTCAATCAGAACGGTTTTGCGTTTCTTTTTGAGAGCAACAAGGGCAATCCACCAATCGTGCATTGCAATGCCTTCGGGGAAAGGCGTTGTTTCGCTCAGCAAATCCTTTGTGAATGCCATACAGCAGCCGACAAAAGTGTTTTTGAGCAGATTTTTGCACGTTGAGGTGTTTGCGCCGTGAACCGAAAAGCAGGAGGGGTTTGTGACGTTGAGGTCGGCATCGGTGATTGAAGCGTCGTGCATAACAAGCTGTGCGCCGTTTTCAAATTCAGCCATAACCGTTCTGACCTTGTCGGGCAGCCATACGTCGTCCTGGTCGCACAGGAAAATAACGTCGCCGCTGCAGGCATTCAGGGCGTTTTCAAAATTTTTAACAACGCCCTTGCCCTTGCCTTCAAGGTATTTTACTCTGCCGTCTTTTGCGGCAAAGTCCTCAACACTTGCTTTTGTTTTGCCCGACGGATAATCGTCGGAAACAATCAGCTCATCGTCTGCGCCGAGCTGAGAGAGGATGGAGTCAATCTGCCCGGCAATATATTTTTCGCCTTTATAGGCGGCTAATGCAACGGAAATTTTCATATTGATTAATAGAGCTTTGCACCTGCGGGAATGTGCTTGTCAACCATAAGAAGATGAAGCTTTTCTTCGCCTTCTTCTTCGTGAACCGCACTCAGGAGCATACCGCAGGACTCAATGCCCATCATTGCTCTGGGGGGGAGGTTTGTGATGGCAATAAGTGTTTTGCCGACAAGCTCTTCGGGTTCATAGTAAGCGTGGATACCGCTGAGGATAGTACGCTCGTTTTCTGTTCCGTCATCAAGAGTGAACTGCAGAAGCTTTTTGCTCTTGGGAACGGCAATGCACTCCTTGACTTTTACTGCTCTGAAATCCGATTTGCTGAAGGTTTCAAAATCAACGGTATCTTCAAACAGAGGTTCGATTTTTACCTTTGAAAAGTCGATAACTTCTTCTTTTACGGGTTCTGCAACTGCTGCTTCAACTGCGTCAACAGCTTCTGCCTTTTCGGCAGACTTTGCGGAATCCGAACCGCCGAGGCTCTTCATTGTGGGGAAGAGAAGAACGTCTCTGATAGCGGAGGAGTCTGTGAGAAGCATACACATTCTGTCGATGCCGAAGCCGATACCGCCTGTGGGGGGCATACCGTATTCGAGAGCCATAAGGAAATCGTCGTCGGTTGTGTTTGCTTCTTCGTCACCCTGTGCAAGAAGAGCTTCCTGAGCCTTGAAGCGTTCTTTCTGGTCAATGGGGTCGTTAAGCTCGGAATAAGCGTTTGCCATTTCCCAGCCGTTCATAAAGAACTCGAAGCGCTCAACGTAATCGGGGTTGCCGGGCTTCTTCTTTGTAAGGGGTGAAATTTCGATGGGGTGGTCGATAACGAAGGTAGGCTGAATAAGATGTTCTTCAGCGTATTCTTCAAAGAACAGAGCAAGAATATCGCCCTTGCCGTGTCTGCTCTCGTATTCGATGTGATGCTTGTCTGCAAGCGCTCTTGCATCTTCAAGAGTTTTGACTTCGTTCCAGTCAACGTTTGCATATTTCTTGACAGCGTCAATCATTGTGATTTTTTCAAAAGGCTTGCCGAGGTCCATTTCAACACCGTTATAGGAAATCTTGGTTGAACCGAGAACTGCCTGTGCAACGTGTCTGTAGAGGTTTTCGGTAAGCTCCATCATGCCGTTATAGTCGGTGTATGCCTGATAAAGCTCCATAAGAGTGAATTCGGGGTTGTGGCGTGTGTCACAGCCTTCGTTTCTGAAAACTCTGCCGATTTCGTAAACCTTTTCCATACCGCCGACGATAAGGCGCTTGAGGTAAAGCTCAAGAGAAATACGGAGCTTGAAATCCTCGTTGAGAGCGTTGTGGTGAGTGAGGAAGGGTCTTGCAGCAGCGCCGCCTGCGTTTGCAACAAGAATGGGTGTTTCAACCTCAAGGAAGCCCTGCGAATCAAGGTAGCTTCTGATTTCTCTGAGGATGAGTGAACGCTTGACAAAAGTGTCCTTAACTTCGGGGTTCATGATGAGGTCAAGATAACGTCTGCGGTAACGTGTGTCCGTGTTGGTCAGACCGTGGAATTTTTCGGGCAGGGGAAGAAGTGACTTTGAAAGAAGGCGGATTGCCTTTGCGTGAACGGAAATTTCGCCGCGTCTTGTTCTGAAAACAAAGCCCTTTACTTCAACGATATCGCCGATATCCCACTTTTTGAACTCTGCAAAGGTATCTTCGCCGATTTCGTCAATCTTAACGTAAACCTGCATTCTGCCGCTCAGGTCACGAACGTCGATGAAGTTTGCCTTGCCCATATCTCTGCGGCTCATCATTCTGCCGCAGATGGTAACGTCCTGATTTTCGAGCTCTTCGAACTTTTCAACGATTTCTGCGTTGTGGATGCTCTGCTCGGCAAGTGTGATTTCAAAGGGGTCCTTGCCTGCAGCCTGAAGAGCTTCGAGTTTTTCTATTCTGATTTTCTTAAGCTCGTTTATATCCTGCTCCTCTGCTTCGGGAGCAGCGTTGAGAATCTTTTCGTCTGCCATTTTAATCAATCCTTTCGTTTGGGGTAAGTGGCGCCTGATTGGTGCGCCGATTATTTTGAGATTGCAAGAATCTGCATCTTGATAACCTTGCCCGAGGGGGTATGAACGTCAGCAACGTCGCCGACCTTTTTGTTCATAACTGCTGAACCGACGGGTGAAAGGTCAGAAATAACGCCGTGCTCAATGTCGCTCTTGCCGAGGATTTTGTATTCAAGCTCTTCGTTATATTCAAGGTCGAGAAGCTTAACCTTTGAACCGATGTGAACAACCTCTGTTGTGAGGTCGGCTTCGTCAAGGATTTTTGCGTTGCGCAGTTCGGCTTCGAGCTTGGCAATTTCAGCTTCCATTTTTGCCTGCTCGTTCATAGCCTCATCGTATTCAGCGTTTTCTGAAAGGTCGCCGTGTGAACGTGCTTCCTTGATTTTTTCGGCAATATCGTCTCTGCCTTCGGTTTTGAGTCTGTTAAGTTCGGCACTTAATTTTTCATAATCTTCTCGGGTATAAACGGTGAATTTTTCCATTTTAATATAACTCCTTTAGCTTTGTTTATTATAAAACAAGTTATTAACTGTTATATTATATATAAATATAATTAATATGTCAAGTATTTATAGAGTTTATGTGACGCTGTCATATCACCTGACCGCGCGTCAAATCGGGCCGGTTTTTGGTTATATGACAAAGAATGCAGCTTTCGGGCGACGGGGATTGGCACTTGCTGCAGCTTACGCTTATATCGGTGAAGCAGGCGCCTGTATATGCGGTGCTGCCGCAAAGCTCTGTCAGCGCACCGGCAAGGTCGATTGCTTTTGCGCCCTCGGGCAGAAACTCGCTGTGCTGCGGCAAAAGTTCAACTCCGCCCATAGAAAAAACAACGTTTCCGCAACCGCTGTTTTTTGCGGTGAAAACAGCTGCGTTTTCCATTGCGGAGCATATTGCACCGTCGGCACATATAACAATATCGGGCTTTTGTGTCGGCTCGTAACAGGAGCGCAGAATTATTGAAGCGCCGTAATTTTTCAGTGCATCTTCGCAGGCGGCGGCATATCTTTCGGGGCGTGACGTGATAATTCTCACACAGGCGCAAATCTCAATCAAATCAACGGTTGCGCCGCTTAAAAGCGCAAGCCTGTCGGTCAGGGTGAGCGTGAATGAATGGGGATCGGGTTTGACAGAACGGAGCAGCCTGACGGCGGTGTTCAGAACATAAGAATAAACTATTGAGCAGGGAACAAAACGGCGCAGAGACGTGCCGTCGGGCAGCGGCAGACTGACGGGCGCAACAATGCGCGAAGCATATTTACCGCATTTTTCCGCAACGGCGTTCCAATCTGTGCCGTATCTGCCCGAAGTAACGTCGAGCGTATAAAAAGGCAAAGCGCCGCTCTCCCTGTGAATAACGGCAGGGGAACGGGCAATTTCTTTAATAAATTTTCGTCTTTTGAAATATTTTTCAGGCACCTCAACAGGGTGCAGAATAACAAACACAAAACCCCTCCTTGCAAAGACGGTGATATAAGTCTATGCAAGAAAAGGGGTGATAATGAGTGAATAGTGAAGAATGAAGAGTGAATAGTTAAGGAAAGACTTCGCCTTTAACCGTTTTATAAAGGTAGGGGAGACCCTGTGCGGTCGCCCGAAACAGAATAATGAGTAGTTGAGAAAAGACTTCTCACATA
>JAGBAK010000026.1 GCA_017938985.1 Clostridia bacterium
ACCTTTTTGAAAATTTGTATTATAATAATCAACTGTAGTATAAAACACTTAGCATAAGGAGTTAAATTATGAAACTTACACCATTGCAAACAGCCAGATATGAATACAACCCCAAGCTTCCCGCAATGCTCAGGGGCGGTATTTCACAAATCAGCGTTAAAGAGGGTAACGCTACCAAAAGCGTAGCAGACTGCGAAAAAATTGAGGCTCTCTTCCCCAACACCTATGGTAAAAAGGAAATCACCTTCCAGAAGGGCGAAAACACCTCTGCTGCCAAAAAGCAGGTTGTAGGCGTTATTTTGTCAGGCGGACAGGCTCCCGGCGGCCATAACGTTATCTGCGGCTTGTACGATGCATTAAAGTCCACCAATCCCGAAAACGTGCTTTACGGCTTCAAAAACGGTCCTATCGGCCTTATTGAAGACAATTATATCATCTTTGATGATGAGTATATCAATCAGTACAGAAACACAGGTGGCTTTGATATCATCGGTTCAGGCCGTACAAAGCTTGAAACTAATGAGCAGTTTGCTATAGTTGCCGACGTTTGCAAAAAGCACGGCATTACCGCAATCGTTATCATCGGCGGTGACGATTCCAACACAAACGCCGCTGTTTTGGCAGAGTACTTTGCAGCAAACAATACAGGCGTTCAGGTAATCGGCTGCCCCAAAACCATTGACGGTGACTTAAAGAATGAGGATATTGACTGCTCCTTCGGCTTTGACACCGCAACAAAAACCTATAGTGAGCTTATCGGCAATATCGGCCGTGACGCAAACTCAGCTAAAAAATACTGGCACTTCGTAAAGGTTATGGGCCGTTCAGCATCTCACGTTGCTCTTGAGTGCGCATTGCAGACACAGCCCAACATCTGCCTTATCTCAGAAGAGGTTTCCGCAAAGAAGATGTCCCTTTCAGAGATTGCCGACTATATTGCAGATTCAGTTGCAAACCGTGCCGCAAAGGGTATGAATTTCGGCGTTGCCATCATTCCCGAGGGCGTTGTTGAGTTCGTGCCCGAGTTCTCTGTTCTTATAGCAGAAATCAACGAGCTTCTTGCAGGCTCAAAGGCTGACGCCTTCAATGCGCTTCCCTCTTGGGAAGAAAAATACGCCTTCATTGAAAACGGCTTAACCAAAGCATCAATGGACGTATTTGCACTTCTGCCCCAGGGCATTCAGCAGCAGCTTTTCTTAGAGCGTGACCCCCACGGCAACGTACAGGTATCACTCATCGAGTCAGAAAAGCTCTTCTCCGCCCTCGTTGCAGATAAGCTTAAAGCAAGAAAAGTAGCTGGCACCTACAACGGCAAGTTCTCACCCATTCACCACTTCTTCGGCTATGAAGGCCGCTGCGCATTCCCCTCAAACTTTGATGCCGACTATTGCTATTCACTCGGCTATAACGCATTTATGCTTATCCAGTACGGCTATAACGGCTACCTCTCAAAGATTTCCAACCTTTCAAAGCCCGCAACCGAGTGGGTTGCAGGCGGTATGCCCATCACCAAGATGATGAACAT
>JAGBAK010000027.1 GCA_017938985.1 Clostridia bacterium
CTTGCAACAAGTTCTTCATAAATCTGCATATTAAAACATCCTTTCGATATTGTTTACATATTAAACGTTATAGAGTATACATTATTACAGTTAAATTTGTCAACTGTTATCGGTTCATATGCTCTTCAACAACTCTGAGCCATTCGTCGGCAATCAGCATATGACACGCAATGCTGGGATGAGTTCCGTCCCAGATAAAATATTCCATTCTTGATCTTGCCGCCTGCTCATGAATTTTATCATACAGCGGCACAAATATACAGCCGTATTCTTCAGCAAGCTTTCTCGATGCTGCTCTGATGATTTTATTGGCTTCAACACGATACGCAACAGAATCCTCGGGGTCATCGCTGTCGGGTCTCTTGAAGGGTCCCTCAACGCCGTCGGGATGAGGTGTATTCTTATAGGAACAATCCGACTTGTCAAGCGGAAAATAAAACGGTTCACAAACAACGATCGTTATATTGCCAAGTTCTTTTCTTGTTGTTTCAAGAATCGCACGCAGGTTTGTTTCGTAGCGCAATGCCGCCTTCTCCGGGGTTATACGGCTAAAATAGCCGCAGCCGCCGTCATTGACACCGACAAGGATGCTGAGGATGGTAGGTTTATTCTCAATAACGTCTGCCTGCCATTTTTCAAGCAGTCCCCCGGCGGTTTCACCCGAATAGCCTTTGTTGATGAATTTAGGCATATTTTCGGCATTATCAAGAGCAAGTCTGCCTGCAACTGTGTACTGATATCCGTGACCCATAATGTGATTGCAGTCCATCGATTTGCCCCTGTTGCCATCCGTTATGGAATCCCCCGAAAACAGGATAACTTCGTTTTTTCCAAGCTTCACGGTATCACCTCAGGTTTTTCAATACTTCAAATGCATTTTTTGCATCAGTTTCAAAATCAATAACGTCTGCTTCTATTGAGCAGGTTTCAACGCCTGCGGCTTTAAGCTGAGTGAAGAATTCAACCTGACTGAATTTATCGTTCACAGCAGGATAAATTCTCTTCTTGCCGAGTTCGGGAGCAGGATCGGGATTTGAGGTGTGTGCGTGAAGCATAAATTCTTTATAACCTGCAAGCTTTTTCAAATCCTCGTTCTGCACGAACATATGGGCAACGTCTGCAAGAACTTTTATCAGAGGTGAACCAACCTTTTCGGCAATTTCAACACCGTCATCAACTGTATTGATTGCGTTGCATTCTTCGGGACGCAGAGGCTCGATTGCTACGGGCAGATTATATTTCTGCGCAACAGGCACAACAAGATTTTTAAGAAAATCAACAATCTCCGCCCTGCCCTGTTCAAGGCTCATACCCTCGGGAATTCTTCTTGCAGCCGATGATCCGAAAACAAGATACTTTAAACCGAGACAGCTTGCCTTGGAAAACAGTCTTTCAAGATATTCTTTGATCGCTTCCTCATCTTTTTCTTTGCCTACAACACGAAGAGCGATGAAACAGTTAGCCGCAAGAATCGGCAAACCCACGTTTTTAAGCTCTTCGAGCTTATCAGGAGCCGCACTTGCAATTTCCTGACAGTGCGATTCCGCATAGTCATAGCCGAGAGATTTGATATATTTGATTTTTTCGACGTCCGTGCCGCAGCACACACCGATTTTCATTACTGACCGTCTCCTTTTTCTTTGGCATTGAGAAGCATTTCTTTTGCAGTTTCAAGCTGAAGAGCCGTTACGGCATCGCCCGCGGTTATTCTGGCAATTTCTGCCGCTCTCTGTTCAAAATCAAGCGGAGTTACACTTGTATACGTTTTTGATTCCTCAACAGACTTCTGAATTTTCATATGCCTGTCCGCCTGTGCGGCGATTCGGGCAAGATGTGTTACGCAGATAACCTGTCTGCCCTTTGAAACCTGATAAAGCTTAAGAGCAATTTTCTCCGCAGCCGAGCCGCTGACTCCTGCATCAATTTCATCGAATATGAGCGTGCCGATATCATCTTTATCTGACAACACGTTTTTGATTGCAAGCATTATTCTTGAAAGCTCACCGCCCGAAGCGATTTTAGCAATGGGTTTTGGCTCCTGACCGGGGTTGGCACTGATTAAAAATTCGATTGAATCGGCACCCTTTGAGGTCAGAGCCGTTGCCTTGCGGTCAACAACAAAAGTGACCTTTGGCATATCAAGAAACTCCAGCTCGGATTTGACCGATTTTTCAAACGCTCTTGCGGCTGTCATTCTGCTTTCGGTAAGCTGTGCCGAAAGCTCTTTTATTCTGTCAGAGAGCGCATAGAGTTTTTCTTCAAGCTCACCGATACGCTCATCGGATATTTCTATTTCTGATTTTTCGGCAGTGATTTTTTCGAGATAAGCAAGGATATCACTTTCCTCTGCACCGTATTTCATTGAAAGTCGGTAAAGGAAATCCAATCTTTCATCAATTTCTGAAAGCCTTGCGGGGTTAAAATCAAAACCGTCTTTGAGTCTGCCGAGCTCTGCGGAAAAATCGGCAAGCTCATAGGATACGCCTCTTATTCCGAGAGCGGTCTTTTCGGCTTCGGAATAATATTTCGCAGCTGTTTCGGCATCCTGCGCACACTCCTCAAGTCCTGCAAGAATACCGTTATCGCCCGAGAGGGCGGCATAAGCTCTTTGCAGAGCCTTTACTACCTTGCCGCTGTTTGCAAGCAAGGTCTTTTCTTTATTGAGTTCTTCTCTTTCACCGATTCTTACATCGGCCTTTGTTATTTCGTCAATCTGAAAATTCAGATAGTCAAGTCTTGCCGCTTTTTCGTCACGGGTATCATAAAGAGCATCAAGCTCTTTTTTGACCGAAACAAGCTCTGAAAAAACTTTTTTGTAGTTTGCTCGAAGCTCTTCATTTTCGGCAAGCTTATCAATAAAACCGCAGTGCTTTTCAGGTGAAAGAAGCGACTGATTATCATGCTGACCGTGAATATTGATAAGCTGTGATCCTATTTCTTTGAGCAGCGAAACCGTAACGGCACAACCGTTTACTCTGCACGAATTTTTGCCCGAAGTACTGAGTCTGCGGCTGAGGGTAAGAGTTTTGTCGGGCATTATTTCAATACCCGATTCGTCAAGAATACTCTCAACCGTTGCCGAAATATTACTGAATTCGGCATAAACAGACGCATTTTCGGTTCCCGTTCTGATAAGCTCCCTCGAAGTGCGCTCACCGAGAGCGGCGTTAAGCGAATCAATAATTATCGATTTACCTGCACCTGTTTCACCCGTAAGAACGTTGAGCCCGCAATCAAAATTGATCTGAGCTTTTTCAATAACGGCAATATTCTCAATTTTTAAGCCGATTAACATACGTTAACTTCCTTATAACTAAACTAAAATCAACCGATAATATCGGCAATGGCATCCTTCATTTTTGCCGCAAGCTCAGGAGTTCTGCAAAGAGCAAAAATTGTATCATCTCCTGCAAGAGTGCCCACAAGACCCTCCCACTGCATTGAATCAAGAGCCGCACAAGCCGCCTGAGCCATACCTGTATAGCACTTTACAACGAGTGTGTTGCCTGCATAATCAGCTTCAATTACGGAGTGGCTGAAGATGCTCTTATATTTGCCGAGCAGCTCGCTTGAATCACTGCCGCCGACTGCATAGCGGCTTCTGCCCATTTCGTCAACCTTTTTGACAAGGCGCAAATCCTTGATATCTCTTGAAATAGTTGCCTGTGTGGTGTCAAAGCCCTCTTCCTTAAGCTTTTCAAGAAGGTCGGTCTGTGTGGAAAGGCAATTCTGCTCAATAAGTCTGATTATAGTTTCGTGTCTTTTCTTTTTCACGTTTTTCATCCTTTCAAATCAGCGTCTCTGCGCCAGTTTTCTGTAAAGAATATCAATAAAATTTTCGGATTTGATTCTTATAAAGTCGGCTGTAAATTCCGCTCTGGAAATTTCAGCCCTGCAACCGGGTTCAATTCTCTGAGGCTCCGCGCCGTCGGCGGAAAGGCAGAGTGTAACGTCCTCTGCAGACGAAACACCGATAACCGCATTGGGTCTGAAAACAAGCGACCTGCCCACAAGCGAATGCGGACAAATGGGCGTCATCAAAATGCTTTCAAGCTCGGGGTCAACTATCGGACCACCTGCGGAAAGCGAATAAGCGGTTGAGCCTGTCGGCGTTGCAACAAGGACACCGTCGCAAAGGTAACTGTTGAAGCAACTGCCTCCGAGAGAAACATCAATCTCGCTCATACGCTGCTTTTCTTCGTTGGTAACAAGGCAATCGTTAACACAGTAATCAGTGCTGACAACCTCATCACCGCTTAAAACGTTCACCTTGAGCATAAGACGTTTGTCGAGCGAGTAATCGCCTTCAATTAACCTCGAAAGCAGGTGAAGCTCGTTATCCTCAAGTCCTGCCATAAAAGCAAGTCTGCCTGCATTGACGCCGAGAATGGGTTTTTTGTATTTTGCGGCGGTTTTTGCTGCGTGGATAATTGAACCGTCACCGCCCACGGCGACAACCGCATCGCAGGTGCCGAGTGCTTCTTCTTCAGTTAAAAAAGCAGCTTCCGTTGATTCAAAATCCGACTTATACTCGGGCAAAAAGCAGTAGCTTGCGCCGAGATTGTCAAGGCTTTTGCAAATGCCTTGCGTTACCGAAAGCGCTTCTTTCCTGGTGAGGTTGGGCATAAGAGCTATTTTCATACAGTACCCTCCCCTGCAGGTTTATCAAGGCTTTCGTGAGATTTATCGGCAAGCTCCGCTGCAGAACCGCTCCAGAGCATTTCGCCTTTTTCTCTTTTTTCGATAAACATAAGATATTCTATGTTACCTTCGGGACCTTTGATAGGTGAAAAATCAACGTCAATAACTGCAAATCCGTTTTCAGCCGCAAATTCCGTTATTTTTGCAATAACGTCTGCATGCACGGATTTATCCCTGACAACTCCCTTTTTACCTATGTTTTCTTTGCCTGCTTCAAACTGCGGCTTGATAAGACAGACGGATTTGCCGCCCTCCTTTAAAAGCGTGTGCATAACAGGCAGAATAAGTTTAAGCGATATAAATGAAACGTCAACCGAAGCAAAATCAATTTCTTCGGGAATCTGCTCTCTTGTTACGTATCTGAAATTTGTGCGTTCAAGGTTAACAACTCTTTCGTCGCAGCGAAGCTTCCAGGCAAGCTGACCGTAGCCGACGTCGATTGAATAAACCTTGGATGCTCCGTTTTGAAGCATACAATCGGTGAAGCCGCCCGTTGAAGCACCGATATCCATACAAATGCAGTCTTTCAGCTCAAGGCCGAAGCTTGCCACTGCCTTGTGAAGCTTCAGACCGCCTCTGCTGACGTATGGGTTAACCGCACCCCTGACCTCGATAACGTCGGTCTCTTTGACGGTTGCGCCGCCCTTAAGAGCCTTTTGTCCGTTAAGATAAACACTGCCTGCCATTATAAGAGCCTTTGCTTTTTCACGGGTTTCGGCATAGCCTCTTTCAAAAACGGCAACGTCAAGCCGCTGTTTTTCGCTCATATTGCCGCCTCCTTTTTGATAAGCTGAGCCATTTTTTCTGCGCTCATCGAATATTTATCCATAAGACTGTTTACTGAAGCGTGAGTTACAAACTCATCCTCAACCGCAGTAAGTTTATAGCTGCCGTTAAACCCTCCGAGAAGAAGCTCACAGCCAAATTTTTCGCCGACTCCGCCGCCCTTCATTCCTTCTTCAAAGAAGAAAACGTTGCTGCACTTCAAAGCGGCATCAACAGTTTCTTTCGGGAGAGGCTTTATGCGGTTGAGCTTGATTATTTTAACGTTTGCGGCATCTTCGCCCAGAAGCTTCAACGCATTTGCCGCATTAAAGAAAAGTCTGCCGTAGGTAACGATAGAAACTTTTGCGTTTTCGTCACCTACAATCTCGTAGTCGCTTGCACATAAATCGGAATATTCTGTATCTGCAGGCATACCACCTCTGGGATAGCGGATTATGACAAGATTTTTGTCTTTATAGAAAGCATTGTAGAACGCTTTGCTTAATTCGCAGTAGGTTGCAGGCGAATAAACGGTTGTGTTGGGCAAACTCTGCACAACGGAAACGTCAAACAAACCCTGATGCGTTTCGCCGTCCTCGCCGACAAAACCCGCTCTGTCAACTGCGATAATCAGCTTTCTGCGCTGAAGTGCGCCGTCGTGAATCAACTGGTCGGCGCAGCGCTGAAGGAAGGTTGAATAAACCGCAAAAACAGGCAGCATTCCGCCCGCGGAAAGACCCGAGCCGAAGGTTACTGCGTGCTCTTCGGCAATACCTACGTCGTAAAACCTGTCGGAATACTGTTTTGAGAAATCCTCAAGACCCGTACCGAGAGCCATTGCGGCTGTTATTGCGCAAATGCGTTTATCCTTTGCGGCAAAATCGCAAAGGATTTTGCCGAATTCCGACGAATAACTGCCTGATGACTGAATAGGTTCGCCCGTATTGATATCAAACTTTGAAATACCGTGAAACTTTTCGGGAGCATTCTCTGCATAATCATAGCCTCTGCCCTTCATTGTGTTGATATGAATAACAACGGGTCTTTCAATCATTTTTGCGCTGTTCATTGCATCGCAAAGACGGTTTATATCGTGACCGTCAACGGGTCCTATATATCTGAAACCGAGATCTTCAAAAAACGAACTTGAATAAATGATATTTTTGAGGGTGTTTTTAAGCTTAAACAAATGGTTGGAAAGCGATTTTCCGATAAGCGGTATTTTGCGCAGAGCCTTTTCCGTTCCTGCCTTGAAGCGATAATATTCCGGTTTTGCTCTGACGGCAGCAAGATACCTTGCCATTGCGCCGACGTTTTCAGAAATCGACATTTCATTGTCATTGAGAATTATGATCAGCCTTGTTTTGGTTGAGCCTGCGTGGTCAAGAGCTTCATAAACCATACCGTTGCCGAAAGAACCGTCACCGACAACGGCAACAGCAAAATTCTTTGAGCCTTTAGCGGCGTTTGCGGCAGCAACACCTGCCGCCTGTGAAACGGAAGTACCCGCATGACCCTCATAAAAGCTGTCATGCTCACTCTCATCGGGTCTTACAAAGCCCGAAATTCCGCCCTCGGTTCGAAGCGTTGAAAAAGCATCACGCCTGCCCGTGAGAAGCTTGTGCGCATACGCCTGATGACCGACGTCCCAGATGATTTTATCCTCGGGAGAATTGAACATCTTGTGCAGCGCAACCGTCAGCTCAACCGTACCGAGATTGGAAGCAAGATGACCGCCCGTTGATGCAACCGTATCAACAAGCGTCTGCCTTATTTCGGTACAAAGAAGCTCAAGCTCGGCGTCCGAAAGATTTTTCAGGTCCGAAGGCGTGTTTATATTTTTAAGAATCGAAGTTTCGATTGAATTATCCATATCTTAATTATTCCTGTCCGCAAGCTTATCAGCAAGCATTAAAAGAAATTCTTTTTCATCACCGAAAACCGAAAGAGCAGCCTTTGCCTTTTCGGTTAATTCGTCTGCAAGTTCCTTTGACCTTTCAAGACCGAGCAAAGAAACGTAGGTTGATTTTTCGTTTTCGCCGTCACTGCCCACAGGCTTGCCGAGCACCTCGCTGCTGCTTGTCACGTCAAGAATGTCGTCAACAATCTGAAAAGCGAGACCGATATCGGCGCAGTATTCACGCGCGGCATTCAGCTTTTCGGCATCGGCATTTGCAGCAATGCAGCCCATTGATGCCGCCGCCATAATAAGCTCGCCCGTTTTGAGCCTGTCCGTTTTTGCAACGTCTTCAAGCGGCGCTTTTCTGCCCTCGTTTGCAAGGTCCATTACCTGGCCGGCAATCATACCCGAACAGCCTGCCGCCTTTGCAAGCGCAAGACCTGCCGCCGCTTTCTGTTCGCCGCTCATATCGGGCGCAGAAAGAACAACCTCGAAAGCCAACGTCAGCAGACTGTCACCTGCGAGAAGAGCGTTTGCCTCGCCGAAAACCTTGTGGCTTGACGGTTTGCCCCTGCGCATATCGTCGTTATCCATACAGGGAAGATCATCGTGAATAAGCGAATAGGTGTGTATCATTTCAAGACCGAGTGCGAAAGGAATTGCCTTTTCAGGCTTTTCGCCGCAGACACGGCAAAACTCAAGAACAAGCATGGGTCTTATACGTTTGCCGCCGTTTTCAAGCGAATAAGACATCGCTTCAAGCATTTTGTCAAGACCGGACGATTCTCTGCCCGCAAATGCCCTTGAGCTGACGTATTCAGCCGCCGCCGAGTTTATCATTGCGACGTATTCACGGCTTCTTTCTTCAAACAAGCTCATACCTCAGCACCCTTTCCCGACGAAAGCTCGCTGATTTTAAGCTGTGCCGCATCAAGGCTTTTTGAGCATTTGGCTGCAAGAGCGGTGCCTTCTTCATAAAGCTTCATCATTTCTTCAAGTGAAAGATTGCCGTTTTCAAGCTTATCAACAATTTCTTCAAGTCTTGCAACAGATTTTTCGTAATTTATCTTTTCCATTTCAACTGTCCTTTAACTGTTGGTTTCAGCAGACAAAACCTCGCATTCAAGGCTGCCGTTGCTGAGAATAACGTTTATTTTATCGCCCGTGTTGACACAAGCTGAATCTGTCAGTATTCTGCCGTCCTTTGATGCAACGCTATAGCCTCTTGCAAGAATTTTTAACGGACTCATTGCATCAAGCTTTGCACACAAAGCAGAAAATCCCTTTGCTTTTATGGCAATATTCTGCTTTGCGGCAGAATCCATTGCCATGGAAGCCTTATCACATCTGACACGGAGCGAATCGATATAGTTTTCAGGGTTAAGGCGCATAAGAGCCGATTTTTTGAGTTCAACCCTGGCAAGCTCCAAACCGAGCCTGTCCTCAACCGCCGACTGCATTCTGTAAACCGCCGCAGAGAGCATTTCTTTTTGCTGGTAACTGTCAGGCACGGCAAGCTCTGCCGCCGCTGACGGCGTTGGCGCACGCAAATCCGCCGCAAAATCGCAGATTGTGAAGTCTGTTTCGTGACCGACTGCAGATATAACAGGGATATCGCTTGCCGCAACGGCTCTTGCTACAATTTCTTCGTTAAACGCCCAAAGCTCTTCAACCGAGCCGCCGCCTCTGCCCACGATAAGCACGTCCGCTGCTTTTTCTTCATTAAAAAGCTCTATTGCCGCTTTAATCTGCGGTGCGGCATAGTCACCCTGTACCGCCACGGGGCAAAGAATCAGCTCCGTAAGCGGAAAACGGCGTGAAATGACGTTGATTATATCACGGATTGCCGCGCCCGTCGGCGAGGTTACAACGCCGACCCTTTGAGGGAATGCGGGAATGGGTTTCTTCTTTTCAGAATCAAAAAGTCCTTCTGCCGCAAGCTTATTTTTAAGCTGCTCAAATGCAAGGCTCAACGCTCCCGTGCCGTCGGGCTGCATATCGTCGATATAAAGCTGATACTGACCGTCACGCTCAAAAACAGAAACTCTGCCTTTGATTATGACGTTCATTGAGTTTTCGGGCATAAACTTAAGACGCATATTTGCCGTTTTGAACATTACCGCCTTGATTGCCGAAAACTCATCTTTTATGGTCATATAATAATGGCCCGTTTTATAATGATTGGTGAAATTTGATATTTCACCCTGAACAAAAACCGTCTGCAAATTATAATCCTGCTCAATTATGGACTTAACGTATCTGTTGAGCTGGCTGACGGTAAGAACAACTCCGTTACCCATTCGCCGCTCCTTTCAGCGCCGCAAGCACAGCCGTGCCTGCCGCATTGTCGCAGGAAAAATCGGGCTTTGCAAAAACCGCATTGAACTTGCTCTCGATACGTTTTCTGATGATTGTATTTGACATCACGCCGCCTGCGTAAACAAGTGGCAAATCGCCGTGTTTTTCAAGGGCATATTCAGTCATTTTTTCAATGGTTTTGCCGATAAAATCAAGGCAGAAACGGGATATATCTTCAGCAGTGTCGCCTTTTTTATTCATTGCGGCACACTGGTTTTCAAGTCCCGAAAGGCTGCAATTGCCCTCTTTGACGCAGATTTTGGGGTTGAATGTCTTATCACTTGTAAGAGCAAGCTTTTCAAGCTCCTTGCCGCAAGGAAATCTGAGACCGAGCATAACCCCTGCCCTGTCAACAGCCTGTCCGCCGTTGAGGTCAAGCGTTTCGCCGATTATCTCAACATCAAAAGCCCTCTCTGCATTCGGGGAAACAAGGAGCATCTCCGTTGTTCCGCCCGAAACGTGGAAGGCAATGAATTTTTTATCCTTAAGTTCAAGTTTATCTGCCGAATAAAGAGCCGCCATAATATGACCTGCCTGATGTGAAAAGCCGTAAACAGGTTTATTGAGAGCGGCGGCAACGCATTTTGCCGCATTGACACCGACAAGAAAGCACGGCATATATGACCCCTCGGCATCCCTTGGTTTTTCGGAAACGCCGACAGCGTCTATTTCAAGCTTTCTGTTGCCGAAAAGTTCTTCAACAAGCGGCCAGAGTCTTGCCGTATGATGAAAAACCGCATCGCTCTGACGAAGTCCCTTTTCGCCCTCTTTGACAGGCAGAAGAAGCTTTTTCTGCACAACCTCACCGCTTTCGCTGTCGTAAAGCGCACAGGATGTTGTATAGTTGCTTGTATCTATTCCGAGAGTAAGCATTACTTTTCTTCCTTTGAAACCGAGCCGAGAACACCGTTTACAAACGACTGGTCATCGCCCGAAGCATATTTCTTGCAAAGCTCAACCGCCTCGTTAATCGAAACACCTACGGGGATATCATCAAAATAAAGCATCTCACAAATCGCAAGGCGAAGCACCGCAAGAGCAACTTTTGAGATGCGATTCATTTTCCAGCCAATGCAGTGTTTTTCAATAACAGGGTCGATGTTTTCAATGTTTGCCCACGTTTTGAACGCCAAAGCCTTGACAAACTCGCTGTCGCTGACTATTTCCGTTTCAAGGGCAAGGTCATAAAGCTCCTGAATTTCTGTTTCGGTATTGAAAGCCTTTTCAAAAATCAAAAAGAATGCCTGTTCTCTTTCTTCACGTCTTGTAAGCATTATAATTATTCCTCCGGGAATTTTAGTTTCTTAATTATAACACTGTTTATAAATAAATACAACACTAAAATATGAATATATGCATAAAATAATGAATATTTTTAATATTCCATCTCAACAATCCTGATTTTGTCGGTTGAATAGCCTGTTTGCTTAACTACGATATCCTTAATCTGAACAACCGAAGTTTCATCAAGCGAACCGTTTTCAACAATAACCTCTGCGTTACCTGCATTGAGAACAACAAGACTTTCGCAGCCAACCTTGGCGCTCAGAAGGTTTTCAATATCGCCTTCGGCAGCGATTTCATTTGACATTGAAACAACTGCGTCGGTTGCCTTTGTTACGGCTTCGGGTGAAGAATCACTGTCTTTAATAATATCATTGAGAGCTTCAAGCGCCTCGTCCCTGACAGTCTGTCGGCGAAGCTTTGCTTCTGAAAAATATTCGCTTGCCACCGCCTGAGCCGCCGCATCATCGAGTGTTACGTCCGTTGAAATAACATATCTCGCATCACCCAGGTTTGAACCTTTACCTGCATCCTGCTGTGAAACCTTCTGCGCAGAGTCCGTTGCCGCAGATTCCGCTTTCGGGGCATTATAATAGCGATTAATGAAAACCGCCGCACCCAGAGCAATAACAAGCGTGGCAAGCAAAAGCTGTCTTTTCTTTAAAATCATATCAAAACCTCCGATGTATATTCACTGTATATTGCATAAATTTATTATCCCATTTTTGCAACGCTCACCCGAGCAGAGCTGATATTCAGAAGCGCCGTTACCGTTGAGATTATTTCTGCCCTGACATAGGAATTCCCGCCGCCCTCGCAAACAACGGCAACACCTCTTATCTCAGGCTCCTCAACACGGACAACTATACCTTTCTCGCCGTTTTCGGCATTGACTATAACGTATTCGTCCCTCATCTCACGGTTGCCCGCACCCGAAGAATCCACATCCTCGCCGTAGTCGTAATTATGCAGATAAACGTCCTCATTTCCGCTTTCAAGAGTAATCATAACCCTTGTGGCTCCTGCACCGTCAATGCTTGATATTATTGAGGTTATCCGCTCTTCAAGATCGGAAACATAATCGTTTACAGATACCTGTGCATTTATCTCTGACGGTTTTTCCGTTTTATCGGATATGCCGCTGACCAACCCGTCCGCAGCCAAAATAATTATCCCTGCCGCAAACAGTGCAAGCACCGGAAGCAGTTTTTTGTTAAGGTGTGTTTTATTGCATATTCTGTTTATTGCTTCTTTGAGTTTTTCGGCAATATTCAATGCGGCATCCTTCCTTTTATTCACAGACAATCTTCACCGGAACGCCGAGTCTTTCCTTCGCCATTGCCTCGATTTCTGCAAAAGAACCGTTGTTTGTTTGTTGTATGTTTATTCGTATCTCCTGTATTATTATGCAGTATTTCTCATCCATATCCACATCAGCTTCCACCTCATAGTTTTCAACGCCTGCGGAATTCATAATGTCATCCACAACCTTGCCGATTGTGTTTCTGCAAGCGTTTTTCATTTGCAATTCAAGGTCGGATGTATCTGTTTGCGTCACAGCGTCGGCAACAAATGCAGGCAAAAAAGCATCTGTTTTTTTCAGCTTCAAAAGCGGTGTGCATATTGCCGAAACAACAAAAATTCCGATGACCGCACGCAAAGTTTTTTCCATTGACCCTCTTGGAGAAAGAAGGCTTATCAGTGTTCCGCCAAGAGCGCAGATTATCAGGCTGACCGCCCACTGCTTGAAAGCATCCGTTTTAACCACCTGCTTTTATTGCCGCAACAGTGCCCGATGAAATAATGAACACCGCCGCTGAAAAAATAAGAATTACGTTAAGCATGGAAAACATAAAAGATATGTTTTTAAGTATTTCGGCACACTGATAATTACCGAGCAGCTCGCTTACCGTAGCCGACGCACGCATTGCAAGTACCCACAAGGCGAGGTTAATGATTGAAGGCAAACAAATTGCCGCAACCGCAATTATTCCGTAGATTCCGACGGTGCTTCTCAGCAGCGAAAGACCCGCTGTCATCGACGAATAAGCTTCACTGAGCGCACCGCCGATAACAGGCACAAAGGTGCTTGTTACAAGCTTCACGCCCTTTGCCGCCATACCGTCGGCGGAGGTGCCTATTACCTTTTTAATCGCAATGAACCCTGAAAATAAGCCCGATACCGCACCCACACAGGTCTGCACACTTTTCCTTAACATATCACTCACCGCAGAGAGTCTGAGGGTTGGCAAAAAAGCTCCGACTGCGCCGAGAGCGCCCGAAATCATCACAAGCGGAAGAGCAAAATCCTGTGCAAAAGCTTCAACCGTCTGCGCCGCAGCAAACGCTGCGCCCTGATATGACAAGGCTGTTACCGGATTGCCCGAAACGGTCAACACCGCTGCCAGAACGGGTATAAGCATTTTTTCAAAGCCTGCACAAAGTTTCATTGCGGAAACACCCGTGCGCAAGGCATCCATGGCAGGTATAAATACACTTATCAAAACAAAGCTGCCACATATCAGATTCAGAACTCCCTTTGTTTTTTCGTCATCGGGAAAGAATGCGGAGCACACACTTACAGCCATAACCGCCGCACAGGCAGTAAGACAGCCTTTGAGCGGCGACGAAATATTAAGCCGTAGCATTTTTAAAAGCACGTCAACAACGCTTTTCAGCGAAAAATCAAGTATTCCGTTATAATCAGGCTCTTCGCATCCGATATCACGCAGGTATTCCCTTGTGTTTTTATCAAGATATTCCGCAAGTTTATCCGAACCCGAAGCTTCAAACTGTTCCTTATATAAGTTTTCACTGTCGGAATAGTAATTTTCTTCTGCTGCCTGCGCCTGTATGCTTAAAGAAAAAAACAACGTTGCCGCAAGCAGAATTTTCAAATACCGTTTAATCATTCCATCAATCCCAGAACCGTTTTTGCAACCGCCTGCTGCATAGGCAAAGCAAGAGTAATTGCCCCTACCCTGCCTGCAAGCTCAACTGCGGCGGCTATTGCAGAACTTGAGTTATCATAGCAGATATCTGCCGCAAACTGTGTTATGACACATATTCCGAGCGCCCTCATCAGAATTGATACGTTTTCTTTTTCAAGTCCCGCAAGGCGCATCATACTGTCAACCGTTTCGCTTGCTTCAAAGAATCTGTCTGCAACGGCAATCAGAATAACCGCCGAGCCGCCGAGTATAACAACAGATGCAAATTCGGGCTTGATTTGCCTGACAAGCGCATAAATCATGGCAGTGAGAATGCCTGCCGCCGCTATTTTTGCAACGTCCATATCAGATATCCATCAACCTTTTGACGGTTGAAAGCAAGTCGGCAAACTGCGGCAACAGCATCATCAGCACGGCGACGATACCTGCAAGAATGGTTATCAAGGCATAATCGTCTCTGCCCGAGCGAACAAGAATTGCGTTCAGAACGGCAACGATTATGCCGACTGCCGCTATTTTTATAACAACCGAAATATCCATAGTCACCTCATTGTAAAAAAATCGCAGCCGAAATACCCATCAGTATTCCGAGCGGCGGAAAAAGCTTTGAACTGCGCTTGCTTTTTTCCTCGTTTGCCTCAAGAAACCCCGTAAAAATCTGACCGTAATATCCGCAGCAGGACAGCTGACCCTCAATATCCGTTACGCCGATATCGGCACCCATATCAATCAGCTTTTGCGTTTCTTCGGGCATAAGCTTTGTCAGAAAACGGTCGCTTTTCACGCTCTGCTCCCACGCTAAAAAAAACGTTTCACCGTTTTCCAGCGCTGTTTTGCAGTTTTTCACAAAATCCAGACCTTTGCAATCGGAAGCCTCTATCAGCGTCAGCAACTCGATGACGGGAGTTGCACAAAACCGAAGCCGTGTTTCGATAACGTTTATCATCTGCAGAATGCTGCGCACACGCAAAGCTTTTTCGGCATCAAGCCATGCAAGATAACTGCCGCCGAGCGCAAGCGAAAGAGCTATCAGCAGCGAAGCAAGCAGCCTAACCAAGCAATTCACTCCCCGTAAAAAAGCGTTCCGCCTTCCCGGGCTGTAAACCCGAAAGCAAAACTGTATTCCCGAAGCAGCCGCTTGACACAAGCCGTCTGTAAGCAGGCTTTGAGCGCAGGTCTTTTTCTGTTTCAGCGTGAATACTCAAAGCAAAATGGACTCCGCACCGCAGACCCGATTCAACGGCATCAAGCTCTTCGTCGGTTGCAATTTCATCGCAGATAATAATATCGGGCGAAAAAGAGCGCAAGCCGATAAGAATACCGTCTTTTTTGGGGTAAGATGTTATCAGGTCACAGTTTATACCGATATCGTTCTGCGCCACCGAGCCGTGCGATGCACCGAGCTCTCCTCTTTCATCACAAACAAAAACCTTTGCAAGCAAGCCTTTTTCCGTTCCCGAAAGCTGCCGCGCAAGGTCACGCAAAACAGTTGTTTTTCCGCTTGACGGAGGTCCTGCAACAATCAATCCGCCAAGTCCCTGCGAAAAGCAACGGTTATAAACGTCATCTGCGGCACCCGTTATTTCTTTTGCAATTCTAAGATTGATACAACTTATGTTTCTCACTGAAACAACTCTGCCGTGTTCCGTGACAGCCGTACCGGCGACGCCTGCCCTGTGACCGCCGCTGATAGTTATATATCCCTTGTTGATTGCATCGCGATGGCTGTAAACGGAATATCCACAAAGCCTGCTGAACACTTCTTCAATTTCTTTCTCACAGGTTTTGACCACTGCATCGGAATAAACCTGAGTAAGTTTTGCCGACCTGTGCAAAAAACAAATTCCGTTTACCGTTACGGCAATTACAGGCTTACGGACACGCAGTCTTATCTCTGTTACCGATTCTTTTTCTTCATCGTTCAGATGCATAAACGTTGAAGTGAGCATCGGAGTAAGCGCCCTGACCGCTTGCTCAAACTTTTTAACGTTATTCATAGCAACGTCCTCCGTCAAGGAATATCGTTTTGCTAAAATATATGGCTTCTTGTCCCTGATTAGAACACTGCGCAAAAAAATAACCCTGCATTATTTACCGTTTGTTCACTTGCATAATATATAAATATATGATATATTAAATGTGATTATGGTTAATTTTATCGGTTGGAGGCTGTTTATGTTTAAAAAAGAACCGTCAACGCTGAAAAAAGAATCGTTTTTCAGCCGATTTTTTGCAGGTAATGCTTATTGCTGGCTCTCTATGATATGCACAATAGGCGTTATGATGCTTGTTTATTATTGTTATGAGCTGTTCCCGTTTGGTGAAAAGACTATTCTGCGAATGGACCTTTATCACCAGTACGGACCTCTGTTTGCAGAGCTTTATGACCGCGTTACCAACCTCAAGAGCTTTTTCTATTCGTGGCAAACAGGTCTCGGTTCACCGTTTATGGGCAACTTCTATAACTACCTTTCGAGTCCGAGTATGCTGTTTATGCTTCTTTTCGGTCATGAAAATATGCCCGAAGCGATTGCAAGCATGATTGTTGCCAAGGCCGCTCTTGCCGCAGCGTCATTCACCTTCTATCTTAAAAAATCCCACAACAGACATGACTTCAGTTCTGCCGCTTTCGGCGTTCTTTATGCCATGTGCGGATATTTCATAGCGTATTACTGGAACGTAATGTGGATTGACACAATGGCATATTTTCCGCTTGTTATCCTCGGCATCGAAAACATTATCAACAAGCGGAGTCCTAAACTCTATATTCCCATTCTTGCTCTCACCTTGCTGACCAACTACTATATGGGTTATATGGTCTGCATTTTCTCCGTTCTCTATTTCCTTGTATATTTCTTCAGCAACAACGAAATTCTTTCCGTTGCAAGCGATACACCTTACACGCTTAAGGAAAACGGCAAAAAGAAAATCAAATTCTTTGACCTTATAAAGGGTAACATTCTGCTCAGAAGCGGTTTCACCTTTGCCTTTGCAAGCATCGGCGCCGCCTGCCTTGTTGCTTTTGCGCTGATTCCCGTTTACTTCATTCTCAAGAGCTGCTCGGCAACCTCAGGCACGTTCCCGACTGAATACAAGTCATATTTCACTATTTTTGATTTCCTTGCAAATCACCTTGCAAGCGTTAACCCCACAATCAGAAGCAGCGGCACAGACGTTTTGCCCAACGTATTCTGCGGTATGGCAACTCTTATTCTCGTTCCGCTTTATCTCTTTACAAAATCAGTTTCAATCAAAGAAAAAGCAGCTCACGTTTTTCTTCTCGGTCTGCTCTATTTCAGCTTCAACCTTAACGTTCTCAACTATATCTGGCACGGCTTCCACTACCCCAACGACCTGCCCTACCGTTTCTCGTTTATGTATTGCTTCATTCTGCTCAAGCTTGCTCACAAGGCATTCACAAGGCTTAATGAATTCAGCGGCAGAAGCATTCTCGGCGCAGGTTTAGGCGTGCTTATTGCAATAATTCTTATCCAGGAACTCGGCTCCAAAAACGTTGAAGACATCACTATCCTCATAAGCATGATTTTTGTTGTTACCTACTGCCTTGTTTTTGCGCTTATGAAAGACACCAAATATCAGCAGTCTGCCGTTTCGGTGCTTCTGCTCTGCTGCATTATCGGCGAACTGGCGTGCGCAAACATAGACAGATATACAATGAATCAGCCCAAAAGTGCTTTTGCGGGTGATTATCAGGAATTTGTTGCGCTCAAAAAAGACCTTGACGAATATGACGGCGACGACACCTACAGAATGGAACTTCTCAGCAGCCGCGCAAGAATGGACCCTGCATGGTACGGATATAACGGCATTTCAACGTTTTCTTCAATGGCATATGAAAAGATGTCAAACGCCCAGAGCAATCTCGGTATGTTCGGCAACTATATCAACAGCTACACCTATAATCTTCAGACCCCCGTTTACAATATGATGCACTCGCTCAAATACGTTGTTGATAACCACCCCACAGTAAACGTTGAAAGCGATTATTACACCAAGCTTATGAGCTCAGGCAAATTTACGGCATACGAAAACGAATACTATCTGCCTATCGGCTTTGCCGCTGACGACGCTCTCAAGCTCTGGTATTCGGGTCAGGTAAATCCGTTCAAGGTTCAGAGCGACTGGTTTGAATATGCAACGGGCGTACCCGACGTATTCAAAATGATGACCATCAACGACGTATACTATTTCCAGTTTGACCAGATAACGTCGGGTCTTGAGAACGGCGATATCTATTTCACGAAACCCGACACAGGTCTCGGCGAAGCAACGTTCCACCTGAGCGTACCCGAAACACGTCACTGCTACCTTTTTGTTGACTCCTATTGCTTTGACCAGATAACAATCGGCAAGGGTAACGAAACCTTTGTTCAGAGCACAAGCGAGCCTTATATCTATGACCTTGGTCTGGTAACACCCGGCGAAACAATTACGGTGCTTATTTCCGTTAAAGACAGAGACTACGGTTACTTTGATTTCTATCCGTTCTACGTTGATGACGAAGCTCTCAACAAGGGTTACGAAATACTCAAAGAGGGTCAGCTTAACGTTGAATCTTTTGAAGAAACAAAAATCACAGGCACAGTCAAAGCCAAAGAGGATTGCCTTTTCTTCACTTCAATCCCCTATGACGAAGGCTGGAAAGTAAAGATTGACGGCAAGGAAATTGACAAGGCCGACTACGTTGCGCTTGAGGATGCATATCTTTGCTTCAATCTGCCCAAGGGCGAACACACCGTTGAGCTTTCGTTCGAGCAAAGAGGTTTCAAAATCGGCGCATTGATTTCCGCCGTAACAGTGTTGCTTATGGTTCTTGTTGCCGCCTTATTTACTGTTTTACGAAAAGAGAAAGCAAAAAAGGCAGCTCTTAAGCAGTTACCTTTGTCAGACGGCGAAACCAATCAAGATGAAATACTGTTTATGACTCACGAGTCCGGTGAACAGACAATTGCACAACCGTTGCCCGATGACCTCGATGCAACTGTTTCGGCATACGAAAATCTGAACGAAAGCGTTGCCGCACCGTCGGTTTCCGACTATGAAGAAGCCGCACCGTTCACCGCCGAAAACGTTGCAGACAGCGGTGAGCAAACGGTTGTTGCCGAACCCGAAAAGGAAGAAGACAACGATTTTAATGACGAAACCTGATTTCGCTGAATAAGATTTAAGCCGTATTTCAATTGAAATGCGGCTTTATTTTTAATATTTTTTATCTTTTCACTTGATTAAAATTTTTTATTGTTATATAATGTTATATTAGTTGAAGAACTGCGTTGCGGCGCTTTAAGGAAAGGATGTTTGGTGTGAACAAAATCGGTTTTGACAATGAGGCATATATCAGACGTCAGTCTGAACAAATCAGCAAGCGAATCAATGAATTCGGCGGCAAGCTCTATCTTGAATTCGGCGGCAAGCTTTTTGATGACTACCATGCTTCAAGAGTTCTGCCCGGTTTTGCACCCGACAGCAAGCTGCAAATGCTCAAGCACATTGCTCACGACGTTGAGGTTGTTATTGTTATCAACTCAAGCGATATTGAAAGCAACAAAATCCGCCGTGACCTCGGCATAACATATGACGCCGACGTACTCCGCCTTATTGATGCTTACAGAGGCGCAGGTCTCTACGTTGGCAGCGTTGTTCTTGCGCAGTTCAACGGTCAGCCTGCCGCCCTTGCATTCAAATCAAAGCTCGAACAGCTTGGCGTTAAGGTATTCATTCATTATAATATCGAGGGTTATCCTTATAACGTTGCCCACATTGTAAGCGACGCAGGCTTCGGCAAAAATGAATATATCGAAACCGAAAGACCGCTTGTTGTTATCACCGCCCCGGGCCCCGGAAGCGGCAAAATGGCTACCTGCCTTTCACAGCTTTACCACGAAAATCAGCGCGGAGTCAAAGCCGGTTACGCAAAGTTTGAAACCTTCCCCATCTGGAATCTGCCGCTTAAGCACCCTGTTAACCTCGCTTATGAGGCTGCTACCGCTGATTTAAATGATGTCAACATGATTGACCCGTTCCATCTGGAAGCTTACGGCACCACCACCGTTAACTATAACAGAGACGTTGAGGTTTTCCCCGTTCTGAACGCAATTTTCGAAAAAATCGAAGGTGTCAGCCCCTATAAATCACCCACCGATATGGGCGTTAATATGGTTGGCTACTGCATCAGTGACGACGAAGCGGTCAGGGAAGCATCAAAAGCCGAAATTGTACGCCGCTATTTCAACACAATGTGTGACCTGCGTATGGGCAGAGGCAAACAGACTGCTGTTGACAAAATCGTAAGCCTTATGAATCAGGCAGGCGTAAGCATCGACGACAGAGCCGTTATCAAAGCTGCCGCAGACAGAAGTGCGGCAACAGACGGTCAGCCTGCCGTTGCCATTGAGCTTCCCGACGGCAGAATTGTTACAGGCAAAACGTCAAATCTTCTCGGTGCGTCTTCTGCCGCGCTTCTCAACGCCGCAAAGGCTATTGCAGGGCTGCCCGAAGATTTGCTGATGATTGCGCCCTCAATCATTGAACCCATTCAGGAGCTTAAAACAGGCATACTTAAGGGTCACAATCCCAGACTCCATTCGGACGAAACGCTCATTGCCCTTTCAATGAGCGCAAACACAAATCCCGTTGCCAAGAAAGCACTTGAATCAATCGAGCTTCTCAAAGGCTGTGAGGCACATTCAACGGTTATTCTCTCACAGGTTGACGCCGACGTTTACAGAAAAATCGGCATGAACCTCACCTGCGAACCGAGATACCAGACCAAAAAACTTTATCACAAATAAAAATCGCCCCGTATCAACCGATTGGCTGATACGGGGTTTCGTTATAGGTTGTTCAATTAAAACAAATCTTCCTGATTTGCGGTTTTGATACCTGCGCCTGCAAGAGCAGCGGCTGCAACCTGATTATCATCAACTCTGAAAATCATATATGCGCCTGCTTTTGAGGAATTGAAAGCATACGTATATTCAACAACCGCATTGGCATCGGAAAGAACCTCAAGGATTGTTGCAAGGCTGCCGGGAGTATCCGAAATAGCTGCCGCAAGAACGTCTGTTACGGTTGTGATGTAACCACCGTCTTTGAGAGCTGCTTCAGCATTCTTGGGATCGTCACAGATAATGCGGAGAATACCGAAATCCTGTGTGTCAGCTATTGAAAGCGCTCTGAGGTTAATGTTATGGTCTGCAATATATCTGGTAGCTTCTGCAAGCTTGCCTTTTTTGTTTTCAATGAAAACAGAAATCTGTTTAACGCTCATTTCATTAACTCCTTTCAAAATCAATCGTGAAGCTTTCTCTTATCGATAACTCTTACTGCCTTACCTTCACTTCTTGTGATGGTCTTGGGAGCAACAAGATGTACCTTGGGATTGATGCCGAGCATTGTCTTGATTGCGTTTGCAAGTGTTTTTTCCTTGGCAGTGATTTCCTTAACTGTGTCGGAGAACTGCTCGGGATTAAGCTCAACGGAAATGTCAAGAGTATCGGTGTTGTTTGCTCTGTCAACCTCGATAAGATAGTTAGCCGAATAGCCTTCTTTAAGAAGAACTGTTTCAATCTGTGAGGGGAATACGTTTACGCCTCTGATGATAAGCATATCGTCGCTTCTGCCCATGGGCTTGCTCATCTTGATGAGTGTTCTGCCGCAGGAGCACTTCTTTCTTGAAAGAACGCAGATATCTCTTGTGCGGTATCTGAGAAGCGGGAAAGCTTCCTTATCAAGGCTTGTGAAAACAAGCTCACCCTTTGAGCCTTCAGGAAGAACCTCGCCCGTTTCGGGGTCGATGATTTCGGCAAGGAAGTGATCCTCATTGATGTGCATACCCGTCTGCTCTTCGCATTCAAACGAAACACCGGGACCGCTGGTCTCGGTCAGACCGTAAATATCATATGCCTTGATGCCGAGCGATTTTTCGATATCGCGGCGCATTTCTTCTGTCCAGGGTTCTGCGCCGAAAATGCCTGCTTTGAGGTCGATTTCGTCGGGTGAAATGCCCATTTCTTTAAGAGTTTCGCCAATGTAAGCAGCGTATGAAGGTGTGCAGCAAAGAATTGTTGCGTGAAGATCCTGCATAAACTGAATCTGACGTTCTGTATTACCCGATGACATGGGAAGAGTAAGACAGCCAACCTTATGGGAGCCGCCGTTGAGACCGGGGCCGCCTGTGAAAAGTCCGTAGCCGTAAGCTACCTGACAAACGTCTTCGTTTGTGCCGCCGACAGCAACAATTGCACGTGCGCAGCATTCTTCCCAGAGGTTAACGTCTTCCTGTGTGTAGAAAGCGACAACACGGCGGCCTGTTGTGCCGCTTGTTGACTGGATTCTGACACAGTTTTTGAGGTCTGTGGCAAGAAGTCCGTAGGGATATGCATCTCTGAGGTCTGCCTTGGTGAGGAAGGGCAGCTTGTGAAGGTCGTCAATTGATTTGATGTCTTCAGGCTTAACACCCTTTTCATCCATAAGGTTGCGGTAATACTCAACGTTTTCATAAACGTGCTTTACCTGCTTGACAAGCTTTTCGTTCTGAATAGCTCGCATTTCCTCAAGCGATGCGGTTTCGATTTCGGGCTGATAGTACTTTTGCATTGTTATCGCTTCCTTTCGTGTTTGCGGGGATTATGCGTCATAGCCTAAATCAAAGGCTTTAAGGTTAAGTTCAAGGAATTTGGGCGGAACACTCTCTTTAAGTGCTTTGATCCAGATTTCTTTGTCGAGCTCCATGCTCTTTGCCATTGCACCGATGAGAATAACGTTGACTGCCTTTGCCGTTCCTGCTTCAACTGCAAGAGGAAGGGCATCGATCGCCTGAACGTCAGCACCCGTTGCTTTGAGCGCATCGATAACGCCTTCGGGATATTCGGCAGCACCCATAACTACGGGCATGGGGTCAATCTGCTGAGTGTTAACAATAATTTTTCCGTCAGGCTTAAGGTATTCAATCCATCTTGCAGCCTCAAGCTGTTCAAAAGCAAGGATGATATCTGCTTCACCTTTTTCGATAATGGGAGAAGCAACCTTTTCGCCGCAGCGGACGTAAGTAACAACGGAACCGCCTCGCTGGCTCATACCGTGAACCTCTGAAACCTTAACGTCATAACCGCAGTCAAGAAGAGCAGAACCGAGTATACGGCTGGCAAGCAGTGTGCCCTGACCGCCGACGCCGACTATCATGATTGATTTATTCATCTTTGTTCTCCTCCTTATTCAATTGCGCCGAACTTGCAAAGCTGACTGCAAACGTTGCAACCGAGACACTGTGTGAAGTCAATATGAGCCTTGCCGTCTTTCATGCTGATTGCAGGGCAACCGATCTTCATACACATCTTGCAGGATTTGCACTTATCTTTGTTTACCTTGAGGGGCGGATTATGTTTAACTGTTTTAAGAAGCGCACAGGGTCTTCTTGAAATAACAACGGCAGGACCGTCAGCTTCAAGAGCCTGCTTGATTCCGTTCTTTGTTTCGTCAAGATTATAGGGGTCAACAACAATAACGTTGTTGATGCCCACTGCGTTTGCAAGCTTTTCAAGGCTTACCGCTGCCGCAGGTTCACCCTTGATGTTATAGCCTGTTGTGGGATTCTGCTGGTGACCTGTCATACCCGTGATTGAGTTATCAAGAATGATAACAAGAGAATTTGAATTATTATAAGCAATATTTACAAGACCTGTAATACCGGAATGCATAAATGTGGAATCACCGATCACGGCACACGTTTTCATGCTGTCGTTGCCGAGTGCTTTGTTGAATCCATGCAGACCCGATACGGATGC
>JAGBAK010000028.1 GCA_017938985.1 Clostridia bacterium
CAATGAAAGCAAGCATTCCCGTTATCAATGCAGGTGACGGCGGTCACAACCACCCCACGCAGACACTTGCCGACCTGCTTACAATCCGCAAGGAAAAGGGCAGATTTGATAACCTGACAATCGGCGTTTGCGGCGACCTTAAATTCGGCAGAACGGTTCATTCGCTTATCGGCGCAATGTCACGCTACAGCGGCGTTAAGTTTGTTCTGATTTCTCCCGAAGAGCTTAAAGTTCCCGAATACATCAAATCCGATATTCTTGACCCGAAGGGCATTGAATATAAGGAATCGGCAAGCCTTGAGGCTGTTATGCCCGAGCTTGACATCCTCTATATGACCCGTGTTCAGAGAGAGCGTTTCTTCAACGAAGCGGACTATATCAGACTTAAGGATACCTACATTCTTACAGCTGAAAAGCTTGCAACTGCAAAAGATGACCTTTGCGTTATGCATCCGCTTCCCAGAGTTAACGAAATTTCTGTCAATGTTGACGATGACCCCAGAGCCTGCTATTTCAAGCAGGTGCTTTACGGAAAATATATGCGCATGGCTCTTATTCTTAAACTTCTTGAGGAGGCGGCAAAATGATTATCGGACAAATCAAAGACGGCATTGTTCTTGACCATATCACAGCAGGCCGCTGCATGGATATTTATAACATTCTCAAGCTTGGCGAAATGAGCAGCACCGTTGCAATGATTAAAAATGCCGACAGCAACAAAATGGGCAAAAAAGATATAATCAAAATCTTTGAATCAATTGAGATTGACCTTGACGTGCTCGGATATATCGACCCCGGTATCACTGTTAACATTATTCAGAACGGTGAGCTTGTGAAACGCAAAAAGCTTACTCTTCCCGAACAGGTAACAGGCGTAATCAAGTGCAAGAATCCCCGTTGCATCACATCTGTTGAGCAGGAGCTTCCCCATAAATTCCGCCTCACAGACCGCGAAAACAAGGTTTACCGTTGCGTTTATTGCGAAAGCAAAGCAAGCAGCGGTCAGAGCGAATAAAAGAAAGAACAGTTTGCAGAATTGTGTGTTCTGCGAACTGTTTTTATTTTAAAACATTAAATATATTCTTAAGAATTAAACGGCTGATATTATTTCTTTTAATTAAAATAATTATTGAGAAAACGACAACGTATTATTATATAATGACCACGAAGCAACCGCACAGGTTCTTTGCGACGGATGGTTCCGCACAGGCGACCTCGGCTATATGTATGAAAACGGCGAATCTTTTGTTAAAGCAAAGATTTTTCCCAACTTTGATTATCTTAAAGAAAAGCTCCTTGCAGAAAAAACTGCAGGGAGCATTTTGTTATTCGTTTTCTGTTATGGTATCATACGGCCAGTCGATGATTCCGCCGAATTCCCATACGTTTGTGTAACCCAATGCGGCGAGGTCGGCAGAAGCGTTGAGGCTTCGGTTGCCGCTGCGGCAATAAACAAAAATCTTTTGGTCTTTATCGGGAAGCGTTTCGACGGCTTTTTCTATTATTTGCGTTACGGGCAGAAGCACTGCATCGGGAATATGAGCCTCGTTATATTCCCATTGCTCACGCACGTCAAGAATGATATATCCGCTTTCGCTTACCATCATCTCATGCGCAGCTTCAGCCGAAATCCGGTAATATCCGTCTGTGTTTTTTGTAAAGTCCATGGTTACAACTCCTTGAACGTCATTGTTGATA
>JAGBAK010000029.1 GCA_017938985.1 Clostridia bacterium
ATCGAGGGGTTAGGTAAAAAAACTCCCACACACGTTTTTACACATCTTGATTCGGGGAACAGAATAAATCCGCAAGCCCCTACCGCTTATTTCAGAAAATTCGGAGAAAAATACGGCATCGAGGATTGCCACCCTCATAAGTTCAGACACACCATGGCGACATTTATGATTCGCAACGGTGTTGACGTTAAGACCGTATCCGAAAAGCTCGGACATTCAAGCATTGAAATAACGCTCAAGCTGTATGTTCACAGTGACGAAGATACTCAGAAAGCCGCAAACGAAAAATTCGCTTCACTTGTGTGGAACGGATAATCAACAATCAAACAACAAAATTCAAAAAATGAAAGGAATTAAATTTATGTTTAGTATTATTAAAAACAGAGCAGAACTTGAAGAAATCCTGAATAGTGAGGACTATGCCAATAAAAAGTTGCATATACATGCTGCAGGACATCTTGCAAGGTTTGAACATCTTGATGAAAACGGCAAAAAAGTCCAACACACCGCTGATTGGCGTTACTTTATCGTGAGCGACTCCAAACACAGCGAAGAAACCATACGTTCAGAATTTTTCGATATGGTAAAACAAGATGAATTTACATCGAGAAAACATATGAGAATTGAAACAGATGCGTTACATAAAATTATAGAAATGTACTCTTCAGAAACAGTATCAACTTTTTATTATGGCTTTTGGGGTTCTCCTGAACTTGAAAAAGATGATATCAGAGATTTCTTGGACAATCTTTCGGTTTAATGGTAATGTTTCAAATAATATGATAGTCTAAATTTAAAACCACAGGTTCGGTTTAATCGCCGAATCTGTGGTTTCCTTAATTTAATATTTCAGTTTATATCTGCGGTTTTTATTGTTACCCTCCGGCACGATAATATCATCTGAAATCATTTCGCTCAATATTTCCTTAAGCCTTGAACTTTTCAGCCCGACAAGTTCAGCAAGCTCTGAACTTTTTGCAGAAGCGTTTGTTGTCAGATATTCTATAATGGCCTGCTTATATGCAAGGGTCTTTATCGCCGCTTTTTTATCGCCGCTTTTTATCGCCGCTTTTTTATCGCCGCTTTTTATCGCCGCTTTTTTCAGCGGAAGCGATAATGTTATGCGTTCAGGATCAAACTCCTCGCTGATTGTCGGTGCAGACCAACCCTGCTTATTCCAAACACTGTAGATATTCGGAATACCGCTCCCTGCACGTTCACCGATATCTATAAGGGTAAACATTTTCATAAGCACTGTATTTCTTGGATCGGATATTCCGCCGGATTTGGCAGCTTCAAGCTCTATTCTGAAACCACCCGGATTTGAAATTGTGATTTCATCAGGTTTATTTATGATAACAATTCCTCTGGTTCCGTGATAGTCGGAGTTTATAAGGCAGTTTGCCAAAGCCTCACGGACTGCAATATGGACAGAGGTATCTTCAACACGAATTCCGTTTTCAATCTTAAAAGGTACCTTGATGTTTTGTGATATTTTGTTATATACCCGAAAGTAGAAATCGTAGATATTGCCGCTCCATTCGCCTGAAGATGAAACTATACGATCTGTCCATCGGGTTGTGTCATCATATTGTTCCTGATAATCCAGAAAATATGACGGGAATTCACGAACAATTTCATATTCGTGACCAAACATCAGAAGACCCGCAACGGTAGGATGACGCTTACCATCATCACCTCTGCCGACTGCTCCCAACCTCAAGAGAAAATCCTCGTCTTCTAAGGTTTCCCAAACGTGTCCCGGTTTGGAATGCTTCATGCGCATACGATAGCTGTGAACGCTTTCAAAGTCAAAAACATCCAAATCCATTTCGTTCAAAACCAGCATATCCTGAGATTTGATTGATGCATCCCGTATCATTGCATTAATTTCTTCTTTTGTGCACTTATAGTCACCCTCGCCGTTTCGGCGATAGCTGTTGATATAATTGCCGTCAAGATAAACAGGGCGGTCGGAACGCTGTGCTCTGGGAACATTTATTACAACTATCTGATTTCCGTCAACATCCTTCACATAAACATCTTTATTTGAAAGAATATTTGCACTGACTTTCTGTGAATTATTAATAATATCCCAGAAATCTTTGATAAGCTTATCCGGATCAGGAATATTGATAGGGTGAAGAGTTTTGTCTGCATATTCTTCAACGCCAAGCAATATTACTCCACCTATTGTGTTGGCAAAAGCCGAATATGTTTCCCAAATGCTGTGGGGCAATCCACCCAAAGCTTTTTTAGCTTCAATGCGGTTGTTTTCTTTATATTTTTCAAGACTTGAGAAATCGAGCAATTCTTTCACCTCTGCTAATATTATATGTCGTTCTTTGAAATTCAGTATAGCACACTTTTCTGAATATATCAACGCTATTTATTTCAAACCAAATCTGTGGTTTTTTCTTAATTATTGACAAAATATTGACATTTTGGATTTTGCAATTATTCTAAAAAAGAAAAGGACCCTTGGAACCGTTGAGATTCCAAGGGTTTTCGATAATCCCCATTCGGGATAAATTATCTCTTTGAGAACTGGGGTGCACGACGAGCGCCTTTGAGACCGTACTTCTTTCTTTCCTTCATTCTGGGGTCTCTGGTAAGGAAACCTGCCTTCTTGAGGGTTACGCGAAGATTCTCGTCATACTGAAGAAGAGCTCTGGAAAGGCCGTGACGGATTGCGCCTGCCTGACCTGTAACTCCGCCGCCGCCTACACGGCAAACGATGTCAAACTTCTCTGTTGTGCCTGTGAGAGCGAGAGGCTGACGAACGATGAGCTTGAGTGTTTCAAGACCGAAATAATCGTCGATATCTCTGTCATTGATTGTGATTTTGCCTGTACCTGCATAAACACGTACTCTGGCAACTGAGCTTTTTCTGCGGCCTGTGCCATAGAAATAAGGATTTGAATCGTACATTATTTATAGCCTCCCTTTCTTAAAATTCCCAAACTTCGGGTTTCTGAGCTGCGTGAGGATGCTCTGCACCCTTAACAACGCGAAGTCTTGTGAGAGCCTGCGGCCGATAACTGTGTCGGGGATCATGCCCTTAACAGCAAGTGTCATAGCGAAATCAGCTCTTGTCTTCATAAGAGTGCTGTATTTAACCTCTTTGAGATGGCCGATGTAGCCTGTGTGATGATAGTACATTTTCTGATCAAGCTTGTTGCCTGTAAGAACAGCCTTGTCAGCGTTGATGATGATAACGTGATCACCGCAGTCAGCGTGAGGTGTGAAGATAGCCTTGTGCTTACCGCGAAGAAGCTTAGCAGCTTCAACAGCAACCTTACCCATGGGCTTGCCTGCTGCATCGATCACATACCAAGCGCGGGTAATGTCGCCCGCTTTAGGCATATAAGTTGACATAACATTTCCTCCGATTTAATTTTTTCGTGCTTGCATATATTATCATAAGGTCGGGCGGTTGTCAATAGTAATTTTGCAATTTTTTAATTTACATTTCACAATCTCGCAAATGCTCGTTTTTTCTCCGTTTTTCATAGCAAAAGCTCATTTATGATTTTTCAAAATATTTTGCCCGTAACAAAAAATAAGGGCATTTTTTGTGTAATTTTACCCTATTAAATCAAGAAAGCAGCCTGTTTGGTAAAACCCGTACAGACTGCTTTTGCGTTATATTTCGGTATAAACCAGTTTATAGGTTGCGCCGTCGGTTACTTCAACGCCGTCAATGCCCGTCATTGCAGCTTCGTCGCCGATATAAACAGCCCAATAGCTGTCGCCTGCATCGGGGTCAACAAACATTCCGTTAACCGATTTGATATACATTCCGTAAGCTCCCTCTTCGCCGTCAATCAGACCGTGTTCAACAAGGGCATCGCCGACGTTGTCTTTATCGGTTTTAATTGAGAACTTCACGCTTTTTTCTTCAACCTCAACAATAACGTCAATAGTTTTGCCGCCGTTGCCGAATTCTGTGTCCTCTGTGTACTTTGCGTCTGCCCACAAACCGTCGGGGGTTTCCGCCTTATCCTTGCAGGACGCAAAACTGAAAGCAAAAGCAAAAATCAAAGCAACCGATACGGCATACTTTAAAATCTTTTTCATAGCAACGTTCCTTTCTTTTAATCCAGCTCAAACTGACCTGTATAAAGCTGATAATATTTACCCTTTTGCTCAAGCAGGTCGTCGTGGGTGCCACGTTCAATTATTTCGCCGTTTTCAAGCACCATTATCGCATCTGAATTTCTTACGGTTGAAAGCCTGTGAGCAATAACAAACACGGTTCTGCCCTCCATAAGCTTATCCATACCTTTTTCAATAAGGCGTTCGGTACGTGTATCAATCGAGCTTGTGGCTTCGTCAAGGATAAGCACGGGCGGGTCGGCAACCGCTGCTCTTGCAATGGCAAGAAGCTGTCTCTGTCCCTGCGAAAGGTTTGCGCCGTCACCCGTTATCATTGTATCATAGCCGTCGGGAAGTCGGCTGATAAACGAATGGGCATTTGCGAGCTTTGCCGCATTTTCAATCTGTTCATCCGTAGCGTCAAGTCTGCCGTAAGCAATGTTATCCCTGACAGTGCCTGTAAACAGGTGGGTATCCTGCAATACCATTGCCATTGAACGGCGAAGCTCCGCTTTTTTGATTTTCTTTATATTAATGCCGTCATAGGTGATTTTGCCTTCGTTAACGTCATAAAATCTGTTGATGAGGTTTGTGATTGTTGTTTTGCCTGCACCCGTTGAGCCGACAAACGCAATCTTCTGACCGGGCATAGCATAAAGAGAAACGTTTTTGAGCACGTTCTTTTTGCCGTCATAGCTGAAAGTAACGTCGTGAAAACGCACGTCGCCCTTCCATTCGGTGTAGGTGGTTGTGCCGTCGCCGTGAGGGTGCTTCCACGCCCAGACGCCCGTTCTTTCTTCGCATTCGACGAGATCACCATTGGCGTTCTTTCTTGCGTTGACAAGGGTAACGTAGCCGTTATCCTCTTCAACAGGAGTGTCAATAACCTCAAAAATTCTTTCTGCGCCTGCAAGAGCCATAAGAATTGTGTTGAACTGCTGCGAAATCTGGGTAATCGGCTGGAAGAAATGTCTTGTATAGGTCAGGAATGCAAGCAAAGAGCCGAGTGTTATCGCTAAGAATGAGCCTTCCGCCATCATCATCAGCATAACTGTGCCGAGCATTGCAACGGCGGCGTATGTGATGTATGAAATGTTACCCATAACAGGCATAAGCACGCTCGCGTAGGTGTGAGCGTTGGTTGCTGCCTTACGCAGATTTTCGTTGATAACCGCAAAATCGGCTTTTGCTTTTTCTTCATGGCAGAAAACCTTGACAACCTTCTGACCTTCGATGAATTCTTCGATGTAGCCGTTAACCTGACCCACGCATTTCTGTTGCTCTCTGAAATATTTTGAGCTGCGTGCGCCGAGCATTTTGATAGCAACAAAGCCGAAGCACAGCATAAGAACAACAAAAAGGGCGAGCAGCGGGCTGAGCCAAACCATCATAACAAACGTACCCACAACCGAAACAAGCGAGGTTATGAGGGTAACAAAGCTCTGGCTTATGCATTCTCTGAGCGTATCGGTATCGCTCGTATAGCGGCTCATAAGCTCTCCGTGTGTGTGTGAATCGAAGAACTTTATCGGCAATTCCTGCATATGGTTGAACAGATCTTTTCTGATTGTGTTGAGCGTTTTCTGCGCAACCTGAAGCATAATTCTTGAATAGCAGTAGGTTGAAACCATACCTGTCGCATAAATTATGCCGAGTGTAACAAGCACTTTTATAAGCGGTGCCATATCTCTGCCGCCGCTTGCAATGATTGCCGGAAGCACGTCGTCTGTAACGGTTTTAATAAACGAGGTGCCTATAACGCCTGCAAGGGAGCTGAAAAGAACAAACACAAAAACAACCGCAAGCATGGCCTTTGACCTGCCGAGATAGCCAAGCAGCCTTGCAAAAGTTTTCTTTGCATTGCCGGGTTTCTGAAACTTGTTTTTCGCATCCGGATTTTCGGGGCGTTTAACTGCAGGTGCCATTATGCCACGCTCCCTTCTTGCTGTGATTTATATACTTCCGTATATATCTCGTTGGTGCCGAGCAATTCTTCGTGCGAGCCGACGGCGTTTATCTTGCCGTCATCAAGCACGATAATTCTGTCGGCGTGCTGAATCGAACTGATTCTCTGAGCAACAATGATTTTGGTGACGTCGGAATGATGCTCCTTGAAGCCTTCACGGATTTTTGCATCCGTTGCAGTATCAACAGCGCTTGTGCTGTCGTCAAGAATAATGATTTTAGGCGATTTGAGCAAGGCTCTTGCAATGCAGAGTCTTTGCTTCTGACCGCCCGAAAGGTTAACGCCGCCCTGGCCGAGGTTTGTCTGATATCCGTCGGGGAAAGACGTAACAAAATCGTGCGCCTGTGCTATTTTGCAGGCGTTTTCGATTTCTTCCTGCGTTGCATCGGGTTTGCCCCAGCGCAGATTCTCTTCAATTGTGCCCGAGAAAAGCAGATTCACCTGAAGCACCATTGCAACGGAATCACGCAGATTCTTAAGGGTGTAATCGCCAACAGGTCTGCCGCCGACCCTGACAACACCTTCCGTAACGTCATAAAGACGGGGTATCATCTGCACAAGTGTGGTTTTTGCCGAGCCCGTGCCACCGATGATTCCGATGGTTTCGCCCGATTTAATGTGAAGATTGATGTTGTCAATAACGTTCTTTTTGCCGTTTTTCTTATATTTGAAGCAGACGTTTTCCATAACGATTTCGCCGTTTTCAACTCTGAGGTCAGGGTCGGCGCCTTCATCGGAAATCTGAGGCTCCTCCTTGATTGCTTCGGCAACACGGGTGAGCGACGCTCTGGACATAACTGCCATTGCAAATATCATCGAAATCATCATCAGCGACATAAGAATCTGGTTAACGTAGGTAATGAAAGCCGCAAGCTCGGAAACCGTCATTTTTGACTCAACAACAAGGTTGCCGCCGAACCAGAAAATCGCAATGATGCAAGAATAAACCGTGAGCTGCATAAAGGGATTGGAAAGAATAAGCAGCTTTTCGGCTGCAATTGATGCATCCTTGAGCTCGTCGTTAGAAATGCGGAATTTTTCTTTTTCGTGCTTTGCTCTTACAAAAGCCTTGATTACTCTCATTCCGATAAGAGTTTCCTGCACCGAGGAGTTGATGCCGTCAACCTTTTTCATAAGCACTTTGAATCTGGGCAGAGCCAGCACAGCCATTGTACCCAGAAGCAGAAGCAAAACGGGAGCCGCCACAACAAACACCTTTGAAAGCGTGGGGTTAAGCTCATATGCATAGTAAAACGCCATAACCAGCATCAGCGGCGAACGCACAACAATGCGAACAATCATCGTATATGCCATCTGGATGGTGTTAACGTCGGTTGTCATTCTTGTGATAAGCGACGGGGTGCTGAATTTATCAATGTTTGCAAACGAAAAATCCTGAATTTTTGCAAAAACCGCACTGCGCAGGTTAGCGCCGAAGCCCATACCTGCCTTTGCGGCAAACCTTGCCGCCGCCGCGCCGCTTGCAAGCGCAATCAGTGCCATGAGCACCATTTTAAGACCTTCTTTAACAACGAAGCCGAGACCTGCACCGCCGCTGACTCCGCCGTCAACCATATCGGACATAACAAAAGGAAGCTGAACCTCCATATACACCTCAACAAGTATGAGCAGAGGCGAAAGGAGCGAAGCCAGCCTGTAACCCTTTGTTTGCTTGAACAAAGTCTTAATCATTTTTATCATCTCCTTTTTTATCTTTTTCTTTGGCAATAAAATCCATAACTTCTTTTTCGCTCAGACCTTCTTCGGAAAGGTTTTCGGTTATTTTAATCAGAATTTCCGAGAATTTTTCAATCTCTTCATCTGTAATTCCGCTGAACATACGGGCGTCAACCTTGCTGCATTCTTCTCTGCCTGCAAGAAAAACTTCTTTGCCCTTTTGTGTTATGCGTATGCGGTTAATGCGTCTGTCGGTTTCATCCTCTGTTCTTTCAACAAAGCCGGCCTTGCACATACGCTTTATGCTTGTTGCAATTGATGCCGCCGAAACGCCCATTGTTTCTGCAAGGGTTTTTTGGGCGCACTCCCCATTTTCAAGCAGAAAGCCAAGAATTTCAGGCTGCCCTCTGTATATATTCAGCCCTGAAAGAGCGGTTGTGATGCGGTAACGGTGCAAAAGATTTGCTCTCACCATTTTATGAACCGTTTCACGGTATAATTCTTTCAAAGTAACACTTCCTCAAAAAATTATTAACCGATTAACAGTTAATCGGTTAACTATCGTCTATTATAGTATCTGTTGCGCACCGTGTCAATATGATGTGAAAAAAATTTACATTTATTGTAACTGACATAAGCATAAAAATAAACAGGGAACAACTTTCGCCGTTCCCTGTGGACTTTTACCTGTCAACTTCGCCCGTTATTGCATTGATAACGTTCTGAAAAACCGCAACGTGGGTGCTTGAAATATATTTATCAAG
>JAGBAK010000030.1 GCA_017938985.1 Clostridia bacterium
CGTTGGCACGTCAAGCAGACAGGCATCATACATAACCGACGAATAGTCTGTTATAAGCACCTGTGAGGCAGCAGTGAGCGCAAGGGTTGATTCCTGCGACAAATCCTTAATATTATTATATTCCTTATTAATGAGGTCATATTTCATCATCGGGTGGCGGCGGATAACAAAAATCTCGTCATCGCCGAGCGCTTTGCTGAGCGAATCCCAGTCAATTGCAGGGTCATACTCAACCTTTACACCGTCTTTTTCTCTGAAAGTCGGCGCAAAAAGATAAATGCGTTTGCCTCTGAATTCAGGGCGCTTTGCATAAACGCTTTCCCTTAGTTTATCGGCATCCTTAAAAAGCATATCCGTTCTGGGCAGACCGATGGGCAAGCAGATATCCTCGCTGATACCCATTGCGCCCGCATAGAATTTGCGGCATTTTTCGCTTGTGACGGCAACAGCGCTGTATTGCGAATGCGAGGCTCTTTCTTCACGCTCGTCAAGCACCGTGTCGGCATCAAGACCAAACTTTTTGAAAGCACCGCAGGCGTGCCAGATCTGAAAAAGCTTCTGACCCTTGCGAAGCTTTGTGTAGCGCAGATATGAAATATAGTCGTCGGTCACAATGACCTTGCTTGTGAGCAGATAATACTGGATTTTGGGTCGCTGCTTTGTTGAGTGCGGATACATTTTTGCAAAAACAACTTTTTCGGCATCAAGCGCATCATAAACCGCCTGCATATTGTCAAGCAGCTTGCCGTCAGACCTGATTGTGAAAAACAGCACCCTGTTTTTAATCGGCAGGAGTCTGCAGATAAAGCTTATAAAATGGTGGATAAATCTTTTAACTGATTTCATTCCGTCACCTCAATCGGTTTTAATACAGATTAATTATAACACAATAAAACAAATAAGCAAGGACAAAGCCTTGCACACCGAAACAAGTTATATAAACAAATAAAAGACCCCGTCTATTGACGAGGTCTTTTCTGGCTGGGGAATAGGGATTTGAACCCCAACAAACAGAGTCAGAGTCTGTCGTGCTACCGTTACACTATTCCCCAATGTAACTCGCAACTGGGCTACGGGTTATTATTATACACGCTTTTGCGCAAATGTCAACACCTTTTTTAAAATTTTTTAAAAGTTTTTTGCTCAGTTTTCTCTTCGGTTTTATACAATTATGCATTATTGTTCGGTTTTGGCTTTATAAACAACGGTTGCTATTGATTTTTTGTTGAAAATATGTTAAAGTTCTACTAATAGCGTTTAAAATGTAACAATTATTTATTTTGCAAAAAGGAGTAATACCATGTCGGTTTCGCCTGAAAGCAAATCCGCTCAAAACAAAGAAACCGTTGTTCAGCTTATAAAGAACTTTGCAATGGGTCTTGTCGTAACGGTGCTTGAAAGCCTTTCGCTGAACCCCTTGATAAAGCTTTTCGGCGCAACTCCCCTGCCCGAAAAATACGTTTTGCTTGTTGCAAACGCCGCAACGGTTATCATTTATTTCTTCGTGCGGTTTTTTGTTAACTATTTCTGGGTTTTTCACAGCAAGAAAAAAATAATCGGTATTCTTCCGCTGTTTGCGGTGCTGATTGTTGTTTTCACTTTTGCCACAACAAAAATGATAGAGGGAATGGAATTTCTCTTTTATCTTTCCGAGTCGCTTTCGCAAAAGCTCGGCAAGGATAACATAATCACAATTTCAAAATTCACCGCCACATTCCTTATGGGTTTTGTTAATTTTGCAATCTGTAAGAAATTCATTTTCAAAGACGATGAAGCTTGATTTGTATAAAACGGAGGTATTAAAAATGAACAATTTAACGGGACGTATGGCTGTTGAATTCAGCGTTATGCTCGGCAGAATGGAGCACGCCAAGCTTGATTTCTATTCAGGCAGAGCAGTCAAACAGCAGGAAAGAAATCTCAGGAAGCTGATGAAGCGCAACAAAAACACCGAATACGGCAAAAAGTGCAATTTCAAGGACGTTACGTCCGTTGAAAGCTATCAGGACATTGTTCCCTATTCGTGGTATCCCGACTATGCGGATTACATTGAGAGAATCGCTTACAAGAGCGAAAAGAACGTTCTCACAAAGAAATTTCCTCTCAAGTTTGCCGAGTCATCAGGCTCAACAGGCAAATCAAAGCTTGTTCCCATGAGCGGCTGGGCAACCTGGGTTGCTCAGTGCTTCGGCTTCAGCGCAACAGTCGGCTGCGCATACAAATATTTCAAGAGCAAGGGTATGAGAGTGCCTCCGCAGAGAGGTCTGCTCACAATTGAAGTTCTTTACCACAAGCTCCCCTGCAACAGAGGCGCCGCAGGTCTTGCTTCAATTCCCATGAATTATCTCAAACCCATCACCCCCCTCTTCGTAACTTCTCCCAAAGAGGTTATGTTCCCCGAATCCCTCAAGCCGATGGATATGCACTATATGAAGCTCCGTTTCGCTCTTCCCAGAAGAGACGTAAGCTACATCGGTACGGTTTTCATCACAATGGCAGAATCAATGTTCAGATATCTTGAGGATAACTGGGAAATGCTCTGCGACGATATCGAAAAAGGCACTATCAACGAAAGCATCACCTGCGACCCCGAGGTCAGAGCAAAGCTTCTCAAAAAATGCAAGCCCGACCCCGTAAGAGCCGAAGAGCTTCGCGCAGAGTTCCGCAAGGGCTTTGACGAAGAGGCTATCGTTCCCAGAATCTGGCCCAAGGTTGGCTGGATGTACGGTATGGGTACAGGCGCACTCGCTTTCTATCAGAAAAAACTCCGCCGTTACATAGGCGAAGAAATTCCTCTGCACTACGTAGGCTATGCCGCTTCCGAAGGTATGCTCGGCATTCCGATTGAAGTTAACAGCGCAGACTTTGTTCTTCTGCCCCAGAACGGCTTCTATGAATTCCTGCCCGTTGACGCTGACGAAAATTCAAGACCCCTCACAATCAGCGAGGTTGAGGTTGGCAAGGAATATGAGCTTATCCTCACCAATATGAGCGGCTTCTACCGTTACCGCATTGAGGACGTTGTTAAGGTAACAGGCTTCCATAAGCAGTCACCCATGGTACAGTTTATGTACAGAAGAAATCAGATTGCCAACATCAGCGGCGAAAAAATCAACCAGAGAGCATTCGACCTGCTCATCAACGACCTTTCAAAGGAAGTCGGCGAGGATTTTGCAGGCTACTGCATCTATCCCGACCGTTCAACCTCACCCGGTCACTATATTATTCTTCTTGAACCCAACAATGAAATACCCGACGAAGAATGCGCACGCTACGCAGAGATTTTTGAAAAGCATCTTTGCGCAACAAACGTTCTCGTTCCTCCGCTTATCAGAAACGGCGCTCTCGGTCACTGCGAGGTCAAGTTCCTTCGCAGAGGCACATATGAGGACTACCGTGAAAAAGTTCTGCGCAAGCAGGGCGCAAACCTCAACCAGGTTAAGCCTGTTAAGGTTATTGATAACGAAGAACGCAAGGAATATTTCTTCTCAAACGTTCGTGATTCTCTTAAATAATTCGGGGTATAAAAAAGATGGTAAATATTTTAATTGCAATTTTATTCTGCGCAATTCCCGCACCGATTATCTTTCTCAACAACCGTTTTAAGGTTGTTGAGAAGCTCGGAATTGTTCTTGTTTGCTATTTAATCGGCATTCTTGTGGGCAATATCGGCATTTTGCCCGAGAGCTTTTCGGGTATTCAGACAACAATGCAGGACGTAAGCGTATGCCTTGCACTTCCGCTCATTCTGTTTTCGCTCGATATCAAAAAAGCTTTAAAAACAACCAAAACGGGCATAAAGTGTATGCTCCTTGCAATTGTTTCAATCACAATAATCACTTTCATTCTTCAGCTTATCTTCAACAGTAACCCGCTTGCACCGCAGTTTGCAGGTCTTGCAATGGGCGTTTATACGGGCGGCACACCAAACCTCACGTCAATTGCAAAGGCAATAGGCGTTTCCGGTGAAAACTACCTCATTTTTAACACCTATGATATGGTAATCTCCATTGTCTATATGCTTGTGATGCTTTCTTCGGGCAAGTATCTAATTAAAAAACTCTTCCGTATGAAAGATTTTGAGGGCGATAAGAACGTTACTGTTGACGGCAACGAATGTCAGGAAACCACTTCTTACAAGGGAATGTTTGAGGGCAAGACATTTGGCAAGCTTATGCTCGCGCTTCTTCTTTCGGCAGCAATTCTCGGCGTTTCATACGGTGTGAGTATGCTCTTCAAACCCGATTCAAGAACAGCAATCACAATCCTGCTTATAACCACGCTTTCAATTCTCTGCTCTTTTATCAAGCCCGTCAGAAACATAAAGATGACAACAAATCTCGGTATGTATATCATCTATATTTTCTGCTTCACGGTTGCCACAATGGCGGATATCAGAAAGCTTATCCACATTGACGTAACAATCATCGTTTACGTTACCGTTGCCATTTACGGCACGCTGATTTTGCACGCACTGCTCAGCAAAATCTTCAAAATTGACTTTGACACAATGGCTGTCACCTCGGTTTCAGCCATATGCTCTCCCCCGTTTGTGCCTGCCGTTGCAAATTCGCTCAAGAACAATGCGGCTCTCATTTCGGGTATCACCACAGGCATTATCGGCTATGCCGTCGGCAATTATCTGGGCGTTGCAATCTATTGGCTTTACAGCCGTTTACCGTTCTGATTCAACTTTTAAGGAGGCTCTGATATGAGCAATTATGCACCCGAAACGGGCAGACCCTTTGAAGAAATCCTCAAAGAGCTTGACACCTTCGGCAAGGACGACCCTAACTACAAAGAGGCAAAAACATGGAGCCTTGTTTATTATCTCAACGAGGAATACACGCAGTTTCTTGAAAAGGCATATGCCAAATATTTTTCGGCAAACGGACTTAACCCCACCGCATTCAAGAGCCTCAAACGCCTTGAAAAAGAGGTGCTTCGCTTCACTGCCGAGCTTTTTCACGTTGATGAAGAAGCTTGCGGCGTTATGACCTCCTGCGGCACGGAAAGCTGTATGCTTGCCGTTAAAACGTACCGTGATCTCGGACGTTCCAAGGGCATCAAAAAACCCGAAATGATTATCCCCGAAACCGCCCACGTTGCGTGGGACAAGGGCTCGGAATATTTCGGCGTTAAGATTCGCAGAGCACCGCTCGCCGACGATTACGGCGTTGACGTTGCGGCAGTTGAAAAGATGATTAACAAAAACACCGTTATGATTCTCGGCTCTGCGCCCGAATATCCTCACGGTATCATTGACCCGATCGAAAAGCTTGGCGCACTTGCCAAAAAGCATAATATTCCCCTGCACGTTGACTCGTGCGTCGGCGGCTATATTCTGCCCTTTATTGAAAAAGCAGGCTACGACGTGCCCGTGTGGGATTTCAGGGTTGAGGGCGTAACCTCAATCTCTGCCGATATCCATAAATACGGCTTTGCCGCCAAAGGCGCAAGCTGCATTCTTTACAGAAACGTTGATTATTTCAAGCATCAGGTGTTTGTGCACGAAAGCTGGCCGGGCGGACTTTTTGCTTCGCCTGCATTTCTCGGCACACGTCCCGGCGGCGCATATGCCGCAGCCTGGGCGGCAATTCAGGCAAACGGTGTTGAGGGCTACGTTGCCCTTGCAAAGAAAACCGTTGAAGTTTCACAGCGTCTGAAAAAAGGCATTGAAGATATCGGCTGCTTCAGGATTATCGGCAACCCGATAGCAAGCCTTTTTGCTTATAAATCAACCGACCCTGCCGTTAACGCATTTGCAGTCGGCGACGTTATGGAAGAAAAAGGCTGGCACATTGACCGCCTTCAATTCCCCGACGCTCTGCACGCAATGGTAACGGCTCCGCACGAAAAGGTTGTTGACCAATACCTTGCCGACCTCAGAGAGGCGGTTGAAATCGTAAGAGCTCACCCCGAGCTTGCAGACAAGGGTCAGGCTGCAACCTACGGTCTGGTTGCTCATATTCCGCTTCGCGGAATGGTGCGCAAGCAGGTGCTTGATACCTTTGCAAATTCATATAAGCTCAATGCACAGGAAATTGACCTTTCCGACAGCGACGCTGTTGCACCCGGTGCAGGTGGCGGAGATAACGGCAAAAAGGGTCTGTTTGACAAAATCATAAGCTGGTACGTCAAAAAACAGTCTGCAAAAGTAAAATAAAAAAACAAGAGAGTGTTGTCAAAAAAATCGTCGGCAACACCCTCTTTTTTTGTAAATACGCTTAATTGACAAGCTTCGCAAAAGTGATATACTTTTGTTAACATCAAAATCGGAAGTGAAAATCAAAATGAACAGCAGGTATTCGCTTGATATGACAAGCGCACCTTTTTTGAAAAAAATATTCATATTTTCAATACCGCTCATTTTAACGGGTCTGCTTCAGCTTGCCTATAACACGGCAGACGTTGTTGTAGTCGGCAGATTCGCAGGCAGCGAGGCTCTTGCGGCAGTAGGCTCAACAGGCTCGCTCATCAATCTGTTGCTGAACGTTTTCATAGGTCTGTCAATGGGTTCGGGCGTTATGGTTGCACGCCACATCGGTTCAGGTGATGAAGAAAGAGTTCACGCCTGCACTCACACCGCAATGCTTATGAGCTTAATCAGCGGCGTGTTTATCGGACTTATCGGTTTCTTTTTGTCGGGAAAAATCCTTGTGCTTATGGGTTCACCCCACGACGTTCTTCCCCTTGCGACGCTCTATCTCAAAATCTATTTTGCAGGCTGTCCCGGTTCAATGGTCTATAACTTCGGCTCGGCAATAGTCAGAGCCACGGGCGATACAAAAAAGCCGCTCTTTATCCTTGCATCAACAGGTCTTGTGAACGTTGCGCTCAACCTGATTCTTGTAGTCTTTTTCCATATGGGCGTCAGCGGCGTTGCAATCGGCACCATAACGGCGCAGTATCTCTCGGCAATTATGATTGTTATTCATCTCACAAGGCTCAATAACTCCTGCAAGCTTCATTTCAGCAAGCTGCGCATTAACAAAACGGAGCTGCTCAAAATTGTCGGTATCGGTCTGCCTGCAGGCGTTCAGAATTCGCTTTTCTCGATTTCCAACGTAATCATTCAGTCAACAGTCAACTCCTTTGGCTCGGTTGCAATGGCAGGCATCGCCGCAGGCTCAAACTATGACTCATACGTTTACACCGCCACAAACGCAATTGCCCAAACTTCAATGACCTTCACGTCACAGAATATGGGTGCAAGAAAGCACGAAAACGTTGGCAAAATCTACCGATACTGCATCACTATAGCAAGCATAATCGGCGTTGTTATGGGCGCCGTCGGCACGTTTTTCAGCGAATTCATCGTCGGCTTTTTCTCAACCGACAAAGCGGTTGTTGCCATCGGCGCAGAAAGACTTTCGTTGATTATGCCGTTTTACGTTTTCTGCTCACTGATGGACGTTGCGGCAGGTCAGCTGCGAGGAATGGGCGAATCCTTCAAGCCGATGATTGTTTCGCTGCTCGGCGGCTGCGGAATAAGGCTTTTCTGGATTTACGCAATTCTGCCGATGAACAGAACTCTGATGTTCCTTTATTGGGCATACCCGATATCGTGGGTAGCAACGTTTGCGGTTCAGTTTTCGCTTTATTTCATTTTACGCAAAAGAATATTCAGCAGTAATGCATAAAAAGAGCAGGTCAAAACGCACCTGCTTTTTTGTTTTATTCAATTGCATATCCGATAAAAATGTAATTTCTCGGGCGGATAATATCCGCCCCTACCCTTAAACTGTTGATATTCTGCAGATTCTGACGGGCGACCACGCAGGGTGTCCCTACAGTGCTAATTTTATATAACATATTCAATTCAAATTACAATGGGTAAGGGCAAAGCCATACTTTAACTATTCACTGTTCGTTCTTCACAATTCACTAAAATAAAAAAGCCCCCATAACGCAAGAAAAAGATGCTTGCGGCAGCATCTTTTTCTGCATGGGGTTGAATTGAGGAGGGGTATTGCGTACTCAAAAATGAGCAGTACACCGTGGGTTGCGGCTCCCATCGGGTACATTCAGATAATAACCCGAAAATATTAATTGGGTATGAATTTAATTTTAACAGTTGTGAGATATTTTATTAAGATTTGCCGATTGCCTTTGCAAACTCTTCTTTAAGCTCGTCCTTAACAATGCCCTTGAGCAGATTGAGCGAAAGAATCTCATTGGTTTTCATATAATCCTTTGTCATAAAATCGCCGACGATTATGTTAACCTTTTCAAGCCACCGGGGATTTGCGGCAATGTCGCTCACAATCTGCGGAATAAAAGGTCTTATCATCTCATCAAGGTCGTCGGGCCACTTTGTCCAGCCGTTTTCGGTGCCGGGGTTGGGCGTCTGCTGTGTCTGGAATGCAAAGAAGCCTTCGCTCTCAACCTCGTCAAAATATTTGAGAATGGTTTTGGCAAACTTCTCAGGCTTATATCCGTAAACGTCGCTTTCCCACGGATAAGGCATCGGGCAGTTAACACTGTAATCGTATTCAGCATTTTCGTTGATAATTATATATTTTTTACCCGATTTTCTGATGTCGCCGAGGGTCAGATTCGCAATATCGCTTATATCGGTAAGCGCATATTTTTCGGGGTTCAGGCAAGTTCTTATGAGTCTGCTTGTTTCGGCGCTGTTGCCGTCATAGCTGAGCTTAACAGGTCCTATTTTCTGGTTCATATATGTGCGCAAGCCAATAATGATAAATTCATCGGTTTCGTCGATTATTCTTTTCAGATCAAGGAATGCACGCTCTGCGGAAATGCCGTTCATAACGCCGTGAGCAACAACAAGCTCGCCCTTTTTGTTTGCCTTGAGTCTGATATCAAACATACGCAGACCGTAGCAATACTGCTCATAGAGCGTGCCTTTCTGGCAGCAGGCAAACTTGTTCATCGCCATTGTTGCGGAGTTATGTGAGCCGGGCATTGCTATGCGTGTGATTTTTGCATCGTCTCTGATATATGACATCCAGTTCTTATAAAATGACATATTTTACACCACCTGAAAAATATAGAATTTAAGGTAATCCGTTTCGGGAACGTTCCACAAAACGGGATGGTCGCAGCACTGCTGCCTGGCTTCAATCTGTTTTAACTGCACGCCTGCATCGGCGGCGGCATCGTGAAGCATTTTGACAAACAGCTCGTTGCGCATAAAGTGGGAGCAGGAACAGGTTGCAAGGTAGCCGCCGCGGGGCAGAAGCTTCATTGCCCTGTAGTTGATTTCCTTATATCCTCTTTCCGCACTCTTTACGGTTTTGCGGCTTTTGGTAAATGCAGGAGGGTCAAGAATTATAAAGTCATAAGGCTTGCCGCCCTGTTTTTCAAGCTCGGGTAACAGGTCAAAAACGTCTGCGGCAAGAAAATCCATTCTGTCCTCAAGACCGTTTCGTTTGGCATTGGTTTCAGCCATTTCAACTGCGGTTTTTGAAACGTCAACCGCCGTAACTCTTTCCGCACCGCCCATTGCGGCATTGAGCGCAAACGAGCCTGTGTGCGTAAAGCAGTCCAGCACCTTTTTGCCCTTTGCGATTTTTGAAACGGCAAGGCGGTTATATTTCTGGTCAAGAAAAAATCCCGTTTTCTGCCCGTTTTCAAAATCAACGTTATACTTTATTCCGTTTTCGGTTATCTCGGTTACTGTTGATTCGGGGTGCGGTATGCCCTCATACCAGCCTTTATATTCTTCAAGTCCCTCAAGCGCCCTGATTGCAACGTCGTTGCGCTCATAAACACCGTTGACCGTTTCGCCCATATCGGTGAGCGTTTTAACGATTGCCTTATAGATAACGTCCTTTATTTTATCCATACCGTAGGACAAAACCTGCGTTACGATAATATCGCTGAATCTGTCAACCGTAAGACCGGGCAGACCGTCAGCTTCGCCGAAAACAAGGCGGCAACAGCTGAAATCGTCGCCCATAACGGTTTTGCGGTAGTCGATGGCGTATTTGATTCTTCTTTCCCAGAAAGCATTTGAAAAGCTTTCGTTTGCGTTTGAAGAAACAACCCTGACCCTGATTTTACTGTTCAGGCTGAGAAAGCCTGTGCCGAGGTAGGAGCCTTTCTGCGAAAGCACGTCAACAAGGTAGCCGTTTTCGGGTGCACCGAAGGTTTCGGTTATCTCGGCATCATATACCCAGGGATGACCGCCTTTAAGAGCCGCCTCTGCTTTTTTGGTTACGGTAACTATGGGAAAACTGCGTTTTGATTTCATAAACAAATATCCTTTAAACAAACAATATCAAGTTTAATATATCACATTATCTTTGCCGTTGTCAACCGAGCCGCAGTCACTCTGAAACGCACCTGAGAATTCACCTGAAAATGAATAAAAACACAGTTAGTTGCAACTAACTTGCCTTAAAATGAAAAAATATACAAAAAACCTTTGATTTCACTCAAAAAATCGTAAAAATACCGTAGCATTTTTTATTATTATATGTTATAATACTTTAGAATGCAGGATTGTGGGTTTTTATGCACATTCCGCATTGTTGAAAAAGTTTTTAAGCTATCAAAATAAATCTCAGGAGGAATGGCTAAATGCTTAAAAAAATCAGTAACATTCCCTTCGCAGGCACTGCCGAGCAGGAAGCTCAGCTCAAAGCTCTTATGGCAGAATGCAAGGGCGACAAAAGCATGCTTATGCACGTTATGCAGGAGGCACAGAACATCTACGGCTATCTGCCCATCGAAGTTCAGAAGATGATCGCAGAAGGTATGGACGTTCCGCTTGAAAAGGTTTACGGCGTTTCAACATTCTATGCGCTGTTCTCACTTTCACCCAAGGGCAAATATAACGTTTCAGTTTGCCTCGGCACAGCTTGCTACGTTAAGGGTTCACAGGAAATCCTTGATAAGATTTGCGAAGTTCTCGGCATTGCTCCCGGCGAATGCACACAGGACCTCAAATTCTCCGTTGAAGCTTGCCGCTGCATCGGCGCTTGCGGCCTTGCTCCCGTTTTTACAATCAATGAAGACGTTTACGGCAGAGTTACTCCCGACGAAATCCCCGCTATCCTCGCAAAGTATCAGTAATCAACTCTTACCAAAAAGAGGGATGTTAATATGACAATTAACACTATCAAAGATTTGCTCGGCGCTCAGGTGCTTTGCGGCAGCGAGAGCCTGAGCAAAGATGTTCATTCGGCCTGCGGCAGCGACATGATGAGCGACGTTCTGGCTTACGTCAAAGACCAGGCGGTCCTCCTCACGGGGCTTGTCAACGCACAGGTTATCAGAACCGCAGAAATGATGGATATGCTCTGCATCGTTTTCGTAAGGTCAAAGCAGCCCTCAAAGGATATGCTTGAGCTTGCAGAGGAATGCGGCATAGCTGTTATGACAACGCCTCTGCGTATGTATGACGCCTGCGGTATCCTCTATTCAAACGGATTAACAGGAAACGGTAACCCCAATGGCTGAGGCTTTAACATTCCATTATGACGTTGACGGCGAAAACTTTACGTCGGCAGGTCAGGCATCGGTTCAGGTCAAAAAGAACCTGCGCCAGCTCGGCTTTGACCCCGAAACCATCCGCAGGGTTTCCATCGCCATGTATGAGGGCGAGATAAATATGGTTATCCACGCGGGCGGCGGCACGGCTGACGTTACGGTTGACGACGGCTGCATCGAAATAATTCTTACAGATACCGGCCCCGGTATCGCAAACATTGAGCAGGCTATGCAGGAGGGTTTCTCCACAGCGCCCGATAATATCCGCACTCTCGGATTCGGCGCAGGTATGGGTCTGCCGAATATGAAAAGATACACCGACTATATGCACATAGATTCGGTTGTGGGTGAGGGAACAACAATTACCATGAAAGTCAATTATTGACCCTTGCGGCTGAAAGGATAGTATTTTATGAATACCTATATCCATTCCGTATCGCTCGACCCGAGCAAATGCACGGGCTGCACAACCTGTATGAAGCATTGTCCCACCGAGGCAATCCGAGTGCGCAACGGCTGTGCCGAAATTGACCCCGAGCGATGTATCGATTGCGGTGAATGTATCCGCAACTGCGTTAACAACGCAAAAAAGAGTGTTTGCAACTCTTTTAACGAAATCAACAAATTCAAATATAAAATCGCACTGCCCGCACCTGCCCTGTTTGCTCAGTTCGATAATCTTGATAATATCGACTACGTGCTTCAGGGACTTCTCGACATCGGCTTTGACGACGTTTTTGAGGTTTCAAAGGCTGCTGAAATAGTTTCGGCTTACACCAGAATCTATCTTCAGACAGAGGGCATAAAAAAGCCTGTTATCAGCACGGCTTGCCCCGTAATAACAAGGCTCATCGGTCTGCGTTTTCCTTTCCTCAAGGATAACCTGATGCCGCTGCTTCCCCCGATGGAGGTTGCCGCATCAATGGCAAGAGAGATGACTCTCAGGGCGCACCCCGAGCTTAAGAGCGAGGATATAGGCATCTGCTTCATATCTCCCTGCCCTGCAAAGGCAAGCTACGCTAAGAACGGCTTCGGCAGCTACAAGAGCGAGGTTGACCTTGTTGTTTCAATGAGCGAGGTTTACTTCCTGCTTATCAACGTTATGAACAGGGATAAGCCGCTCACCCTTTCAACTCAGGCAGGCAGAATCGGTCTGAGCTGGGCGATATGCGGCGGCGAAGGCTCTGCGCTGCTAAACGATAAAATTCTGGCGGCTGACGGCATCAACAACGTCATCTCCGTTCTTGACCAGATTGAGGACGGCAACATTCCGCCGATTGATTTTGTTGAACTCAACGCCTGTCCGGGCGGCTGCGTAGGCGGTGTTCTTACAATCGAAAACCCCTATATAGCAAAAAACAGACTCCACACTTTAAGGCGTTATATGCCCGTTTCGCTCAACTCCATGCCCGAGGATGAACATTTTATTCCCGAAAAACGGTTCTTCACCGATTACCCGAAGTATCAGCCGCTCAACAGGCTGAGCGATAACATCGGCGAATCAATGAGGCTTATGGCTCAGATTCAGCAGGTACGCAAATCCCTGCCCGGAATCGACTGCGGCTCCTGCGGTGCTCCCAGCTGCAGAGCTTTTGCGGAGGATATTGTTCTCGGTCATGCAGACAGAAACGACTGTATCATCGCTTATAAAGATTTGTTCAAAAAGTATCTCAACGATTATCAGGAGGACAACGGTAATGAAAGTAAGTGAGCTTGCTTCAATTGAAGGCTTCGGCACAATCGCTCTTCCTGACGGTGAAAGAGAAATCAGCGGCGTTTACATCGGCGATTTGCTCAGCTGGGTTATGGGCAGAGCAAAGGCTGACGATGCGTGGATAACAATTATGTCCAACATCAACATTGTTGCCGTTGCATCGCTTGCCGACGTTGCCTGCATCATTCTTGCGGAAGGCGTTCAGCTTGATGCCGCCGTTACCGAAACGGCAAGGTCAAAGGGAGTGAATATTCTCTCCTGCTCAATGCCTGCTTATGAAGCTGCAAAAACGTTTTTTGAGAAGCTTTGATATGAAAGAATATTACTACGACCTTCATATTCATTCGTGCTTATCACCCTGCGGCGACGACGATATGACGCCAAACAACATCGCAGGTATGGGCGTGGTTGCAAAGCTCGATATCATGGCTCTGACCGACCACAACACCTGCCGCAACTGTCCTGCGTTTTTCAAAACAGCGCAAGCAAACGGAATCGTGCCCGTTGCGGGTATGGAGCTTACAACGGCGGAAGATATCCACCTTGTCTGCCTGTTTGAAAAGCTTGAGGATGCAATGAGGTTTGACGCTCTTGTGAGCGAAAAGCGTATCCCGTTCAAAAACAGAGTTGATATTTTCGGCGAACAGACGGTAATGAACGAAAACGACGAAGTTATCGCGATTGAAGAAAATCTGCTTTCAAACGCAACGATGATTACCGTTGACGAAGCGCCCGACCTTGTTAAGGAGTGCGGCGGAATCTGTTACCCTGCTCACATCGACAGGGAGGCAAACGGTATTGTTGCAACGCTCGGTATCTTTCCCGAATTTCCGTTTTTCCCCTGCGCCGAATATCATGACGGCGATAAGCGACCCGAATATGAATCAAAATTTGAACTGCTCAAATCAAAGCCTTCCGTTGTTTCTTCCGATGCCCATTATCTGTGGGATATAAGCGGCAGACTCAACTGCTTTGAACTTGAATGCAGCGAAAATCACAACGATATCCGCAAAGCACTTTTTGAAAGGCTGAAAGGCTTATGAAAGAGTTATCGCTGAATATTCTTGACATTGCGCAAAACTCCGTTAAGGCAAAAGCAAAGAATATTCTCATAAAGCTTACCGAAACCGCCGATTCACTCACGCTTGTAATTGAAGATAACGGCTGCGGAATGAGCAAGGAGATGGTTGAAAACGTTATCAACCCTTTCTGTACAACACGCACAACCCGTAAGGTCGGTCTGGGCATACCGCTCTTAAAACTTGCGGCTGAACAGACGGGCGGCTCGGTAAACATTGAATCCGTCAGCGAACAGGTTGACCCCGTGAACTGCGGAACAAAGGTCACAGCGGTGTTTTTTAAAAATCACCTCGACTTCACTCCCCTCGGCGACATCGTTTCAACCGTCACGGCGCTCATTCAGGGTTCGCCCGATATCGACTGGCGGTTTGAACATCACCTTGAGGGCGGCAGCGTTGAGCTTGACACGGTTGAGCTTCGTGAAGTTCTCGGCGATGTACCGCTTGACACTTATGAAGTTATCAAATGGATTGAGGCCTACCTTCAGGAAGGCTACGATTCGGTAAAATAGTTTAATATTTTATAGAGAGGATAGATATTATGAAATCATTGGCTGAACTTGCTGCTATCAGAGAAAAAATGAAGGACAAGGTTGTTCTTCGCGAAGGCAGCGGCGAAATCAGAGTTGTTGTAGGTATGGCTACCTGCGGCATCGCAGCAGGCGCAAGACCCGTTCTTAACGCATTCGTTGAAGGCGTAAGCAACGCAGGTCTCGCTGACAAGGTTATGGTTTCACAGACAGGCTGCATCGGCGTTTGCCAGTTTGAGCCCGTTGTTGAAATCTTTGAAGCAGGCAAAGACAAGGTTACTTACATTAAGATGACCCCCGAAAAGGCTGCAGAGGTTATTGAGAAGCATCTCAAGGGCGGCGCACCCGTTTCGGAATACACAATCACCAACGCTATCTCATAATGGAGGTTAAAGTAATATGATTCGTTCTCATGTTTTGATTTGCGGCGGTACCGGCTGTACTTCATCAGGCAGCAAGGTGCTTATGTCCACCTTCGAGAAGGAGCTTGAGAAAAACGGACTTCAGGAAGAAGTTAAAATTGTTCAGACCGGTTGCTTCGGTCTTTGCGCTCTGGGTCCCGTTGTTATCATCTATCCCGAAGGCACGTTCTACAGCAGAGTTGAAGAAAAAGACGTTGCTGAAATCGTTTCCGAACATCTTCTTAAAGGCCGTCTTGTTGAAAGACTTGTTTACAAAGATGTTGACGAAAGCATTGTTGAAGAAGCAGGCAAAACTGTTTCTCTTAACGACACAAACTTCTATAAAACCCAGAAGAGAGTTGCTCTTCGTAACTGCGGTCTTATCGACCCCGAAAACATTGACGAATACATCGCAATGGACGGTTACGCAGCCCTCGGCAAGGTTCTCACAGAGATGACTCCTCAGGACGTTATCAAGGAAGTTATTGATTCAGGCCTCAGAGGCAGGGGCGGCGGCGGCTTCCCCACAGGCAGAAAGTGGAGCTTCACTGCTGCTAACGCTGCTGACCAGAAATACGTTGTTTGTAACGCTGACGAAGGCGACCCCGGCGCATTCATGGACCGTTCCGTTCTTGAAGGCGACCCCCACTGCCTTATCGAAGCTATGACAATCTGCGGTTACGCAACAGGCGCATCCGAAGGTTACGTTTACGTTCGTGCCGAATACCCCATCGCCGTTAAGCGTCTCCAGATTGCTATTGACCAGGCAAAGGAATACGGTCTTCTCGGCAAAAACATTTTTGATTCAGGCTTTGACTTTGACCTTCACATCCGTCTTGGCGCAGGCGCATTCGTTTGCGGCGAAGAAACAGCTCTTATGACCTCAATCGAAGGTAACAGAGGCGAACCCAGACCCAGACCTCCCTATCCCGCAGTTAAGGGTCTTTTCGGCAAGCCCACAACTGAAAACAACGTTGAAACCTTCGCCAACATTCCCCAGATTATCCTCAAGGGTGCAGAATGGTTTGCATCAATGGGCACAGAAAAGTCAAAGGGCACAAAGGTATTCGCTCTCGGCGGCAAGATTGAAAACACAGGTCTTGTTGAAATCCCCATGGGTACAACTCACCGCGAAATCATCTATGATATCGGCGGCGGTATCCCCAACGGCAAGAAGTTCAAGGCTGCACAGACCGGCGGTCCTTCCGGCGGATGTATCCCC
>JAGBAK010000031.1 GCA_017938985.1 Clostridia bacterium
GTTTGCGCTATCCTTGAAGACCACTACAGAGATATGTAGGATATGGAATTCACCGTTGAAGACGGTAAGCTCTATATGCTCCAGACCAGAAACGGTAAGAGAACAGCTAAGGCAGCTCTCTTACCGTTTCTGGTCTGGAGCATATAGAGCTTACCGTCTTCAACGGTGAATTCCATATCCTGCATATCTCTGTAGTGGTCTTCAAGGATAGCGCAAACTTCGTTGAACTGCTTGAAAGCTGCGGGGAACTTTTCAGCCATTTCAGCGATGGGCATGGGAGTACGAACGCCTGCAACAACGTCTTCGCCCTGTGCGTTGGTGAGGAACTCACCCATAAGGCCCTTTTCGCCTGTAGCGGGGTCACGTGTGAAAGCAACGCCTGTGCCGCAGTTATCGCCCATGTTACCGAAAGCCATCATCTGAACGTTAACGGCTGTACCCCATGAATAGGGAATATCGTTGTCACGACGGTAAACGTTTGCACGGGGGTTGTCCCATGAACGGAAAACAGCTTCGATAGCACCCATGAGCTGCTCTTTGGGATCAGCGGGGAAATCCTTGCCGATCTTATTCTTATATTCAGCCTTGAACTGGCCAGCAAGTGTCTTGAGGTCTTCTGCTGTGAGTTCAACGTCCTGAGTAACGCCTTTTTCTTCCTTCATATTGTCGATGAGTTATTCAAAGTACTTCTTGCAGACTTCCATAACAACGTCTGAATACATCTGAATGAATCTTCTGTAGCAGTCCCAAGCCCAACGGGGGTTGCCGCTCTTTGCTGAGATAGCTTCAACAACTTCTTCATTAAGACCGAGGTTGAGGATTGTGTCCATCATACCGGGCATTGATGCGCGGGCACCTGAACGAACGGAAACGAGAAGGGGATTTTCCTTATCGCCGAACTTTTTGCCTGTGATTTCTTCCATCTTAACGATGTATTCCATGATCTGAGCCTGGATTTCATCGTTGATCTTTCTGCCGTCCTCATAGTACTTTGTGCAAGCTTCTGTTGAGATTGTGAAGCCCTGGGGAACGGGGAGACCGATCTTTGTCATTTCTGCAAGATTTGCGCCTTTGCCGCCGAGGATTTCACGCATATCTGCGTTACCTTCGGAGAACAAATAAACATACTTGTACATGGGTATCTACCTCCATAAATAATTATAAACGAAATTAATGCGGTTTATTCTGCGTTGTGGCAGAATAATCCATCAATGATTATATCATATGATTTTTTAAATTTCCATATATTTTTAAGAAAATATATACTAAATTTGTGTTTTCTTTTTAGTAACAATTGACATATATTGTACTTTTGCTTGAAAAATGGTTCAGACGGATTTATAATTCGGTTATGACCGAAAGGGAGGTGCTCGCATGGAAAAATTCAGATATCAGCTTCACGCACACACTTTGCCGTGCAGTGCCTGCTCGGAAATGTATCCCCAAGAGCTTGCCGAAAGCCTTTTCAGGGACGGTTACAGCGGCTGTGTCATAACAAACCATTTCATAAACGGCAACACGGGAATTTACCGCAAGCTGCCGTGGAATGAGTTTGTGGCGCAATATGAGGCAGACTACCTTGAACTGAAAAAATGCGGCGAAAAGTACGGCCTGGATATCATTTTCGGACTTGAAGAACACGTTGGCAAGGGTCTTGAAATTCTTTGCTACGGAATAACCCCCGAGATGCTTTATGCGCACCCCGAATTAAGAGAAAGAAGCGTTGAAATATGGCATAAAACTCTTAAACAATGCGGTGCAATCTGCATTCAGGCGCACCCTTTCAGGGAGCAGCCGTATATTCCCGAGCCGCAGGTTTTGCCGCTTGAATTTATTGACGGCATTGAGGTTTTCAACTCGGATAATTACGCTGAAAACAATCAGCAGGCGGAAGATTTTGCGGCGGCTCATCCTGAGTTGATTCTGACTTCGGGGGCGGATACTCACGAGGGGATTACCGCTTGCTTCGGCGGCATTGAAACGGCAAAAAGAATCCGCAACGAAAAGGAACTTGTTGAGATACTCAGAAACAGAGAATACACTTTGATAAAGGAGTTTGATGAAGATGAATAAAATTACAAGCTTTACAGTTGACCACGACCTGCTGACAGAGGGCATTTACGTTTCACGCATTGACGGTGACATCACCACCTACGATATGCGCACAAGAATCCCCAACGGCGGCGATTTTATGGACACCACAACCGCACACACCGTTGAGCATATGTTTGCAACGTTTGTGAGAAATTCAGAGATAAAAGACGACGTTATCTATTTTGGTCCTATGGGCTGCCGCACGGGATTTTATCTGCTTGTGCGCAACGCCGACAACGCAAAGGTTCTTGAGGTGACAAAGAAAATTCTTGCCGATATCATTGCATATGAGGGCGAGGTTTTCGGCAACACAAAAAAAGAATGCGGCAACTATCTTGACCTTGACCTTAAAAAGGCAAAGGCGGAGTGCTGCAGATATCTTGAGGCTCTTCAGGCGGAGCAGACGTTTGAATATAAGGCGTAATTTACAATTATAAAGCATAACAAAAAGGCTTGCACAGCGGTTGCCGTGCAAGCCTTTAACTTATTGATTATTTGTTGATGAAGCCGAGAATGAGCTTGGGAATGAAGTTGAGGAAGAAGTTGAGGAAGCTCTCAAAGAAAGCCTTGATTGCGTTGTATTCGGCGCTTACGTGAACAATGTAATCAGCTTCTGCTGTGCTGACTGCAACCCAATCTGTGCCGTTGAACTTCTGGAGCTCGTATGTAACTGTTACGGTGATATCCTGTGATGTTTCGGGGGTATCGATTTTGCCTGTTGCATTGATTGCGTTGCCTGTGATAGCCTTGCCCTGGTCTTCGTATGCCCATGCAACGGGAACGTATCTTGTATCGCCGTACTGGTCAGCTTCTGTGTATGTATCGCCTGCGATGCTGAAATTGAAGGAGCTCTTTGCATAAATCTTACCGTTTGTGGTGATTGTGAATGCGCAGTTGCTTATTGCAGCTTCGTAGTTGGCTCTCTTGTTTGTGATAACTGAAACAGCTTCGCTGATGCCGCTGGGATCCTGCTTGCCTTCTTCAAAGACGTATCTTGCAACGAAGTCATACTTTTTGTTAACTTCAAGACCTGTGAAAAGACCTGTCTTGTTCCAGGTTTTACCGCCGTCGATTGAGAATTCCGTTGCCTTATCGTCGCCTGCGCCAACCTTGATTGATGTGCTGTTCTTATCAAGAAGAACGGGCTGGGGAGCGATACCTGCGGAAGCCTTGAGTGTTGTAAGTTCAATGTAAACGGGAGCACTTTCAAGGTATGTATCGGTTGAGGGATACTTTGCATAGATAACGTATGTTGTTTCGGGAGCAAGGTCTGTGAAAACGTTGCCTGTTACCCAAACGAGTTCGTCTGTGCTGCCCTTGATTGCGCAAGCATAAACAACGCTCTTGTCAGCAGCCTTGACTTCGATTGATGTGCCTGTAACCTTTGTGGGAACGGGTGTTGCGGGAGAATTCTGAGCGAGCTTGAGGGTCTTGTTTACGGGCTCTGACTTGAATTCGATGCCTGCAACGTTGATTTTTGCTGTGATGGCATAGGTTGAACCTGCAACAAGATTGCCGAATTTTGTGCTGCCGTCAGCAAGAGTTGAAACGTCAACGCTTGCGTTGGGAGCGATTTCGTACTTTACTGTGTAGGTTTTGCCACCGAAATCAATTGTGTTTGCTGCGCAAACGATGTTTTTGAGCTCGTCGTTAACGGTGATGTCATCGTCAGCAATTTCAACAGCGGGGTCAGCGTCTGCTGCGCCTGTTGTTACGTCAACAGTTGCATAGTCGCCTGCAACCTCTGTGTCTGTTGCAGCAAGTCTTGCATAAACAGCATATTTTGTTTCGGGTTCAAGACCTTCAAAAACTGTTGCTGACTTATACTCTGCAAGTGAAGCGTCAACCGTGTCATCTTCTGCGTAAGCAAGGATTGCGTATTCACAGCCTTCGATTTCTTCGATAACGATTGCATCTGAGAAAGCTGCAAGAACGTTGATTGCTGCGGGAGCTGCGGGTGCTGCTGCAAACGCTGTTGCCATACAGGTGAGGGCGATGAGCATTGCAACAACCGTTGAAAGAACTTTTTTGGAAACTGTTGTGATTCTGGTCATTTCTTTTTCCTCCGTTTTACTAATTCCCCGTTTTTCGGGGATGAATGGTTACAGTATAACACATAATTAACCAAAATGGAATAGCAAAATTTTAACAAAATATAAATTTTTGTAAAAAACTTGGTGCTTTATTCGTTGACAAGCGGATATTGATTGTATTATATTTGGTTTAAAATACAAATATTTTTGCGGAGATGATTGAATTGACAAGACCCGAAAAGGCAAAAGAACTTTTTGAAAACGGCTGCAACTGCGCCCAGGCGGTGTTTTGCGCATTTGAAGATATCACAGGCATTGAGCACGAAACGGCTCTGCGCTTTTCGGCAGGCTTCGGCGGCGGAATGGGCAGACTGCGCGAGGTCTGCGGGGCGGTGAGCGGTATGACGATGGTGCTTTCCTGCGTTTTTGCAAGCACAGACCCCAACGACCACGAAAAAAAGAAGGCGCTTTATGCTCTCATTCAGCAGGCGGCAGGGGAGTTCAAGGCTGAAAACGGCTCGTATATCTGCCGTGAGCTTCTCGGTCTCGGCGAAAAGGTTTCAAATCCCGAACCCGAAAAAAGAACAGAGCAATATTACAAAAAGCGACCCTGTGCCGAATTGGTCAAATGTGCAGCCGAAATTACGGAAAAATATCTGAATAAGGGTAAATAAATTTCAAATTTAATCTTGTATATGTCATAATAATGTGTTACTATATGTTGTGCATAAATACTTTACAGGAGTGATAAAACAATGAAACTTCCCGTTGCGGTTCAGCTTTATTCCGTCAGAGACGAGATGGAGCAGGATTTTTACGGAACAATAAAAGCCATGAAAGAGCTTGGCTATGACGGCGTTGAATTTGCAGGTCTTTTTGGCGAAGAACCCGCAAAAATCAAGGCTTTCTGCGAAGAAATCGGCATCACACCCATTTCGGCTCACGTTCCTTATTACGATATGCTTGAAGACCCCGAAAAGGTTATTGCAGACTATGCTGAAATCGGCTGCAAATACGTTGTTGTTCCTTATCTTACAGAGGAATGCAGACCCGGCACAGACGGCTTTGCGGCAACTGTTGAGGGTATCCGCAAAATCGGCGAAGCTGCAAAGAAGCTCGGCATTCAGCTTCTTTATCACAACCACGATTTTGAGTTTGTTAAAATCGGCGAAGTATATGCGCTTGACGTGCTTTATTCAACAATTCCCGAAGACCTTCTCAAAACGGAAATTGATACCTGCTGGGTAAACGTTGCAGGTGTAAATCCTGCCGAATACGTTGTAAAATACAGCGGCAGAAGCCCTGTTGTTCACCTCAAGGATTTCAAAAAGACAGGCTCGGGTCAGGGCAAGATGTATGCGCTCATCGGTATTGAGGAAGAAGAAACGGAAGAAAACGAAGAAGGCTCATTCAGCTTTATGCCCGTCGGCTACGGTATGCAGGATATGCCCGCAATTCTTGCAGCTTGCGAAGATGCAGGCGCAGAGTGGGTTGTTGTTGAACAGGATGACCCTGCAGAAGGCGACACAAGAATGAATTCGGTTAAACTCAGCAGAGAATATCTCAAAACACTCAGCTGGTAACATAAGGAGGAAAAACACAATGGCAGCAAGTATTCTTGATAAATTCAAAGAAGCTCCCGCAGATAACAAAGTCAGAGATATGAGCAAAAAAGTCAAGGTCGGCATCATCGGCACAGGCTGGATTGCAGAAGCTCACGTTAAGGCATATCAGAAATGCCCCGACGTTGAAATTGTTGCTCTTGCAGACCTTGTTCCCGGCAAGGCTGAAGCTTTTTGCGAAACATATAACGTTGGCGAAAACGTAAAGTTTTATCCCAGCCACAAAGAGCTTGTTGACGCAGGCGAATGCGACGCAGTAAGCGTTTGCACATACAATGCAACACACGCAGAATGCACAATCTATGCTCTTGAACACGGTATGAGCGTTCTTCTTGAAAAGCCCATGTGCGTAACTCTTGATGAAGCTGTTGCTATCTGCAAGGCTGAAAAGGCAAGCAAGGGCGTTCTTTCAATCGGCTTCCAGCCCAGATTTGATGAGAATATGAAGATGCTCAAGAAGGTTGTTCAGTCAGGCGAGCTCGGCAAGATTTATTATATCCAGACAGGCGGCGGCAGACGCAGAGGCATTCCCACACCCTTCGGCACATCCTTCATTCAGAAGGATACTGCAGGCATCGGCGCTCTCGGCGATATCGGCTGCTACTCACTCGATATGGTTCTTAATTCAATCGGCTATCCCAAGCCCCTCACAGTTTCAGGCTATAAGTCAGACTTCTTCGGCAAGAGTCCCGACTATGAGCATCACGACGTTTTCGGCGTTGATGACTTTGCAGCAGCTTTTGTGCGTCTTGAAGGCGGCATCATCCTTGACTTCAGAATTGCCTGGGCAATGAACCTTGACACTCCCGGTGATACAATCATCATGGGTA